>CAXTFJ010000042.1:0-23594 GCA_964243405.1 uncultured Lichenihabitans sp. | reverse complement strand
CGTGTTCTCGCATCTTGAGGGGGTGGTCCACGTCTACGTGGACGGGGCCGCGGACCTGGAGAAGGCCAGGGCCATCGTGCTCAACTCGAAGCTGCGCCGCACGGGCGTTTGCGGCGCGGCCGAAACCCTGCTGGTGGACCGCGCCTGCGCCGCCACCCACCTGGCGCCGCTCGTGCGAGCGCTGCTCGACGCGGGCTGCGCGGTGCGCGGCGATGCGGAAACGCGCGCCGTCGACCCGCGCGTGACAGCCGCCACGGAGCAGGACTGGCGCACCGAATACCTCGACAGCGTGCTGAGCTGCCGTGTCGTGGACGGGCTGGACGCGGCGATCGAGCACGTCGAAATTTACGGGTCGCACCACACCGACTGCATCGTGACGGAGGACGGGGCCCGGGCCGAAGCCTTCCTGGCGCGCGTCGACTCGGCCATCGTGGTCCACAACGCGTCCACGCAGTTCGCCGACGGCGGCGAGTTCGGCTTCGGCGGCGAGATCGGCATCGCGACCGGCCGCATGCACGCGCGGGGCCCCGTGGGCGTCGAGCAGCTGACTTCCTTCAACTACCGCGTCCGCGGCACGGGCCAGCTGCGGCCGTGACGCCGACCCCGGACGGAAGCGCCCCGGAACGAGGCTGGCGCTTCCCCGTCCTTCCACCGGTCGGCCGAGGTTGCCGCATCGGCCTGTTCGGCGGCAGCTTCAACCCGGCCCACGAGGGACACCGGCTCGCCAGCCTGGCCGCGATGAAGCGGCTCCGGCTCGACCGGGTCTGGTGGCTGGTGACACCCGGCAACCCGCTCAAGGAAAAGCGCGGGCTGGCGAGCCTGACGCAGCGGATTGCCGCCGCGCGGGCCGTCGCGGACCATCCCCGCATCGACGTCACCGGCTTCGAGGAGGCCCTGGGCAGCCGCTATTCCGTGCGGACCGTACGTTACCTGCAGGGGCGCTGCCCGGAGGCGGGCTTCGTGTGGATCATGGGGGCCGACATCCTCGGCCAGCTGCACCGCTGGAAGCATTGGCGGGCCTTCGTGGCGGCCGTGCCGCTCGCGGTGGTGGACCGGCCGGGATCGACCTTCAACGCCACGCGGGGACGTGCCGCCACCGTCATGGCGCGGGGCCGGCTCCGGGAGAACGAGGCGCCGGCACTCGTGGGTGCCCGGCCGCCCGCCTTCGTGTTCATCCACGGGCCGCGCTCGACGGCCTCCTCCACCGCGCTGCGCGCGCAGCTTGACGCCGCGGGTCAGGTCCGCGCGGAGGCGGCCCGGGCAGAAACGGCCGACACCTCGCCCATCGGATCCTCCGACCGGCTCGCGTAGCGCTTGGCGAGCGCCGCGCAGGCCATCAGCTGCACCTGGTGGAACAGCATCAGCGGCAGCACCAGCAATCCCACCGGCCCGATCGCGGCCTGCCCCGCGAACAGGATATTGGCCATGGGCAGCCCGCTCGCCAAACTTTTCTTCGACCCGCAGAACACGATGGCGATCTCGTCGGCCTTGGAGAAGCCGAGCAGGCGGCTCGCGGCCGTCGTGACGGCGAGCACGACGGCGAGCAGGACGAGGTTGGCGACGAGCAGCACAGCGAGGCTCAGGGCGTCGACCTGGTGCCACAGGCCCGCCACCACGCCCTCGCTGAAGGCGGAATAGACCACGAGCAGGATGGAGCCGCGGTCTACGAAGCCGGTCAGCCTCCGGTTGCGTTCGAGCCACGGGCCGATCCAGCGCCGCACACCCTGGCCGAGCAGGAAGGGCAGGAAGAGCTGCAGCGCGATGTCGCGGATCGCGTCGGCCGAGAAGCCGCCGTGCGCGCTCATCAGCAGCGCCACGAGCAGCGGCGTCACCAGGACGCCGAGCAGGTTCGACACCGAGGCGCTGCACAGCGCCGCCGCGACATTGCCCCGCGCGATGGAGGTGAACGCGATGGAGGACTGCACGGTGGAGGGCAGCATCGACAGGTAGAGGAGGCCCGCCGCCATCGGCGCGCCGAGCACGGGTTTCAGAACGACGCTGGCGATCAGGCCGAGCACGGGGAAGAACACGAAGGTGCTCAGGAACACCAGCAATTGCAGCCGCCAGTGGGTGAGCCCCGCCACCACCGCCTTGCGCGACAGCCGTGCACCGTAGAGGAAGAACAGCAGCGCGATGGCGAGCGTCGTGACCGTGCCCACGATCGGGGCCGCCGCACCTCGCGCGGGGAGGATCGTGGCGAGCACGACCATGCCCACGATGGCCAGGATGTAGGGGTCGATCCGCAGCCGCGCCGCGAAGGTCCTGAGTGTCATCGCGTCGCCTCGCGTGCGCGGAAGCTGGGCGCAGGCCCGTCCGCTTCCTATCCGGCCGGGCGATATACCCGGCCGGGAAGGACCGCAAGCACCGCCCGTCCGCGAAGGCGCGGACGGCGGCGCGGGATCAGGCCGCGTCCTTGAGCGACGCCATGTCGATCACGAAGCGATAGCGCACGTCGTTCTTGAGCAGGCGCTCGTAGGCCGCGTTGATGTCCTGCATGCGGATCACCTCCACGTCGCTCACGATCCCCTTCGCGGCGCAGAAATCCAGCATCTCCTGGGTCTCGGCCATGCCGCCGATGCCCGAACCCGCCAGGGTCTTGCGGCCCGCGATCAGGTTGACGCCGAGCACGGGGTCGAGCGGCGTGAGCGCGCCCACGATCACCATGGCGCCGTCGAGCTTGAGCAGGTTCATGTAAGGGTTGACGTCGTGCCCGACGGGGATGGTGTTGAGCAGGAAGTCGAACGTCCCTTTGGCCTTCGCCATGGCGTCGGCGTCGCGCGACAGCAGCACGTCGTCGGCCCCGAGCCGGAGGGCGTCCTCGCCCTTCTCGGGCGAGGTCGTCACCATGGTGACGTGGGCGCCGAAGGCCTTGGCGAACTTGACCCCCATGTGTCCGAGGCCGCCCAGGCCGACGACGCCGACCGTCTGGCCAGGGCCGACCTTCCAGTGCCGCAACGGCGAATAGGTCGTGATGCCGGCGCAGAGCAAGGGAGCGACGGCGCTCAGGTCGAGCGAGGGATCCACCTTGGCGACGAAGCGCTGCTCGACGACGATCTGCTCGGAATAGCCCCCGAAGGTGAGCTGTCCCGTGCCGCGCTCCTTGCCGTTGTAGGTGACCGTGCAGCCTTCGACGCAATACTGCTCCAGGTCGGCCTCGCAGGGCTCGCAGCGCCGGCAGGAATCCACCATGCAGCCCACGGCGGCGTGGTCGCCGGCCTTGAGCTTCGTCACGTGCTCGCCTACCGCCACGACCCGGCCCACGATCTCGTGGCCCGGCACCATCGGGTAGAGCGAATTACCCCAATCGTTGCGCGCCTGATGCAGGTCGGAGTGGCAGACGCCGCAGTAGAGGACGTCGATCTGGACGTCGTGCGGACCGGGGTCCCGCCGCTGGAGGGAGAAAGGCGCAACCGGCGACGTGTCCGACTGGACGGCGTAGGCTTTGACGTTGATCATTGTGACCCGACTGTTGTGGGACCGGCGATGCCCTTCAATTGGCGCGGCGGCGGCGCGGCTCCAGGTCCGGCAGCCATCTAGATCGGCACCCGGACCGTGGCGCGCAGCCCGCCCAGCGGACTGTCGGTCAGATGCACGTCCCCGCCGTGCGAGCGGGCGATGTCGCGCGCGATGGCGAGGCCGAGGCCCGCGCCGCCGTGGTCCTGGTTGCGCGCTTGGTCGAGCCGGTGAAAGGGACGGAACACCTCGTCGCGCTGGTCGGGCGGAATGCCCGGACCGTCGTCGTCCACGTTGACGGTGAGGAAGCGCCCGTCGCGGGACGCGTCGAGCCGGATCGTCCGGCCGTAGCGCAGCGCGTTGCCGACCAGGTTGGCGAGGCAGCGCTTGAAGGCGTCGGGACGCACCATCACCGAGGTCTCCCCCGCGATCGCGATGGTGGCGTCCCGGCCGTGCCGCTCGGCGTCCGCCCTGAGCTCGTCGAGCAGCGCGCCGATGTCGACGAGGGCGGAGTCCTCGCCCGCGTCGCCCCGCGCGAAGGCGAGATAGGCGTTCAGCATGCGGCCCATCTCGTCCACGTCGCGCAGCAGCGCCTCCCCGTCGGGGCTCTCGTCCAGCAGCGCGAGCGACAGCTTGAACCGCGTCAGGATGGTGCCGAGATCGTGGCTCACCCCGTTGAGCATGGTGGTGCGCTGGTCGATGGTGCGCTCGATGCGCCGCCGCATCTCCATGAACGCGTAACCCGCCCGGCGCACCTCGAGTGCGCCGCCCGGGCGGTAGTCGACCCAACGGCCCTTGCCGAGGTTCTCGGCCGCGACCGCGAGCCGGAGGATGGGCCTGATCTGGTTGCGCAGGAAGGCGATCGCCACCGCCAGCAGAACCACGGACGTGCCCATCATCCACACGATGAAGATGTGCGAGTTGGACGCGTAGGCGGCCGAGCGCGGCGCGATGACCCGGAGGACGCCGTCGCCCAGCTGCACGCGGATCTCCACCATCCTTTCCCGGCTCACCGTATCGATCCAGAACGGCAGGCCGATCTGCCGGCGGATCTCGTTGGACAGCGAGCGGTCGAGCAGGGAGAAGGCGAAGAAGGGCGTGGGGAGAGGCTCGGGCAGATCCTGGCGGGGCAGGAAGTCGACGTCGAGCCCCAGCCGCTCGAAGGCCACGCGGTCGAGGTTGTCCTGCGACGTGCCGTGGTTGAGGTCGATGATCGCCGCGATGTCCTGGGTCAGCGCCTGCGACAGGCGGTAGGTCACCGACTCCCAGTGCCGCTCCATGAGGAAAAAGGCGATGACGCACTGGAGCAGCACCATCGGCACGATGACGATCATCAGCGAGCGCGAGTAGAGCCGCTTCGGCAGCAGGTCGGCGATCGCGCGCGTGACCTTGCGCCACCAGCCGCTGGGCCGGGGCAGCGTGGAGGGCAGCCGGACGACGCCGAGGCGCCGGGGGCCGCCGCTATGGGTTGAGGAGTAGCCGATAGCCGAGCCCCCTTACGGTTTGCAGGTGCGCCGGGTTGGCCGGGTCCGCCTCGATCTTGCGGCGCAGGCGGTTGACCAGGACGTCGACGGTGCGCTCGCCCGCCGCGGCCCCCGGTCCCGCGAGCGCCTCGCGCGACACCGTCTCGCCCGCCTGGGCCCCCAGCATCTGCAGCATTTCCCGTTCGCGGTCGGTGAGGCGGACCACCTCCTCGCCCTGCCGCAATTCGCCCCGGTCGACACTCAACTGAAAGGCGCCGAACCGCACCAGCCGGTCGTCTCCCGCGGGCCGGGGCGGGGTGGCGCGGCGCAGGATGGAAGCGATGCGCAGGAGCAGCTCGCGATGGTCGAACGGCTTGACGAGGTAGTCGTCCGCCCCGGCCTCCAGCCCGCGCACGCGGTCCTCGGCTTCCCAGCGCGCCGTCAGCATCAGGATCGGCACCGCGGAGGTGTCGCGCATGGCGGCCGCGAACTCGAAGCCGTTCTCGCCCGGCATCATGGCGTCGAGCACGATCAGGTCAAAGGCGAACAGTCCGAGTTGCGTGCGCGCCTCCGCGGCATCCTCGGCGAGTGTCACGCGGTAGCCTTCGCGGCGCAGGAAGCGGGACAGGAGTTCGCGGATGCGGCGGTCGTCGTCGACCACGAGGACGTGAGCGGCGTCGTCGGCGGGAGGCGCGGCCCCCCCGTCGGCCACCGTTACGGCGCTCACGGCCTTTCCCCGGCATCGCACGCGGCCTGGGCCGGCCGGAGCAGCCCTGTCACTTTGCCCCGCTCGGTCGGGTCCACCATGCCGAGCAGGAAGCTCGTCACCTCGGCGCGCAGGCCGGGAGGCTGCCCCGCGAGCGCGGCGCGGAAACGGCGCGATTGCAGCCGTGCGAGGTCGAGCGCGAGGTGCGCGCCTTCGGGTGAGGCGAACAGCAGCCGCTGGCGGCGGTCGCTCGCCCCCGAGCGCACGGCGATCAAGCCTCCATCGAGCAGGTCCTTCATGACCCGGTTGAGGCTCTGCTTGGTGATTTGGAGGATGTCGAGCAGCTCCGCCACCGTCAGCCCCGGGTTCCGATGGACGAAGTGCAGCACGCGGTGGTGCGCGCGGCCGAAGCCGTAGGAGTCGAGCAACCGGTCGGCGTCGCCCACGAAATCCCGGTAGGCGAAGAACATCAGCTCGATCAGGTCGAACAGCGGCTCGGCCTCCCCGTCCGGCACGTCGGGCGGGGAAGCCGTGGCCGTCCCGGAATGCAGCACAGCGTCCGCCCTCGAATATGTCAGTACAATTGACTTAGTTTGGCCGGCCACGCTAACGGTCGGCGGCCTCGGCCCGGGCCGCGGTCTTTCTAAGCCCGTGCGGCGCCAGAAGCAAAACCTGCAAGGGAGCGCATCATGTCCATCCTGCCCTTCGACCGCCGCGACGGCGTGATCTGGATGGACGGATCGATCGTGCCCTGGACCCAAGCCAAGCTGCACGTGCTCAGCCACGGGCTGCATTACGGCAGCGCCGTGTTCGAGGGCGAGCGCGCCTACGACGGCGTGATCTTCAAGTCGAGCGCCCATTCCGAGCGGTTCAAGCGCTCCGCCGAACTGCTCGACTTCGACATCCCCTATTCGGTCGCGCAGCTCGATGCGGCCAAAGCCGAGATCATCGCCCGCAACGGCATCCGCGACGTCTACGTCCGCCCGATCGCGTGGCGCGGCAGCGAGATGATGGCGGTGGCGGCCCAGCAGGCGACGATCCACGTGGCGATCGCGTCCTGGCGATGGCCCAGCATGTTTGATGTCGAGGAGAAGATGCGCGGCATCCGGCTCGATATCGCCGACTATCGCCGCCCCGACCCGCGGACCGCGCCGTGCGATTCGAAGGCGGCCGGCCTCTACATGATTTGCACGATCTCCAAGCACCGGGCGGAGCGCAAAGGCTACGCCGACGCCTTGATGCTCGACTGGCAGGGCCGCGTGGCCGAGTGTACGGGCGCCAACGTGTTCTTCAGCCGGGACGGGGCCTTGCACACGCCGGTCGCGGACTGCTTCCTCAACGGCCTCACCCGGCAGACCGTGATCGGTCTCGCCCGGGCCCGCGGCATCGACGTCGCGGAGCAGCGGATCATGCCCGACGAGCTGTCAACCTTCGAGGAATGCTTCATCTGCGGCACGGGCGCGGAGGTCACCCCAGTGTCGGAGATCGGTCCGCACCGGTTCACGCCCGGTCACCTGTCGCGCACAATGATCGAAGATTACGCGGCCGCCGTCCGGCCCGCGCGGATGTGACCTGACGCGAACCACGCGCGGGGTTGATAGACAGCTTCGATCAACCGACGGGCGGGCCATCTCGTCCTTGAAGTCGATCGAGGTCAGATTGGGAGTGACCGCCTGGACGGGCGGCGGTAGCGGGAGGGAAGATCACCATGGCGCAATCCATCGCCTTGGAAACGTCCACGACGCGGACGGGGAGCCTGTTCGACCGGGACCGGACGGTCGCGGGCCACGGCTTCAATCGATGGCTCGTGCCGCCCGCGGCGCTCGCCATCCACCTGTGCATCGGCATGGCCTACGGGCTGAGCGTGTTCTGGCTGCCGCTGTCGCGCGCGGTCGGCGTGTCCAAGCCCCTCGCCTGCCCCGGCCAATCGATCTGGTCCAGCCTGGTCTCGACGACCTGCGACTGGGCGGTGAGCGACTTGCTGGTCACCTTCGAGCTCGCCATCGTGGTGCTGGGCATTTCCGCGGCGCTGTTCGGCAGCTGGCTCGAACGCGCAGGTCCCCGCAAGGCCGGCTTCGTGGCGGCGCTGTGCTGGAGCGGCGGCTTCGTGGTGGCGGCGCTTGGCGTGGTGCTACATCAGCTCTGGCTGATCTGGCTGGGCATCGGCGGGCTCGGCGGCGTCGGCCTCGGCCTCGGCTACATCTCCCCCGTGTCCACGCTGGTGAAGTGGTTCCCCGACCGGCGCGGAATGGCGACCGGCATGGCGGTCATGGGTTTTGGGGGCGGCGCGATGATCGGCTCCCCGCTCGCCAACAAGCTGATGGCGCATTTCGCCGACGGCCAGTCGGTGGGCGTCGCCCCCACGCTGCTCGTGATGGCCGCGATCTATTTCTGCTTCATGGCGGCGGGCGCCTTCGCCTATCGGGTGCCGCCCGCGACCTGGACGCCGGCGAACTGGACCCCCAAGGCCGGAGGCCGCATGGTGACGGCGGGCAACCTCGCCCTCGCCGACGTGCACAAGACCCCGCAGTTCTGGCTGGTGTGGGTGGTGCTGTGCATGAACGTGTCGGCGGGCATCGGCATCTTGTCGATGGCCTCGCCCATGCTGCAGGAGATCTTCGCGGGCTCGCTCGCGGGGCACCCCGGCGTGGGACTCTCGGCCCTGGACGCGCCCTCCAAGCTGCAGGTCGCGGCGGTCGCGGGCGGCTTCGTCGGCCTCCTGTCGCTGTTCAACATCGGCGGGCGCTTCGCCTGGGCCTCGGTGTCCGACCGGATCGGTCGCAAGGCCACCTACGTCATCTTCTTCGCGCTCGGCATCGTGCTCTACGCGGTGACGCCGAGCCTCGCGCACGCCGGGCTGCAGGCCCTGTTCGTCCTGTCGTTCTGCGTGCTGCTGTCCATGTACGGCGGTGGTTTCGCGACGGTTCCCGCCTACCTGGCCGACCTGTTCGGCACGCAGTTCGTGGGCGCGATCCACGGGCGCCTGCTCACCGCCTGGTCGGTCGCGGGCGTGGTGGGCCCGCTGATCGTGGGCACCATACGCGACCACGAGCTTGCCTCGGGCGTCGACCGCGCCCTGGTCTACGACCGGACCATGGACTACCTCGCGGCCTTGCTGGTGGTGGGTCTGGTCTGCAACGCGCTGGTGAGACCCGTCGCGGCGCGCTGGTTCGACAAGGGGCTGGCACCCGCCAAGGGGCCCGTGACGGCGGGGGTTCACGCGGGAGACCTCGCCATCGGTACGGGATGGTTCAACGCTACGGCGTTGCTCGCCTGGGCCGCGGTCGGGGTGCCGCTGCTGTGGGGCGTCTACCAGACCCTGTCGAGCGCGAAGGCCATCCTGGGCTTCTAACTCCTTCGGCGCGTAGTTTTTTGCGGACGAGACGATGCGCCGCTTGCGTTCGGTCGAGCGGCGCGTAGGTTAGTTCGTGAAAAGGTCGAGCGCCGTCCCAAAAGGCGCCGGGGAGGGAGTCCATGGACGACGGCGCCGCGATTCCCGTCCCGAGAACGGCGCAGGCCGCGCCGATCCTGGAAATGCGAAACATTTCCAAGACCTTCCCGGGCGTGAAGGCTCTCTCGAACGTCGAACTCACGATCTACCCGGGCGAGGTCCACGCCCTGATGGGCGAGAACGGCGCCGGCAAGTCGACGCTGATGAAAACGCTGTCGGGCGCCTACCAGGCCGACCCGGGCGGAGAGATCCGCGTCGCCGGGAAGCCGATCAAGGTCAACGGGCCGATCGAGGCGCGCGAGGCCGGCATCTCCATCATCTACCAGGAACTGGCGCTGTCGCCGAACCTGACTGTGGCCGAGAACATCTACCTCAACCGGGAGCCGAGAAAGGTCGGGCTCATCGACCGGGCCGCGATGGTCGAAGGCTCGAAGGGTGTTTTGCAGAGGCTCGGTGCCGCCTTCACGCCGCAGACCCTCGTGGGCTCGCTCTCGATCGCCGAACGCCAGATGGTCGAGATCGCCCGCGCGGTCCACGCCAACTCGCGCATCCTGGTCATGGACGAGCCGACCACGGCCCTGTCGTCGCGCGAGTCCGACAAGCTGTTCGACATCGTGCGCCAGCTGCGAAGCGACGGCCTGGCGATCATCTACATCTCCCACCGGATGGCGGAGGTCTACGAGCTGTCCGACCGCGTGTCGGTGCTGCGCGACGGCACCTACGTGGGCACCATCCTGCGCAGCGAGATGACGCCCGACGTGGTGGTGCGGATGATGGTCGGCCGCGACCTCTCGTCCTTCTACAAGAAAAGCCACCGCTTCAAGCCGAACGCCCCCCCGGTCCTCGAAGTACGCGGGATCGGCGACGGCAAGCGCGTTCGCGACGTGTCCTTCGACCTGCACCCGGGCGAGGTCCTGGGGCTCGCGGGCCTGGTGGGCGCGGGCCGCACCGAGATGGCCCGCATGCTGTTCGGCGCCGATCCGCATAAAACGGGCGAGATCAGGCTGGCGGGCAAGTCCGTGCAGATCCGCTCGCCGCAGAACGCGATCGACTCGGGCCTGGTCTACCTGACCGAGGACCGCAAGGCCGAGGGCGTGCTGCTCGACATGTCGGCCAAGGACAACATCAACCTGATGATCTGCCAGAAGGACGCCAGGGCCGGCGTCCTCGACCTCAAGAAGATGCTGCTGCGCTGCCGCGACGCCATCGCGGCGATGAAGATCCGGGTCGCGGGGCCGGACATCACCGTCGGTTCGCTGTCGGGCGGCAACCAGCAGAAATGCCTGCTGTCCCGGCTGCTCGAAACGCGGCCCGCCGTGCTGATCCTCGACGAGCCGACCCGCGGCGTCGACGTCGGCGCCAAGTCCGAGATCTACCGCATCATCGACGACCTGGCGAAGAGCGGCGCCGGTGTCCTCGTCATCTCCTCCGAACTGGCCGAGGTCGTGGGCATCGCCGACCGCGTGATCGTGATGCGCGAGGGTCACCTCGAGGGCGAGGTGACGGGCGACGACATCGACCAGGAGAACATCATCGCGCTGGCGACGGCCGCGAAGCGTCCGGTCGGCGCGGACGCCGGAGCCGGGGAGCTGGGCCTCGGGGTCGACATGGCGCCGGCGGGCCAGGTCGCCATCGGACACAATCCCGGGGTCTCGCCCCCGACCTCCCATTAAGCGACCCTTGGTCGATAAAACAAAAGAGGGGCTGGAAACGTGAGCACCGTCACTCCCGTCAACACCACGTCGAACGCCTCCGTCCTCGCCAAGCAGCGCATGCGGAGCTTCATGCAGACGGCCGGCATGCTGCCCGTGCTGCTGCTGCTGGCGATCCTGTTCCAGTTCCTGAGCGCCTACGGCGACACGGGGACCTTCAACTTCGCGTCAGGCCGCTTCCTCACCCAGCAGAACCTGCCGGTCGTGGCGCAGCTCGCCTCCATCAACACCGTGCTCGCGGCGGGCATGACGTTCGTGATCCTGACCGGCGGCATCGATCTCTCGGTCGGCTCCATGCTGGCCGTCTCCGCCATGGTGGCGCTGATCGTCTCGCTGGCGGTGCCGAGCTTCGGCATACTCGCGCTCGTGGTGGGCCTGCTGGTCGGCACGGCCTTCGGCCTGGTCAACGGCGGCCTGATCTCGGCGTTGAAGCTGCCGCCCTTCATCGTCACGCTCGGCTCGCTCACCGCGGTGCGCGGCATCGCGCGCCTGTTCGGCAACGACACCACCGTGTTCAACGCGGACCTTCCCTTCGCGGGGATCGCGGGCAACTTCGACGTACCCGGCATCGGCGCGGTCTCGTGGCTGACCGTGATCGCGATCGTGGTCGTGGCGGTGTCCTGGTTCATCCTGCGCCGCACGGTGCTGGGCGTGCACATCTACTCGGTCGGCGGCAACCCGGCGGCGGCGCGGCTGAGCGGCATCAAGGTGCCGTTCGTGCTGCTGTTCGTCTACGGCACGTCGGGTTTCCTGTCGGGGCTCGCGGGTCTCATGCAGGCCGCGCAGTTGCAATCGGCCAACGGCCTGCAGCTCGGCACGGGCTACGAACTCGACGCCATCGCGGCCGTCATCCTGGGCGGCACCAGCTTCGTGGGCGGGGTCGGCTCGGTGATCGGCACGCTGATCGGCGCGCTCATCATCGCGGTGCTGGCCAACGGCCTGATCCTCGCGGGGGTTTCCGACGTCTGGCAGTACATCATCAAGGGCCTGGTCATCATCGGCGCCGTGGCGCTGGACCGGCTGCGCAACCAGGGCGGGGCCCGCACCTGAGCTGCAGGAGATCCGGGCCGCGAGCGCCCGGTCGAAACCGCTCCTCGCGAGAGGAGCGACCATCATATGCAATGGGGAGTGAAGACCAATGCTCAAGAAAATCCTGCTCGCGGGCGCAGCCATCCTGCTGACGTCCGGCGCGTCCCAGGCCAAGGACCTGAAGTCGATCGGCGTGTCGCTCGGCTCGCTCGGCAACCCGTTCTTCATCGCGCTCAGCAAGGGCGCGGAGTTCGAGGCCAAGAAGACCAACCCCAACGTCAAGCTGCTGACGTTCGGCTACGACTACGACCTCGGCAAGCAGGTCAACCAGATCGATAATTTCATCGCGGCGGGCGTCGACCTGATCCTGCTCAACCCCGGCGATGTGAAGGCGCTGCGGCCCGCCATCTTGAAGGCGCAGAAGGCCGGCATCAAGGTCGTGGCGGTCGACACCAACGCCGAGGGCGCCGATGCCGCGGTCACGACCGACAACATTCAGGCGGGCCAGATCTCCTGCCAGTACTTCATCGACAAGCTCGGCAGCAAGGGCAACGTCATCATCGAGAACGGTCCGCAGGTGTCTTCGGTGGTGGACCGCGTCAACGGCTGCAAGAAGGCGTTGGCCGGCGCGCCCGACATGAAGCTCCTGTCGAGCGACCAGGACGGCAAGGGCCAGCGCGACGCGGGCCTCACCGTGATGAAGAGCCTGCTGACCCGTTTCCCCAAGGTCGACGCGATCTTCGCGATCAACGATCCCCAGACGCTCGGCTCCAATCTCGCCGCCAAGCAGCTCAACCGCACCGACATCATCATCACGTCGGTCGACGGCGCCCCGGATATCGAAGCGGCCCTCAAGGACCCGAACTCGCCGATGATCCAGGCTTCGGCCAGCCAGGACCCGTATTCCATGGCCCGCAAGGCGGTGGACATCGGCGTGGACCTGCTCAACGGCAAGGAGCCGGCGGAGAAGATCACGCTGATCGCCCCGACGCTAATCACCCGCGACAACGTCAAGGACTATAAGGGCTGGACCTCCGACCGCACGGGCGGCTGACCCTAGCCAAACCCCTTCTCCCGCTTGCGGGAGAAGGGGCGCGATTTAGTCGCGTCGGATAAGGGGACTGATGGTCCGTGTTTCCCCTCATCCGCCCTGTAAGGCTCCTTCTCTCACGGGGCGAGAGAAGGGTGTAACTTACCCGCTTACTTCACACCCCAGATCGCCTTGTAGTGGTAGCGATACCCGTTATCGGGGTCGAAGACGTTCTTGGGGCCACCGTCGAACGCGATGTTCTCGGGCGTGACCAAGTGCACGCCCGGCACGAAGCCCGACCAGGCGACGCCCGCGAAATCGCGGTTCAGCTCGTCCACCATCTGCCAGCCCTGCATGGTCAGCGGTTCGGGCACGGTGGCGGACTGGTAATCCTTGGCGCGAATGCGCTGGTAGGCTGATTCCGAGCCGTCGCCCGCGGACACGTTCTTCGGGTCGCCGTCGCCATCCAGGCCCGCGGCCGACAGCGCCGGCGGCATGAAGTCGTAGTAGAGATCGTTGATCGCGAGCGAATGGGTCCACTTGGCCCCGAACTGCTGCAGCAGCGTCGTGGTGAGCTGCGGGATGCGGGTCGAGACGTCGGCGAGCGGCGTGTCCTGGAAGGACAGCACCGCGCAGCCGGTGCACTGCTTCATCACCGCTTCCATGGCGCGGCCTTTGGCGATGGCGATCGCGTAGGTCGAGTCGGCGAAGATCACCACGCCCGCCTTGCCGTCCGAATCCGCGATGGCCTTCATGGCCGCCACCTTGGCGACCTCCATGGAATCGGTCGTGACGTTGGCGAACACCGGTGCGCCGTCGAGCGGTCCCGGCTTGGGACCGGAATGCCACCCCACGATCTTGATGCCCTCGCGGGCCGCGGCCTCGAGCCCCGCCTTCTGCTCGACGGCATCGCTGCCGCCCACGATGATGGCGTCAGGCTTGAGCGCGATTGCCTGGCTCAGCGCGCTGGCCTGCCCCGACACGGTGCCCTGCCCATCCACCTCGCGATAGGTCCAGCCGATGGCTTCTGCGGCCTGCTTGACGCCCTGCCCCACCCCGAGGATGCCGCCGTTGCGCATGTCGCCCGCGACGTAGATGACGGTCTTCCTGCCCGCGGCCTTGGGTCCGCTCGTCGGGCCTTCCCAGGTGTCGACGCGGCCGACCGCCTTGGCGACCACGGCCTTGGCCTCGTCCAGGAAGGCGTCGGCGCGCGCCACCTGCGGCGCGGCCGCGAGCGCGCAAAGGCTCACGGCCCCGAGCAACATCGTTCGTTCCATGCGATTGGTCCTCCCCTGAAGCGCGGCCGCTCGCTGGCGGGTTCGCGCGATGGATCCTCAGCCCGCGCGGCGCGCCCCGCGCCTGCGCTGGGCATAGCCCGCGATGCCGATGGCGATCAGCAGCGTGACGCCGTTGAACAGCGGCTCGACCCAGAAGGAAGCGCCGAACTGCTGGATGCCGGAGATGCCGATCGCCAGGATCGCCACGCCCACCAGCGTGCCCCACACGTTCACCCGGCCCGGCTTGATGGTGGTCGAGCCCAGGAAGGCGCCCACCAGGGCGGGCAGCAGGTATTCGAGGCCGACGCTGGCCTGCCCGATGCGCAGCTTGCTGGCGAGCAGCACGCCCGCGACCGCGGTCAGCGTGCCCGAGGCCACGAAGGCCGCCACGCTGTAGCGCGCGACCGAGATTCCGTTGAGCGCCGCGGCCTTGGGGTTGGCGCCGATCGCGTAGACGTAGCGGCCGACGGGCAGGTGCTCCAGCACCAGCCACAGCGCGAACGCCAAGCCCAGCACGTAGAAGCCGGTGATCGGCAGGCCCAGCAGGCGCGTGCCGTTGAGTGCCAGGAAGCCGTGCGGCAGCACCGCCACGACCTGTCGCCCGCCCGTGTAGCCGAGCGCCAGCGCGTAGAGCACCGTACCCACGCCCAGGGTCGCGATGAAGCTGTCGATGCGGGCGATCTCGACCAGCAGGCCGTTGAGCAGGCCGACCAGGGCGCCGAGCCCGATCACGACCAGGACGGCGACCGGCCAGGGCAGGCCGAAGGCCGTCTGCAGGCTGATCGCCAGGATGTGCCAGATCACAATGCCGTAGCCGACGGTGAGGTCGATCTTACCCGCCGCCATGGGAATGGTGGCGGCCAGCGACAGCAGCGCGATGATGGCCTTGTCGGCGATGATGGAGCGGGCGTTGAGCAGCGTCGGGAAGGTCTGCGGCAGCAGGATCGAGAATAGCACCGCGAGCACGACCGTCAGGACCGGCAGGCCGTAGACCGGCAGGCGGCGCATCAGCCGCTCGCCCGCGCTGAGCGGCTTCAGGTCGGCCCGCGTGGGCTCCAGCGCGTCCGACTTGACCGAGTTCAGGGACATGCGGGGGCTCCCACCATCACGCGGCTTCCGAAGCCGAGGCCGCGGTGATGACGGCCTCGGTGGTGAGGGCCGCCCCCGTCAGTTCGGCGATGATCCGGCCGCGATTGAACACGAGAACGCGGTGGCAGATGTGGGCCACCTCCTCGAAGTCGGTCGACACCACCACGACCGCGAGGCCGCCGTCGAGCGCGCGGGCGATCAGCCGGTAGATCTCGGCCTTGGCTCCCACGTCGACGCCGGCGGTCGGGTCCTCGGCCACGAGCAGGCGGCGGGAGGTCGCGAGCCAGCGGCCGATCACCACTTTCTGCTGGTTGCCGCCCGACAGGCCCTCGATCGCGAGGTCGGGATCGTTCGGCCGCAGCGCGACGGTGGCGCCGAGGTCGGCGGCGCGGCGCGCCTCGGCCCGGGGCGAAAGATAGGAGAACAGCCCGCGACCGGAGGCGGCGGGGTTGAGGAAGCTGTTCTCGCGGATGGTGAGCGCGGGCGCGACCGACTCCTCCGTGCGGTCGCGCGCCACCAGGCCCACCCCGGCACGCAGCGCGGCGCGGGGCGAGGACAGGTCCGGCGCCTGCCCGTCGAGCAGGATCGTGCCCCGGTGCGGCACGGCGCCGAACAGGGCGCGGCCGACCTCCTCCTGGCCGGCGCCGCGCAGGCCCACCAGGCCCAGCAACTCGCCCTGCCGCGCGTCGAGGTCGACCGGGCCCGCGCCCGGCGTCGAAACGCCGCGCAGGGACAGGCGCACGGGACCGGACGGACGCTCGGACTTGGCGAACAGGTCAAGGGTCGACCGGCCGACGATGAGGCCGACCAGTTCGTCGGGCGAGGTGTCCGCGACCGGCTTCTCGCCCACCTTCAGCCCGTCGCGCATCACCACCACGCGGTCGGCGATGCGGAAGATCTCGTCGAGGCGATGCGAAACGTAGATCATGCCGACACCGCGCGCGCGCAGCCGCCGCACGGCCTCGAACAGCCGGTCCACCTCGTCGGCGGGCAGGCTCGCGGTGGGCTCGTCGAGCACCAGGAAGTCGCAGTCCACCACGAGCGCGCGGGCGATGGCGACCAGCGACTTCTCCGTCCGGCCGAGGCTGTGGACGCGGGTGGTGGGGTCGATGTCGCAGCCCACCGCCGCCAGGGCGGTGGCGGCGCGTTGCTCGGAAGCGGCCCAGTCGATGAGCCCGCCCAACCGGGCGCGGCCGGGAAAACCCTGGGCGAGGCCCATGTTCTCGGCCACCGTCATCCACTCGACCAAGCCGAGGTCCTGGTGGACGAAGGCCACCGCCTGGCGGCCGCCACGGGCTGCGGCGCGGTGGCGGTAGGGCTCGCCGCCGATGGTGACGCCACCCCGATCGGGCTTGAACAAGCCGCCCAGGATCTTGATGAGGGTGGACTTGCCCGCGCCGTTCTCGCCCAGTAGGGCCACGACCTCGCCGCGCGCCACCGCGAAGCTCACGCCCTTTAGCGCGCGCGTACCCCCGAAGGTCTTGGCGACGTCGTCGAAGCGAAGGACCGACTGCCCGTCCATCCTGGCATATTCCTCGGGGCGGCGGGCTCTGGTCGGCCGTTGCGCGCGGTGAGAAGACCAGGGCCGCGGGGGGCCGTCAAGTCGAGCGTCCCCGTCGAGTTTGCCCGTTTGGTGGGACGGGGCCGGGAGGCACCGAACCGGCCAGCCCGGCGTTGAACCCGCGATCAACCACTCGCGAGACCGACCTCATGAAATCAACCGCACTCCTGCTGGCCGTGCTGGCCGGCTCGCTCGCCGTCACCGCGGCCGAGGCGCGACCGGCCCATCATCGCCGGTTCGCCCAGCACCGCGGCCACGGGCAGGTCACGTTCCCGATCACGGCCGGTTCCTCGGACGTCCGCATCAACGCAGTGGGCGAGGTCATCCCGCCGCCGGAGAAGTAGGCGCCCCGGTCCTCCGGCGGCGGGGCCTCAGCCCCGGGCCGCCATGAACGCCTCGTGCTCCGCCGCGAGGCGTCCGTCGAGGGCCTTGGCGATCAGCGCGCGCGTCTCATCCAGGCCGTAGAGCGCCGCGAACGAGCCGAAGCGGGGACCGCGCTCCTCGCCCAGCAGCACCTGGTAGAGCATGTTGAACCACTCGTTCGAGACGCCCGGCCGCTCGGGCGTGGCGGTCTTGGCCTTGAAGTCCTGGTAGCGCGGGATCGGCCGCGCGAGGTCGTAAAGCGCGGTCTGGATCGTATCCGGGCTCGCGTCAGGCTGCAGGGTGCCGAGCAGACGCGACAGGTCCTCCAGCGCAGCGCGCTCCACCGCGTCGGGCGCGCGGTAGCGCTTGGCCGGACGGACGAAGTCGCGGTAGTAGCGCGCCGCGTAACCCACCAGGGCGTCGAGCCGGGGATGGGTGTCCGGCGACACGCCCGGCGCGTAGCGGCGCAGGAAGCTCCATAGCACGGCCGTGTCCTCCGTGTTGGCGACCGCCACGAGATTGAGCAGCATCGCGAAGGACAGGGCCGTGCCCGTGTTGCTGCCCTGCGCCACGAGCCGTTCGGGCGGCGGCGGGTTTCCGGCGTGCATGTGCCAGACGGGATTGCCGAGCCGCTCCTTCCAGCCCTGCCGGGGGTAGGCGTCCAGGAAGCCGAGATAATCGTCCACCGCGCGGGGGATCACGTCGAAGAACAGCCGCTTGGCCGCGGTCGGCTTGCCGTACATGAATTGCGACAGGCTTTCGGGCGACGCGAAGGCGAGCCAGTCCTCGATCGTGAGCCCGTTGCCCTTGGACTTGGAGATCTTCTGCCCCTGCTCGTCCAGGAACAGCTCGTAGTTGAACCCGTCCGGCGGCTCGGAGCCGAGAATACGGCAGACCCGGCCCGACAGCTTGACCGAGTCGATCAGGTCCTTGCCCGCCATCTCGTAGTCGACGCCGAGCGCGTGCCAGCGCATTGCCCAGTCGGGCTTCCACTGCAGCTTGGCGTGCCCGCCCGTGACCGGCGTGGTGTAGCTTTGTCCGGTGGCCGGATCGCACCAGGTAATCGTCCCGGCCTCGACGTCGTGCGCGTCGAGCGGCACCTGCATGACGACGCCGGTTTCCGGGTGCAGGGGCAGGAAGGGTGAGTAGGTTCCCGCCCGCTCCTGCCGGAGGCTCGGCAGCATCACGGCCATCACGGCGTCGTAGCGCGCGAGCATCAGCCGCAGCGCCGCGTCGAAGCGGCCGGACCGGTAGGTCTCGGTCGCGGACAGGAAGGTGTAATCGAAGCCGAAGCTGTCCAGGAAGGCGCGCAGCCGCGCGTTGTTGTGCGCCCCGAAGCTCGGGTGAGTGCCGAACGGATCGGGCACGGCGGTGAGCGGCTGGCCCAGGTGGGCGGCGACCATGTCCTTGTTGGGGACGTTGTCGGGGACCTTGCGCAGGCCGTCGAGGTCGTCCGAGAAGGCGATGAGACGGGTCGGCACCGTGTCGCTCGTCAGCACCCGGAAGGCGTGCCGCACCATGGTGGTGCGCGCCACCTCGCCGAACGTGCCGATGTGCGGCAGGCCGGACGGGCCGTAGCCCGTCTCGAAGACCACGTCCGCCTTGCCGGTCCGCTCCAAACGCTTGACGAGCTTGCGGGCCTCCTCGAACGGCCAGGCCGGGGCGACCCGGGCCGCGGCGAGGAGGTCGGGATCGAGCGGAGGCAGGGCGGCAGGCATTGGGAAGGTCCGGAGCGGGCGGGCGCGATCCGGCTTTACCGCATCGGCAGCGTGCGGCGGAAGGGGGACGTTCCGGACCGCCGGTCCGGCGCGGCGGTCCTGCGGCTTAGACCGATAGCCTCGCCCGCACCTCGTGCTCGACCATGTCGGCCTTGCGGCCCGCGATCACCACCTGCCCACGGTCCATCACCGCGAAATCGTCGGCGAGGTCGCGGGCGAACTCGAAATACTGCTCCACCAGCACGATCGCCATGTCGCCCTTGCGGCGCAGGTAGTCGATGGCGCGCCCGATGTCCTTGATGATGGAGGGCTGGATGCCCTCCGTGGGTTCGTCCAGCACCAGGAGCTTCGGCCGGGTCACCAGCGCGCGGCCGATCGCGAGCTGCTGCTGCTGTCCGCCCGACAGGTCGCCGCCGCGACGTCCCAGCATGGTCTTCAGCACGGGGAACAGCTCGAACACCTCGTCGGGGATCGAATGCAACTTGCGCGCGAGCGGCGCGAAGCCGGTCTGCAGGTTCTCCTTGACGGTGAGGAGCGGGAAGATCTCGCGGCCCTGCGGCACGTAGGCGATGCCGCGGCCCGCGCGGGCGTGAGTGGGGAGCCTGGAGATGTCCTCGCCCTGCCACATCACGCGGCCGCCACGGATCGGCTGGTGGCCCACGATGGCGCGCAGGAGCGAGGTCTTGCCGACGCCGTTGCGCCCCAGCACGCCCGTGACGCGGCCGGGTTCGGCCTTCAGCGACACGGAGCGGAGCGCCTGGGCGGCGCCGTAGTAGAGGTCGATGGCGTCGACGGCGAGCATGGGTGTCCCCGGGTCTGGACCAGCTTCCCCGGTCTCGGATAGACCGCGACGGGCCGCACCTGCCTGGCAAGACACGCAGGTCGGTCAGCCCAGAGTCCACCGGAAAGCCGATCTCCGTCAAGAGCCTGGCTCAGCGACGGGACGTCGGCTCGACACGAAAGGGGACGCGGGTCGCCCCCGTCCCGACCGATCTAGCCCGTGATCGCCGCGCTTTCGTCCGGCGAGGCCGTCCAGTAGCCGTAAGATTGGGCAACCGCGACGACGTGCCGGACCTGTTCCGGCGTCGGAGGGAGGAGATCCGTCCCCGGGACCGCCGGACGGCCAGCTTCGCGGAAGAAGCGGGCCAGGCGAGCGTTCGTGGCCACGAGCAGGTCGGCCGGCCGGTCAGACAGGTTGCGCACCGCGTGCCTGACCCCATCCTCGACGAGCGCGCGCCGCCCCGCTTCGACCGACTGCCAGCCGTGGCCATCGAGGAAAACCTCGATCCTTCCGTCGAGCACGTAGAAGCATTCGAGATCGATGTGGCTGTGAAGCGGGACACTGCTGCCGGCGGCCATCCGCCCGCGGAACAGAACGGTGCCCGTGTCGCCGAAGCCGATGTCGGCGACCACTTCGAGGCGGCCTCCGACGAGGTCGAGCAGCTCGGGCTGTTCGGGTGAGAAGGCACCGTGGCTGTTCATACTGCGTTTCCTGCCGCCGCTAGATCGAGTTTGACGTGTCAGCCGCCTGCCGCACGCCGGGCTGCAAAGCACGAGGAAAGCGCGGGCGTCAATCCTGGGTCCCGCTCTCGGCCGCGACGGCGCAGGCGGATGCGGGACCTCGCCGGCGCTCAGCTTCCGGTTGCATTCATGATGCGCAAAGCCGCGCAGGCGGCGCCGTAGCCGTTGTCGATATTGACCACCGGAACACCCGGCGCGCAGCTCGCCAGCATGGCCTTGAGCGCCGTCGTCCCCCCGGCCGCGACCCCGTAACCCACGGAGGTCGGCAGGCCGATGACGGGTGCGCGGACGAGGCCGCCCATGACGCTCGCGAGCGCCGCATCCATTCCGGCCGCCACGATGACGACGGGCGCGGCGCGGATCTCGTCGATGCGGTCCAGGAGCCGCCACAGCCCGGCCACGCCCACGTCCGTCACCTCGTTCACCGCCTGCCCGTTGAAGTGGAGCGTGCGCGCGGCCTCGCGCCCGACCGGCACGTCCGACGTGCCTGCGAGCACGAGGGCCACCGCTGCGCGGTCCCGGAGAGGTCGCGGAGTCCCTAGGATGGCGGTGCGCGACACGGCGTCGTAGTCGAGCGCGGTGCGGCAGGACGGCGGCAGAGCCTCGAACTTCTCCGGGTCGAGCCGGGTCAGCAGCAGGCCCGAGATCCGGCCCGCGACGCTGTCCACGATGGCTGCGACCTGGGCGGCCGACTTCCCGGCGCAGAAGATCGCCTCGTCGAGGCCGACGCGCTCGTGCCGGAGGAGGTCAAGGTTGAACTCGGCCATCGTCACGTCCTCGCACGCTCGCGTACCCTGTCGAGCAGGACCGCACGATAGGGTCGCCGCGACGGACCCGACAACTCCTACAGATGCAGGAAGGCGCTGCCGTTGCGATAGGGCGCGAACGACAGGGCGGGACGGGCGAGCAGGCCCGCGAACAGGCGGTTCACCTGGGCGCCGACGTCGGCCCGCCGCGCGTCGTCCACGGCCGCCAACGTGTCGGCGTCGAGTTCCACCACCACCCCGCTCGCCCGCACGCGGCAGCGCACCGTCCCGCGTGGAAAATCCCGCGCCAGCGTCCGCTCGACCGCGTGGATGGCGCGCAGCACCTCCGGCCGGATCGCGATGCCGGTCTCGACGCGGCTCGACAGGCAGGGCGCCGCGGGCAACTCGGACAGGTCGCCCAATCCCAGGTCGCGCGCGAGCGTCCGCACGCCCGCCTTGCCGACCTCGGCTTCGAGGAAGGGGTGGCGCACGGCGTGGCCGCGCGCGGCGTCCAGGCCTGGGCGGTACTCGCCCAGGTCGTCGAGGTTGGCGCCGGACACGATCTGCGCCTCGGTATGGCGGGTGATGCTGCCATAGAGGTTGGTCTTGCAGAAGAAGCAGCGGTTGACGGGGTTGGCGAGGTAGTCGGCGTCGTCGAACTCGCCCGCGTCGATCACCGTGAGCCGCCAGCCGTGCTCGGCCGCGAGCCGCTCCACACGCGCCGTGGCGTCGCCCGGCACGGCGGGCGAGACGGCGTGGACCATGACGGCGTCGGGCAGCATGCGGTGCGCGAGCGTCGCGAGCGTCAGGCTGTCGATGCCGCCGCTGACCGCCACCGCGATGGGACGCCCAACCGAGCGGAGCACGGCAGCGAGCCGCGTCTTGTCGTCCGAGAGGGCAGTTGTCTGCATCACGATCGATCCCCGTTCCGAACCGCCGACCCGAGCCGGTCCGCGCCCGCCCGGACTCCGGAGGCTTCCGCGTCGCGACGCAGGGCGAGCCGCGCCGCGTGACCCAGATCGGCCGCGACGTCGGAGGCTTCGGTCTTGGCCGTCACGGACCCGTCCGGCCGTCGGACCAGCTTCACCCGCAGGTCCCGCCCGTCGACCGCCACGGTTTCGGCCGTCCGCCGCAGCACCGCCCCGCGAACGGTGTGGAAACGCAGGCCGATCGTCGTGGTTTCGGTGAAGCAGGCCGCGATGGCCCTGTCCATGGCCTCCGGCGCGGCCAGCACCTGCACCTGGGTCGCGACCCTGCCCTTCTTGCCGAACACCACGCTCTGCACGACGTCGTGGACGCCCGGCAGGGCCCGGACGTGGTCGAGCCCGTTGGACAGGTCTTCGGCTGAAAGGTCGTCGACCTCGAAGGTGACGACACCGAGGTCGCGGTGGCCGAAAGCGTCGCCGCCGGACGAGGCGGAAGCGAGGTCGGGTTCGAACACGAGGGCGCGCAAGCAGTTGCTCAGGCCCGGGACAATCCGGCTGCCGAACCCCGTGCCTGTGCGCAGCAGGCGGCGCGGTGTCGGCACGGGCCCTTCGCCCAATAAGAGGTGGCGCGCGATGGCGGCGCCGGTCGGCGTGACGCGCTCACCCGGGATGCCGTCGTCGATCGTGGCGAGGCCGCGCAGCAAAAGGGCGGTGGCGGGAGCCGGGACGGGCAGGATGCCGTGCTGCGTCCTGACCCGGCCCGAACCGAGCGGCAGCGGCGCCGACGACCAGGCCGAGGCGTCGGTCAGGGCGATGAGTTGCGCCGCCGCGACGACATCGACGATCGAATCGACCGCCCCCACCTCGTGGAACGCGACCTCGTCCTCGGCCACGCCGTGCACCTCCGCCTCGGCCTGCGCCAGAAGCCGGAAGATCGCGACCGCGTGGTCCTTGACCGTGCGGTCGAGAGGCGCGCGCGCGATGGCGGCCCGGATATCCGACCAGTGGCGGTGGGGGTGCGACCCGTCGTGGTCGTGAGGATGGTCGTGAGCCGCGGGTGCGTGGCGGTGCTCCCCCACCACGAGGAAGCGTCGCCCCGTCAAGGCATGGTCGCGGTGGGGCACCAGGCTCAGGCCGGCATCTGGGCCCAGGCCGAGCCCGGCCACGGCGCCCTCGACGGCTGGCAGGAACTCGGGAAAGGCATCCAGCAGCGCGGCCGCGAACATGTCGCCAGACCAGCCGCCGAGCGGGTCCAGGTGTATCTCCAACGGGCCCTCCGCCGTTCAGCCGCGCGCTCGGGCACGGCACTGCCGTAGCCTATGTGCGCCGCGAACCCGGGTCGGACAAGGTCTGCGACCCGGAGCCGCCCTGGCTTGCCGCTTGCATCGGGGAGCGACGCCGCAAGGGGAATCGTGACCGCATGTCTTCCGCCACATCCGCGCCAGCCGCATCGGTCGACGCCGCTTCGGCGCGCTGGGTGCAGCTCGGGCTCGGCCTCCTTTGCATGATGGCGATCTCCAGCCCGCAATACGTCTGGACGCTGTTCACC
>CAXTFJ010000041.1:0-35050 GCA_964243405.1 uncultured Lichenihabitans sp. | reverse complement strand
GATCGATCCCGAGGAGCGCGCCGCCAAGGGCATCTTTCTGGCGTTCCAGTACCCGGTCGAGATCCCGGGTGTGGCCACCATGACGTTCCTGAAGTCCTCGCTCAACGCGCAGCGCAAGGCGCGGGGCGACGCGGAACTCTCCACGCCGGACTTCATGAAGGTCGTGCGCGAGGGGGCCGCCAAGCTGCAGGTCAACCCCGACATGCTCAAGCGCCCGCTCAACGTGGGCTTCTCGGGCGGCGAGAAGAAGCGGATGGAGATCCTGCAGATGGCCCTGCTGCAGCCGCGCTTCGGCCTGCTGGACGAGACCGACTCGGGGCTGGACATCGACGCGCTGCGGATCGTCGCCAACGGCGTCAACGCGCTGCGCAGCCCCGACCGCGGCTTCGTGGTCATCACGCACTACCAGCGCCTGCTCGACTACATCAAGCCCGACACAGTCCACATCATGGCGAAGGGGCAGGTGGTGCGGACCGGGGGCGCCGCCCTCGCGCTGGAACTCGAAAAGAACGGCTACCGCGATTACGCGGGCGAGCCCGTCGAGGCCTGACGCGCATGGCCGTCGTCACCTTCATGAAGACACCCGCCGAAACCAAGCTCGGCGAACAATTCCTCAGGGTTCAGGAGGTCCAGCCCGCCCTGGCGGGGGCTAGGGCGGAGGCGTTCAAGCGGTTCACGGACAAGGGACTGCCGCACCGGCGCATCGAGGCTTGGCACTACACGGACCTGCGCTCGCTGGTGCGCGACGCGCTGCCACCCGCGCCGGCACCCGACGATGGAGCCTTGGTGCAGGCGAAGGCGTGGCTCGACGCCCATCCCGCCCCGGGCGCGCGCGTCGCGCTGGTCGACGGCACCTTCGTGGCGGACTTGTCCAACCTCCGCGACCTGCCGGCGGGCGCGACCGTCGCGTCCACGCTCGACGTCCTGGGGCAGGGGGCCTCCGCGTCGACCGGCCTGCTCGCGGCCGAGGGGCTGGGCACGGGTGAGTCGATCCTGTCCCTCAACGCCGCTTTCCTGCAGGGCGGCGCCGTGCTGAGCGTCGCGAACGGCGTCGTGCTGGACCGGCCCGTCGAGATGGTCGGCTTCGTGTCGGGTCGGGTGCCGGCCGCGATCACGACCCGATCCCTCGTCCATCTCGGCACCGGCGCGTCCGCGACGCTGATCGAGCGCCACGTCAGCCTGGCGCCGGCTCCGAGCCAGGGCAACCACGTGCTCGTGTTCGCCCTGGGCGACGGTGCGGCGCTGGACCACGTGGCCGACATCGAGGGTTTCCCGGTCGAGGCCCTGCACCTCGGGTCCTGCCTGGCCCGGCTCGGCGCCGACGCGCGGCTCGCCTCCTTCACCCTGTCCACCGCTCCCGGCATCACGCGGCGGCAGAGCTTCGTCGAGTTCACCGGCCCGCGGTCCAGCATCTCACTGCGCGGCGTGACCCTTCTCGCGGGCGACGCGCATTCCGACACGACGCTGGTGGTCACCCATTCCGCGCCGCATTGCGAGAGCCGCGAGTATTACAAGACGATCCTCGACGGCCGGTCGACGGGCGTCTACCAGGGCAAGGTCATCGTTTCGCCCGGCGCGCAAAAGACCGACGGTAAGATGCTGAGCAAGGCCGTGTTCCTCAGCGATGGCCCAAGCATGTACAACAAGCCGGAGCTGGAAATCTTCGCCGACGACGTCGTCTGCGGTCACGGTGCCACGGTGGGCTACCTCGACGAGGACCAGCTCTTCTATCTGCGGGCGCGCGGCATACCTTTGAAACAGGCGCAGTCGCTGCTCCTGAACGCCTTCGCGGCCGACGCCATCGACGGCGTCGCGACGGAGGCCGTCCGCGACGAACTTACCGAAAGTGTGGAACAATGGTTGCTCCAGCGGCAGTCGTGAGCGCGAAGCCCGGCCCGGCGCCCTACGACGTCGAGGCGATCCGCGCGGATTTTCCGATCCTCAACGAGCGGCCCTACGGCAAGCCGCTCGTCTATCTCGACAATGCGGCCTCGGCCCAGAAGCCGAAGGTGGTCATCGACCGCCTGACCCACTTCTACGAACACGAATATTCCAACGTCCACCGCGGACTGCACTATCTCGCCAATGCCGCGACCGATGCCTACGAGACGGCGCGCGAGCGGGTGCGCGCCTACCTGAACGCGGGCTCCGTGGACGAGATCGTCCTCACCCGATCGGGCACCGAGTCGATCAACCTCGTGGCGTCCTCCTTCGGGCAGGACATCCGCGAGGGCGACGAGATCGTGCTCTCGGTGATGGAGCACCACGCCAACATCGTGCCGTGGCATTTCCTGCGCGAGCGCAAGGGCGCCGTGCTGCGCTGGGTCGACGTCGAGGACGACGGCTCCTTCCGCCTGGAAGCTTTCGAGGCGGCGCTGAGCGACCGCACCAGGATCGTCTCCATCACCCACATGTCCAACATGCTGGGCACGGTCACGCCCATCAAGGACATCGTGCGGATCGCCCACGCGCGCGGCATCCCCGTGCTGGTCGATGGCTCCCAGGGCGCCGTCCACCTCGACGTCGACGTGCGCGACCTCGATGTCGATTTCTACGTCTTCACGGGCCACAAGCTCTACGCGCCGACCGGCATCGGCGTCCTCTACGGCAAGAAGGAGCGGCTGGCCGCTCTGCCGCCGTTCAACGGCGGCGGCGAGATGATCGACGTCGTGACGCGCGAGGGCATCACCTACAACGAGCCGCCGCACCGTTTCGAGGCGGGCACGCCGCCGCTCGTCCAGGCTGTGGGGCTCGGCGCCGCGATCGACTACGTCGAGATGATCGGGCGATCCGCGATCCACGCGCACGAGGCGGCGCTCGGCGCCTACGCGCACGAGCGGCTCGGCCGGATGAACTCGGTCCGCATCTTCGGCACCGCTCCCGGCAAGGGTGCGATCCTCTCGTTCAACGTGGCGGGCGCCCACGCGCACGACGTCGCGACCGTGATCGACCGCTCCGGCGTGGCGGTCAGGGCGGGCACGCACTGCGCGATGCCGCTGCTGCAGCGGTTCGGCGTGACGTCCACGTGCCGCGCCTCGTTCGCGATGTACAATACCTTCGACGACGTCGACCGCCTGGCCGAGGCGCTCGCCAAGGCCGAAACACTGTTCGGGTGATTCCATGACCGACACCACCGCCCCGACCGACGACTTTCAGCCCAACCGGCCCGAGATCGCGCCCACGGCCGACATCCCGCCCGAGGAGATCGACCGCCTGACCGATGGTCTCGTGGCGGCGCTGAAGACCGTCTACGATCCGGAGATCCCGGTCGACATCTACGAGCTCGGCCTGATCTACAAGATCGACATCGACGACAGCCGGCACGTCACCGTGGACATGACGCTGACGGCCCCCGCCTGCCCCGTGGCGGGCGAGATGCCGGGCTGGGTGGAAACGGCGGTCACCAGCGTGCCGGGCGTATCGGGCGCCAAGGTCAACATGGTGTTCGACCCACCGTGGGATCAGAGCCGCATGTCCGACGAGGCCCGCGTCGCGCTGGACATGTGGTAGCGGGTTCGCGTCGGATTGAGGCCGATCCGGAGCCTACTCGGCTTCGGCCGGCAGCATGTCGAGGGTGATGCGCTCCGCTTTCGCGTCGCTGAGCTCGATCACCAGGGGGCCGGGGTCGAGCTTGAACCGCACGCTCTTGCGGATGCCGGGACAGCCTTCCGCTCCCGAGAAGGCCGTCGAGCGGATGATCTTGCCGTTCTGCACGAGGTCGATCCAGGCCTCGTCGGACAGCGTCACCTGGTAGGTGCCTCCCACGGCCAGGGGTGGTCCCGCGATGAACGCCCCGTTGGCGGGCGTGTTTTTCGGTTTGTGGGTGGGCGGCTCGGGATAGGCCACGCGCTCCTGCGGGTCGAGCGCGACCGTGACGCCGGCAAGCAGCCCGGGGTATTGCGCGCCCGACTTGATGATGGGGAGTTGCGAGCCCGTGAAAGCCTGCTTCTCGAGCGTGACCGGCCATTTGAAGGATGCGCAAGGGTCCGTGGTCTGCGCCGCCGCGGAGCCCACCGCCGCCAGGCCCGTCAAGATCGTCAGGAGAACCGCGCGCATCAGTCGACCGCGACCATGACGTCGGACGCCTTCACCACCGCGTAGGCATCCATGCCGGGCTTGAGCCCCAGGTCGTCCACCGCCTCGTTGGTGATGGAGGAGGTGACGATCGCGCCGTTGACGTCGATGCGGACGTGGGCCGTCGTCTGCCCTTTGACGACCTCGACGATCTTGCCCCTCAACCTGTTGCGCGCGCTGATCTTCATGGCCGTTCCGGCTCCATCGGTGATGGCCGCTTCTGTGCCAGTTTCGCGTCCGCAAGTCACGCGCGCCCACGTTTGACCACCGGCGCGGACTCGCTATAGCGTCCCGCAACTTCGCACACCTCCGCCCGCCTGCGCGGAAACCATCTGGAACGCGTGAATGGCCGACCTGTCGAACGTGCGCATCGACTCCGCTCGCCTGTGGGACAGCCTCATGGAAATGGCGAAGATCGGCGCGACGCCGAAGGGCGGCTGCAATCGCCTGACCTTGACCGATCTCGACAAAGAGGGCCGCACGCTGTTCCGGCGCTGGTGCGAGGAGGCCGGGATGACGGTCTCCGTGGACCGGATGGGCAACATGTTCGCGCGCCGCGCCGGCACCGACCCGAGCCTGCCGCCCGTGGTCATGGGCAGCCACCTCGACACCCAGCCCACGGGAGGCAAGTTCGACGGCGTGCTGGGCGTCCTCGGCGCGCTGGAGGTGGTGCGCTCGATGAACGACCTCGGCATCCGTACCCGCCACGCGGTCGAGGTCGCCAACTGGACCAACGAGGAAGGCTCCCGCTACGCACCCGCCATGGTGGCCTCGGGCGTATTCGCGGGCGCCTACACGCTGGACGAGGCCTACGCCATCACCGACCGCGACGGGATCAAGCTCGGCGACGAACTGGAGCGGATCGGCTTCAAGGGCGACGAGCCCGTGGGCAAGCCCGTCCACGCCTTCTTCGAGCTGCACATCGAGCAGGGTCCCATCCTGGAAGACGAGACCATCGACGTGGGCGTCGTCACCCACGGGCAGGGGCAGCGGTGGTTCGAGCTGACGCTCACCGGGTTCGAGAGCCACGCGGGCTCGACCCCCATGCCGCGCCGCCGCGACGCGCTGGTGGGCGCGGCAAAGGTCGTGCAGCGCGTACAGGCGATCGGCCTGGCCCACGCGCCGCTGGCGGTCGCCACCTCCGGCATGCTCAACACCTATCCGAATTCGCGCAACGTCATCCCCGGCCGCGTCTTCATGACCTGCGAGTTCCGCCACCCCGAGAATGCGGTGCTGGACGCCATGGAGGCGAGCTTTCGGGACAGCGTCGCGCAGCTGGGCGAGGAAGCGGGGCTGGATGCGGAGCTCAAGCGCGTGTTCGCCTACGAGCCGGTCCCCTTCGACGAGAGCTGCGTGGCGGCGGTGCGGCGCGGCGCGCAGGCCCACGGATACTCGCACCGCGACATCGTTTCGGGGGCCGGGCACGATGCTTGCTACCTGTCGCGCGTCGCCCCGACCGCGATGATCTTCACGCCCTGCGTGGACGGGATCAGTCACAACGAGGCCGAGGACATCAAGCCCGAATGGGCGAGCGCGGGCACCCACGTGCTGATGCACGCGGTGCTGGAAAAAGCCGAGGTCGTCGCCTGACGGCGTCGACGACTGAAGGCAACGGGAGAGGATCGGGCATGGCGGTGGTGATCAAGGGCGGAACGGTGGTGACCGCCGACCGCAGCATCCAGGCCGATGTCCTGATCGAGGGGGAGACGATCCGCGCGGTCGGACCGAACCTCGCCGGCGACACGGTCATCGACGCCGTGGGCTGCTATGTCATGCCGGGCGGCATCGACCCCCACACCCACCTCGAAATGCCCTTCATGGGCACGACGACCACCGACACCTACGAGATCGGCACCCGGGCGGCGCTGTCGGGCGGCACGACGTCCATCGTCGACTTCTGCATCCCCGACCACGGCCAGCCGCTGATGGACGCGATGGCCGACTGGGACCGCCGCGGCACGAGGGCCTGCGCGGACTATTCGTTCCACATGGCCATCCCCGAGTGGAACGAGACGGTCAGCGCCGCCATGGCGGACGTGGTGGCGCGCGGCGTGACGACCTTCAAATACTTCATGGCCTACAAGGGCGCGCTGATGGTGGATGACGGGGCGATGTTCGCCTCGTTCCTGCGCTGCGCCGAGCTCGGCGCCATGCCGCTCGTCCACGCCGAGAACGGCGAGGTCGTGGCCTCCCTGCAGCAGCACTATCTGAAGGAGGGCATCACCGGCCCCGAGGCGCACAGCTATTCGCGGCCGCCCGACGTGGAGGGCGAGGCCGCCAACCGCGCCATCATGCTGGCCGACCAGGCGGGCGTGCCGCTCTACATCGTCCACACCTCCTGCATCCCCGCCCACGAGGCGATCCGGCGCGCGCGGGCGCTGGGCAAGCGCGTCTACGGGGAGCCGCTGATCCAGCACCTGCTCCTCGACGACGGCGAGTACCAGAATGTCGACTGGGACCACGCGGCGCGGCGCGTGATGTCGCCGCCCTTCCGCGCCAAGCACCATCAGGACGATCTGTGGAACGGGCTGCGCGCGGGCTCGCTGCAGGTCGTCGCCACCGACCATTGCGCCTTCACGACCGAGCAGAAGCGCTTCGGCCGCGACGACTTCACCAAGATCCCCAACGGAACGGGCGGTCTCGAGGACCGGATGCCGCTGCTCTGGACCTACGGCGTCGGCACCGGCCGGCTCACCCCCGAAGAGTTCGTCGCCGCGACATCCACCAATATCGCGCGCATCCTGAACCTGTACCCGAAGAAGGGCGCGATCCTGCCCGGAGCCGACGCGGACCTCGTGGTGTGGGACCCCAAGGCCACCAAGGTGATCTCCGCCGAGCGGCAGATGTCGGCGATCGACTACAACGTGTTCGAGGGATTCCGCTGCGAGGGCCTGCCCCGCTTCACCCTGTTGCGCGGCAGGACCGTGCTGGCGGACGGGGTGGTCACGGCCGAACCGGGGCAGGGGCGTTTCCTCGCCCGCACACCGTTCCCGGCCGCCGCCGCGGCGCTCGCCCGCTTCAAACAGGGGACCGCGCCCGCCAAGGTCGCCCGCTGACACGGGGGCCGACGCGGCAGGCTTGACGAGCCTCGCGGCGCCACGATTTTTCAAAATCTCCGAAACACTTGTGGCGTGAATATCCCTTTCCGGTCATCATAGCGACGGGAAGGGGTTCTAGGCATCAGACCGACGCGAAACGACCTGAGACCCACAAGGTCTCACGATGGTTTCGACGTCACGAACCCATCCGTTTTCGGCGGGAGGTCTCTGTGCTGATGTCCGATCTTTTGCATTCCTGCGCGCACGAAAGCGTCGCGGAGGCCGCGATTGCCTCGATCGGGGGAGCGGTCGCGGCGCGCGCGCAAGCCGAAGCGGAGGCGCGGGGGATCCGCGTGGGCGTGCTGGTCGCGAGCCGCGTGAGAAATTTCTCCCGCACCGCGACGGAGCGGGACTGGCGCGACCTGGCCGAAGCCGTTCGAGGGCAGGATTTTCCGGTGCTGTCGGGATTACGCGTGATCCTGGCGGCCCCCAAGGTGCTGGAACCGGCTAACGCGGCCGCATAGACTTTGCATGGCCGCTGACCGGGACCGAGTGCGGCGTCCCGAAGACATGTCTGGACGACCGGGCCAGCGGTAAATCTGTTGACGCCCTCGTGTTCCATGGCCTATCGATCGTCGATGAACAGCGACACCGTCTGCACGGGTTCGATTATCAGCTAGCGATCACGCTGGCTTACGCTGTCTCGTCCTCCGTTCAAGACTGGATCGCGTTTCGGCCGGCGAGCCGGGAAACGCCATGGCCTTGTGGCTCTACAATAGTCTCACGCGGCAGAAGGACACCTTCGAGCCGGTCGACCCGTCCGATGTGCGGATGTACGTCTGCGGTCCCACCGTCTACGACCGCGCCCATATCGGCAACGCCCGGCCGCTGATCGTCTTCGACGTGCTGTTCCGGCTGCTGCGTCTGCTCTACGGGCCCGACCACGTCCGCTACGTCCGCAACCTTACAGACGTGGACGACAAGATCATCGTGCGCGCGGGCGAGCGCGGCATCCCGATCGAAGAGTTGACCGCGGTGACGGCCCGCGAGTTCGGCGAGGACGTCGATGCGCTGGGCTGCCTGCGGCCGACCGTCGAGCCCCGCGCGACCGACCACATTCCCGAGATGGTCGCCTTGATCGAGCGCCTCGTCGCCTCGGGCCATGCCTACGCGGCATCGGACCACGTGCTGTTCGACGTACCCTCGATGCCGTCTTACGGCAGCCTGTCGCGTCGGCCGCTGGACGAGATGATCGCCGGAGCGCGGGTCGAGATCGCGCCCTACAAGCGGTCGGATGCGGATTTCGTGCTGTGGAAACCGTCGTCCGATCGCGAGCCAGGCTGGGCGAGTCCGTGGGGCAGGGGACGGCCGGGATGGCACATCGAATGCTCGGCGATGAGCTGGAAACACCTGGGCGAGGTCTTCGATATCCACGGCGGCGGGATCGACCTGATCTTCCCTCACCACGAGAACGAGGTGGCCCAGTCGTGCTGCGCCTTCGGGCGGGACGCGATGGCGAACGTCTGGATGCACAACGGCTTCCTGCAGGTCGAAGGCCGCAAGATGTCGAAGTCGCTCGGCAATTTCGTCACCATCCGCGACCTCGTGGCGGGCGAGGGCTTCGGCGGCCGCTCCTGGCCCGGCGAGGTGCTGCGCCTCGCCATGCTGCGGACCCACTACCGCCAGCCGATCGACTGGACGCTGCAAGCGGTGGAAGAGGCCGAGCGGACGCTCGACCGATGGTATGCCGCAGCCGGAACCGTCGAACCCGCCGCCGACCCGACCGACGATCTTGCGCCCTTGCTCGACGACCTGAACACGCCCGCCCTGCTCGGCCATCTCCACCACCTGTTCGGCGAGGCGCCAGGCCGGGCCGTCGCGGCCGCGCGAGTTCTCGGCCTGCTTCAGGACACGCGCGACGCGTGGCGCGGACGGCGTGAGAGTGCGGTCGATGCCCCTGTGGTCGACAGGCTGGTCACCGCCCGGATCGAGGCCCGCGCGGCCAAGAACTGGGCCGAGTCGGACCGCCTCCGCGACGCGCTGACCGCCATGGGCGTGGCGCTCAAGGACAACAAGGACGGCACGACGTCCTGGACGGTCCAGCCCAAGGGAGCCGCGTGATGGCCGCACGACCCGTCGCCCTTCGGCCCATGCTGCCCACCGACGTCCGCGGGCTCGCCGCCCTGTTCCGCGCGTCGGTCACCGACCTGACCGGCGACGATTACGATGAGGACCAGCAGGAAGCCTGGGTCTCGGCAGCCGAGGACGAGGCGGCGTTCGGGCGCAAGCTCGCTTCCACCCTCACCCTGATCGCGAGCGTCGATGGTGAAATCGCCGGGTTCGCGTCGCTGGAAGGCAAGGACAGGATCAGCATGCTCTACGTCGCGCCCGACCGTATCCGTCAGGGGGTCGCGACCACACTGATCGACGCGCTGGTGAAGCTCGCGACCGCGCGCGGCGCCGCCAAGCTCACCGTCGATTCGAGCGACACGGCGCGCGACGTCTTCGCCAAGCGCGGTTTCGGCCCCGTCACGCGCAACACGGTCTCGATCGCGGGCGAGTGGCTCGGCAACACGACCATGGAGCGCAAGCTCCCCGCCGCGGAGCAGGACACGTGAGCCGCGAACGCCTGTGCCTGTTCGACACGACCCTGCGCGACGGGGCGCAGACGACCGGCGTCGACTTCTCGCTGGCCGACAAGCGTCACGTGGCCCGCATGCTGGACGGCTTGGGGATCGATTACGTGGAGGGTGGCTATCCCGGCGCCAACCCCGTCGACACCGCCTTGTTCGCCGACCGTCCCGCCCTGCGCGCGCGGTTCGCGGCGTTCGGCATGACCAAGCGGCCCGGCCGCTCGGCCGCCAATGACCCGGGCCTGTCAGCCCTGCTCGACGCGGACTGCGACGCGATCGTGTTTGTGGCGAAGACCTGGGACTACCACGTGCGCGTGGCGCTGGGCGCCACCCTGGAAGAGAACCTGGACGGCATCACGCAGTCGATCCAGGCCACCCTGGCCCGCGGCCGCGAGGCGATGCTCGACTGCGAGCATTTCTTCGACGGTTACAAGGCCAACCCGGGCTACGCGCTGGCCTGCGCGGTCGCGGCCCACGAGGCCGGCGCGCGCTGGGTCGTGCTGTGCGACACGAACGGGGGCACGCTGCCCCACGAGGTCGAGGCGATCGTGGCCGCCGTCGCGCGCAGCGTGCCGGGCGACCGGCTCGGCATCCACGCTCACGACGACACGGGCCACGCGGTCGCCAATACGCTCGCGGCCGTGCGGGCCGGAGCGCGTCAGATCCAGGGCACGCTGAACGGCATCGGCGAGCGGTGCGGCAACGCCAACCTGACGACGCTGATTCCGACCCTGCTGCTGAAGCCGGAGTATGCGGACCGGTACGCCATCGGCACCTCGGTCGAGGCGCTAGGCACCTTGACCAAGGTGAGCCACGCCTTCGACGAACTGCTCAACCGCGCCCCCGACCCGCACGCACCCTACGTGGGGCGCAGCGCCTTCGCGACCAAGGCGGGCATCCACGCCTCGGCGGTGCTGAAGGACCCCCGCACCTACGAGCACGTCGAGCCGGGCAGCGTCGGCAACAGCCGCAAGGTCCTGGTGTCGGTGCAGGCGGGCAAGTCCAACATCGCGGCGGAGCTCGATCGGCTCGGCATCGCGATGGCTTACGACGATCCCCGGCTCGGTCGCCTGCTCGACGAGGTCAAGGAAAAGGAGGCGCAGGGCTATGCCTACGAGGGTGCCGACGCGTCCTTCACCCTGCTGGCCCGCCGGGCGCTGGGGCAGGTGCCGGACTATTTCGACGTGGAGCGGTTCAGCGTCAACGTCGAACGCCGCTACAACGCGGCGGGCGAGCGCGTGACCGTGTCGGAAGCCATCGTCAAGATCACCATCGACGGCGAAAGCCTGATCTCGGCGGCGGAGGGCAATGGTCCGGTCCACGCCCTCGACCTCGCGTTCCGCAAGGACCTCGGCAAGTACCAGCGCCACATCGAGCACCTGGAACTGGTCGACTACCGCGTCCGCATCTTCCAGGGAGGGTCGGACGCGGTCACGCGCGTGATGATCGAATCGCGCGACCAGGATGGCGATACCTGGACCACGGTGGGCGTGTCGGCCAACATCATCGATGCCTCGTTCCAGGCGCTGGCCGACTCGATCACCTACAAGCTCCTGAAGGCGGGCGTCCGCTAGCGTTCCAAGCCGGCCCCGTTAGACGGCGAGGCTCGCCGCGAGGCCGCCCTGCTCCCGCTCCAGTTCGACCTCCCGGACAAGGGAGGCCACGTCGCGGTCGACCGTAGCCAGCGCGAGACGCCGCCCGCCGTGCATGAGCTCGACCTGCGCGTCCTTGGCACCGATGTCGCCCTCGACCCGCGCTTCGTCCCACTCGGTCGCGTGGCCAAGGTAGCGAACCGAGACGTCGAAGTGCTTGGTCCAAAAGAATGGCACCGCGTCGTAGCGGCTGGGCCGCCCCGCGATGGTCGCGGCGGCCGCCTGCCCCTGCCTGGTCGCCACGTCCCAGTGCTCGACGCGGATACGCTCCCCGCTGTGCGGATCGGGCCAGCGGGCGATGTCGCCCACGGCGTAGACATCGGGCGCGCTGGTCCGCAGGTACTCGTCGACCAACACGCCACCGTCGACCGCGAGGCCGGCAGCTTCGGCCAAAGCCGTGCGAGGGCTGACGCCGATCCCGACGATCACGAGGTCGGCGTCGATCTCGTCGCCGTCGTCGAGGGTGATGCTACCCGGCACGATGCTCGCGATCTGGCGGCCGAGGTGGAAGGCCGTACCGTGAGCGCGGTGTACATTCATGATGGCGTCCGACAGGTCCGGCCCGAACGCCTTGCTGAACGGATGCTCCTCGGGCGTGACGACCGCGACGACGCAGCCGAGCGTGCGCAGCGAGGCTGCGACCTCCATCCCGATGAAGCTGCTCCCGGCGACGACGATGCGCTGCGCCTCCGCGGCGCGGGCTAGAATGGCGCGGGCGTCTCCGGCCGTCCGCAGGGTGAGCACGTGCGGCAGGTCAGCGCCCGACACGGTCAGCCGCTTCGGCTCGGATCCGGTCGCAAGGATCAGGGCCGAGTAGGGCAGGGTAGTGCCGTCCCCGAGCCGGACCTGTTTCGCCTCGGGTTCGATGGCCACCACGGTCGTGCCCACGCGGAGGTCGACGCCGCGCTCGGCGAGGCCCTCACCCTCGATGGGCAGCTTGTCGTCGCCGACTTTGCCGTCCAAGAAATCTTTCGAGAGCAGCGTGCGGTCGTAGGGCGCCTCGGGGTCGCTGCCGATCACGGTCACCTGTCCTGGGTAGCCGAGGCGCAGCAGAGCGTCGGCCGCCGCATAACCCCCCGCTCCGGCGCCGATGATGACGGCCCGTCCGTCGCCGGACGCGGGCGAAACCGGCGTCGCCTCCCGCGCGTCGCGGACGAAGATCGTGTCGCCCTGCCGCTCGACGGTCCAGGTTCGCAGCGGCCTGAAGGCCGGCGCGACGGTCGCTTCCCCGCTGCGACCATCGAAGCAGGCGTGGTGCCACGGGCACCGGACGGTGTCGCCCACCACGATGCCCTTGGCGAGCGGGGCGCCGAGATGGGTACATTTTGCTGCCGTGGCGAAAACGCCCGACGCACCACGCACGAGGAGGACATCCTCGCCACCGACCTGCCCCTGCAGCAGCCCCGACGCGGGAATGTCGCTCGCGGAAATGCCCGCACCGAAGTCCGGAGCCTGCTTGCCGTTCTGGTCCGCCATGGCTTCCTCCCGTGTCGACGGCGGAAACGGGCGAGCGCGGTCGAAAGGTCCTGGGCCGACGTCCCAACCGGGGCCGCGCGACCGTCGGGCGCACCGGCGGAGGTGGAGTGACGGGCCTGCGGCGGGCAGTGCTTGCGCGGTGCGGCGCTTGCCACCATCTCCATCCCTGCCTATCAACGCGCCCGACCCCGTGCCCTTCGAGGATAGTGTATGACCCTGCGCCGCCGTGACCTGATGCTGGCCCTGCCCGCAGCCCTTGCTCTGTCGGGGACGTTCGCGCGCGCCGCCGTCGACGCCAACACGGTCTACCTCACCACCAAGGACGGGAAGATCACGATCGAGCTGCGGCCGGACCTCGCGCCCAAGCACGTGGCGCAGATCAAGAAGCTGATCTCGCAGCATTTCTACGACGGTATCGTGTTTCACCGCGTGATCGACGGGTTCATGGCCCAGACGGGCGACCCGACCGGCACGGGCAGCGGCGGCTCCAAGCTGCCCGACCTCAAGGCGGAATTCAACAGCACGCCCTTCAAGCGCGGCACGCTCGGCATGGCCCGCGCCTCCGACCCGGACTCGGCCAATTCGCAGTTCTTCATCTGCCTCGCCGACTCGTCGTTCCTGAACGGTCAGTACACCGTGTTCGGCCAGGTGACCGCGGGCATGGACGTGGTGGACAAGATCAAGAAGGGCTCGGCCGACGACAACGGCAAGGTCGACGCGCCCGACAAGATCGTGACCCTGCGCCTCGCCTCCGACGCGAAGTAGGCCGGACCGTGCGCGGCGGGCTCATGGGATGCGGCGCCGCGCTGGTCCTGGCCGCGGGCCTCGCCGGTCCTCCCGCGTCCGCGTCGCAGCAGCGCAACGCCGTCGATTGCGCCCTGGGTTTCTGCGACATTCCTTGGGCCTGGGACGACAATCGGCCTCCCGTGCCCGACGACCCGCCGCTTCCGGAAGGGTTCGCGCTGACGGTCCAGGTCCCCCGCGCGCCCGCGAGCCCTCGACCCGTGTCGGCCCGACTGGACCGTTACCCGCAGATTGCCGATTTCCTCGGCCGCTGCTGGGACCCGGGCTCGGTGGTGGGTGACCACCATTGGGGTGCGATCACGGTTCGGGTCAGTTTCAAGCGCGACGGGTCCGTGAACGGCCTCCCCAGGATCACCTACGTGGATCGTCTGGCCGACAAGTCGGTCGACGCCGACCTGCGGCGGTCTCTGCTGGCCGCCCTCGCGCAGTGCACCCCTCTGCCACTTTCGGGCCCGCTCGGGCAGGCGATCGCGGGCCAGATCTTCACCATCCGTTTCGTCCAGAAAGGAACACCGATATGAGCGACCAGACCCTGACCCTGGAAACCACCAAGGGGCCGGTGGTGATCCGCCTGCGGCCGGACCTCGCGCCGGGCCACGTCGAGCGCATCACCACCCTCGCCAATGACGGATTCTACGACAACGTCGTGTTCCACCGCGTCATCGAGGGCTTCATGGCCCAGACGGGCTGCCCGCACGGCACCGGCACCGGCGGGTCGAGCCACCCCAACCTGAAGGCGGAGTTCAACAGCGAGCCGCACGTGCGTGGCACCTGCTCCATGGCGCGCTCGTCCAGCCCCAATTCGGCGAACTCGCAGTTCTTCATCTGCTTCGGCGACGCCGGCTTCCTCAACAACCAGTACACGGTGTGGGGCGAGGTGACGTCGGGCATGGAGAATGTCGACAAGATCAAGCGCGGCGAGCCCGTCCGCGACCCTGACAAGATCCTCACCGCCCGCGTGAGCTGAGGCGCAACGACGGGCTGCCGCGCGGGTCTCATGCTGGTCGACGCCTTCGACTTCGCGCTCCCGCCCGAAGCGATCGCGCTCCGGCCGGCCGAGCCGCGCGACGCGGCCCTGCTCCTCGTGGTGCGACCGGACGAGAGCGTCCGATTCGAGGACAGGGCCGTGCGCGACCTGCCCGGGTTGCTGCGGCCGGGCGACGTCCTGGTCGTCAACGACACCCGGGTGATCCCCGCCCGGCTGACCGGCGAACGGCGGCGCGGGGACGCCTCCGCCCGCATCGACGCGACCCTGCACAAGCGCGAAGCCGCGGACCGGTGGCTCGCCTTCGTGCGTCCGGCCAAGAAGCTCGACCGCGGCGAGACGGTGCGGTTCGCGCGGCCCGGAGCCCGGCCGCTCGACGCGGTCGTGCTCGACAAGGGTGAGGCCGGCGAGATCCTGTTCCATTTCGCGGTCGGCGGCGATGCGCTCGACGCGGCGGTCGAGGCAATCGGCGCCATGCCGCTGCCGCCCTACATCGCTGCGCGGCGGGGCGAGGACGCGGCGGATGCGACCAGCTATCAGACGATGTTCGCCCGCGAACCCGGTGCCGTCGCGGCGCCTACGGCCGGGCTGCATTTCACGCCCGCGCTGACCGACGCGCTCGCGGCTCGCGGCGTGGCCCTTCACCGCGTGACGCTGCACGTTGGCGCTGGCACGTTCCTGCCTGTGAAGGCGGACGACACGGACGGGCACCGGATGCACGCCGAATGGGGCACGGTGCCGCCCGAAACCGCCGAGGCTCTGAACGCCGCGCGGGCGGCAGGTGGGCGGATCGTTGCGGTGGGCACCACCTCGCTCCGCATTCTGGAGACCGCGGCCGCGATCGACGGCACTATCCAGCCGTTCGCGGGCGACACCTCCATCTTCATCACGCCCGGCTACCGCTTCCGCGTCGTCGATGCGCTGGTGACGAACTTCCACCTGCCACGCTCGACCTTGTTCATGCTGGTCGCGGCCTTCGCGGGTCTACCCGCGATGCGGGACGCCTACGCGCACGCGCTTTCGGCCGGATACCGCTTCTACTCCTACGGGGATGCGAGCCTGCTGTTTCCCGCCCGGGCGGCCGCGTGACCGAGCCGTTCGGCTTCGCGGTCGCGGCCACCTGCGGCACGGCGCGCACCGGCCTGCTCACAACCGCGCACGGCACGATCCGCACGCCCGCCTTCATGCCGGTGGGCACGGCGGGCACCGTGAAGGCGCTCTACCCCGAGCAGGTGCGCGAGCTGGGGGCCGACATCGTGCTCGGCAACACCTACCACCTCATGCTGCGGCCCGGCGCCGAGCGGGTGGCCCGGCTCGGCGGGCTGCACGCGATGATGAACTGGCCCCACCCCATCCTCACCGATTCGGGCGGCTTCCAGGTCATGTCGCTCGCCACGCTGCGCAAGCTCGACGAGCGGGGTGTGACGTTCCAGTCTCACCTCGACGGCAGCCGCCACGTGCTGACGCCCGAGCGCTCGATGGAGATCCAGGGCCTGCTCGGCTCCGACATCCAGATGCAGCTCGACGAATGCGTGCGCCTGCCGAGTTCGCGCGAAGACATTGAGCGCGCGATGCGGCTTTCGCTCCGCTGGGCCGAGCGGTCGCGGGCGGCTTTCGGCGGCGAGCCGGGACGGGCGGTGTTCGCGATCGTGCAGGGGGGTGACGACCACGACTTGAGGGCCGAGAGCGCGCGCGCGCTAACCGGCATGGATTTCTCGGGCTACGCGGTGGGGGGGCTCGCGGTCGGCGAGCCGCAGGCCGTGATGCTCGCGATGATCGAGACAGTCGCGCCGCTGCTTCCCGACGCCAAGCCGCGCTACCTGATGGGGGTGGGCACGCCTGATGACCTCATCGAGGCGGTCCGTCGCGGCATCGACATGTTCGACTGCGTCATGCCCACCCGCGCGGGCCGCCACGGGCTGGCCTACACGCGCTTCGGCAAGATCAACCTGCGCAATGCCCGCCACGCCGACGATCCGGCGCCGCTCGACCCGGACTCGCCGTGCCCCGCGGCGCGCACCTACTCGCGCGCCTACCTGCACCACCTCGTCAAATCCGGCGAGATCCTCGGCATGATGCTACTGAGCTGGAACAACCTCGCCTACTACCAGTCGCTGATGGCGACCCTGCGGAAGGCTATCGCGGCCGGGTGCCTCGAGGACGCCGCGGCCGCGATCAAGCGGGGATGGTCGACCGGCTTCTAGTCGAGCGCGTCGAGGCCGATGTCGCGCAGGAGGCGGCTGCTCATGCCGTGCAGGTCGTCGCGCGCGAACAGGAGCCGGCCCCACGCCGCAAGGCGAGCAAAACCATTCTTTGGCGGCTCGATCCGGCGTGTGCCGTTGATGGACGGCTCGCGGCCGGTCGACATCATGGAGGCGTGATTGCCTGAAAAGATTGCGGACTGAAGCATCTGACTGCACATCGGTTGGGTGAAACGGCGCCGATTTCGGCTCTCGTCGGTGTGTGATGACAGGTCCGCACCGGAAAACAAAGCCAAGGTTCATGCGATGATCGGCAAGAAAATCTACACGATCCAGATGCGCGGCTTTCACCGGGCGTTAAGGGTTTCGCGCTCCCGATCGGTGTCGCTCCGCGCGCGGTTCGGCGCTGCTTGTGTTTCGGGCGGGCTTGCGCTTGTTTGAGGCCCCGATCCCGCCCGCGACGGATCTTCCGCGCGGCCAGCGAGACCCCGCATGCGACTGAGCCGCTACTTCCTGCCCCTGCTGCGCGAGAATCCGAAAGAGGCCGAGATCGTCTCCCACCGGCTGATGCTGCGCGCCGGCATGATCCGGCAGGAGGCGGCCGGCATCTACGCCTGGCTGCCGATGGGCCTTCGCGCCCTGCGCAACGTCGAGCGGATCGTGCGCGAGGAGCAGAACCGCTCGGGCGCGATCGAGCTCCTGATGCCCACCCTCCAGCCGGCCGACCTGTGGCGCGAGTCCGGCCGCTACGACGACTACGGCAAGGAGATGCTGCGCATCCAGGACCGCCACGAGCGCGACATGCTCTACGGACCCACTAACGAGGAGATGGTGACGGAGATCTTCCGCGGCAGCGTGCGGTCCTACAAGGACTTGCCGCTGAACCTTTACCACATCCAGTGGAAGGTCCGCGACGAGGTCCGCCCGCGCTTCGGCGTCATGCGCTCGCGCGAGTTCCTGATGAAGGACGCCTATTCCTTCGACCTCGACGCGGACGGGGCGCGGCACTCCTACAACAAAATGTTCTGCGCCTACCTGCGGACCTTCGCGCGGCTGGGCATGACCGCCCTCCCCATGCTGGCCGACACGGGACCGATCGGCGGCGACCTCAGCCACGAGTTCGTCATCCTGGCCTCAACGGGCGAGAGCGAGGTGTTCTGCCATCGCGACTACCTGTACCTGGCGCCCCCGCCCGCGACGCTGGACTTCGACGACGTCGCGGGCCTGCAGGACACGGTCGACCGCTGGACGGCGCTCTACGCCGCGACCAGCGAGAAGCACGACGAGGCGGCCTACGCCGCCGTACCCGCGGACGCACGGGTTTCGGCCCGCGGCATCGAAGTCGGCCACATCTTCTACTTCGGCACGAAATATTCGAAGGCGATGAACGCAGTCGTGAACGGTCCCGACGGGCGCGAGGTCCCCGTCCATATGGGGTCCTACGGGATCGGGCCGTCGCGGGTCGTGGCGGCGCTGATCGAGGCGGGCCACGACGACAACGGCATCGTGTGGCCGGACGCCGTCGCGCCCTTCGACGTCGGCCTCGTCAACCTCAAGGTCGGAGACTCCGCCGTGGAGGAGGCCTGCGCCAGTTTGGAGCGTCGCCTGGCGGCGCTCGGGCTCGACGTGCTGCACGACGACCGCGACGAGAGACCCGGCGCCAAGTTCGCCGCCATGGACCTGATCGGCCTGCCGCAGCAGATCATCGTGGGTCCCAAGGGCCTCGCCGAAGGCAAGGTCGAGTTGAAGGACCGCAGAACCGGCGTGCGCGTGTCGGTAACGCCCGAGGAGGCCGTGGGTCGCCTGGGCGCAGGCAGGGTCCCTGCCGCGCCATGACGGTCGCGGCGCTTCCCTCCACCGCGTCGCGCGCCCGGGCGGAGCCGTCCTCGCGGCCGTTCTCGGCCTTCGAATGGACGGTGGCCCTGCGCTACCTGCGCGGACGGCGCGCCGAGGCGATCGTGTCGGCCATCGCGGGCTTCTCCTTCGCGGGGATCGCGCTGGGCGTGGCGACGCTGATCGTCGTCATGTCGGTGATGAACGGGTTCCGCCACGACCTCCTCGACAAGATCGTCGGCATCAACGGCCACATCTTCCTCCAGGGTGTCGAGACACCGCTCACCGACTACGACGCCGTCGACGAGCGACTCGCCAAGGTGCCGGGCGTTACGCTGCTGATCCCGATGATCGAGGGCGCGGCCGCGGTCTCGTCGCCCTACAACCAGGCCGGCGCGCTGGTGCGCGGCATCCGCGAGGCGGATCTGAAACGCCTGCCGGGCGTCGCGGGCCACATCACGCAGGGGAGCCTGGACGGGTTCGACGCCAACGGCGGTGTCGCGGTCGGGCAGCGGCTCGCCGAGTCGCTGAGCCTGCGGGTGGGCGACAAGATCTCGGTCCTGACCTCCAAGGGCGTGCAGACCCCGATGGGCGTGGCGCCCCGCATCAAGAGCTACCCGGTCGCGGCCATCTTTCAGATCGGCATGTCGGAGTTCGATTCGAGCTTCGTCTACATGCCGCTCGGCGAGGCGCAGGCCTTCTTCGGCAAGGACGGCGAGGCCAGCGTCATCGAGGCCTTCGTGTCCGACCCCGACCATATGGACGCCGTCCGCCAGAAGCTCGACGCCGCGGTCGGCCGCCCGATGATCATGACCGACTGGCGCGAGCGCAACAAAACCTTCTTCGACGCGCTCAACGTCGAGCCCAACGTGATGTTCGTGATCCCGCTGCTCATCGTGCTGGTGGCGGCGCTCAACACCCTCTCGGGCCTGATCATGCTCGTGAAGGACAAGAGCGCCGACATCGCCATCCTGCGCACGATCGGCGCCACGCGCGGCGCGATCCTGCGTATCTTCCTGATCACCGGCACCACCATCGGGGTTGCGGGCACGGCCGCGGGGCTCGTGCTCGGTATCGTGGTGGCGAGCAACGTCGAGCACATCCGCGATTTCCTGAACCGCGCGCTCAACGCCAACCTGTTCCCCTCCGAACTCTACTTCCTGTCGCACCTGCCCTCGCGCATCGAGCCGGGCGACGTCGCGCTCGTGGTGGTGCTCACGATCCTGCTGTCGGTGCTGGCGACCCTCTACCCGTCGTGGCGCGCCGCCACGCTCGATCCCGTCGACGCGCTCCGCTACGAGTGATGACGCCAGCCCTCACGCTCGCCAAGGTCGACCGGCGCTACACCCAGGGGCAGTCGACGCTGGAAATCCTGCGCGGCGCCGACCTGTCGCTGTGGGCGGGGCAGTCCGTGGCGCTGGTGGCTCCCTCGGGCGCCGGCAAGTCGACGCTGCTGCACATCGCGGGCCTGCTCGAAACGCCCGACAGCGGCGAGGTTTTCGTGGGCGCGAATCCCACGGCCGCGATGGCCGACAAGGCCCGCACCGCCCTGCGGCGGACGGGCATCGGCTTCGTCTACCAGGCCCACCACCTGCTGGCCGAGTTCTCGGCCCTGGAGAACGTCGTGCTACCGCAGCTCATCCGCGGGCTGTCGCGCGCGCAGGCCGAGGCGCGCTCACGCGAGCTGCTGGCCTACCTGGGGCTCGGCGCCCGGACCACGCACCGGCCTGCGGAACTGTCGGGCGGCGAACAGCAGCGCGTCGCCATCGCGCGCGCGGTCGCCAACGCGCCGAGCGTGTTGCTCGCCGACGAGCCGACCGGCAACCTCGACCCGCACACGGCCGAGCACGTGTTCGGCACGCTGACCGAACTCGTCAAAGCCACGGGATTGGCGGCGCTGATTGCCACCCACAACCTCGACCTCGCCGGGCGGATGGACCGCCGGGTGACGCTGCAGGACGGCGCCGTGGTGGAACTCCCCTGAGGTGGACGCACCGCCCGTCGTCCGCTTCGCGCCTTCGCCGACCGGGCGTATCCACATCGGCAACGCCCGCACGGCGCTCCTGAACGCGCTGTTCGCGCGGGCGCGCGGCGGCTCCCTGATCTTGCGCTTCGACGACACCGACGCGGAACGGTCGCGGGCCGAGTACGCCGCCTCGATCGAGGTGGACCTGGCCTGGCTGGGGGTGGAGCCCGCGCTGACCGTCTTCCAGTCGCACCGCTTTCCGCTCTACGCGGCGGCGGCCGAGACCTTGAAGGCGCGAGGGCGCCTCTACCCCGCCTACGAGACCGCCGACGAGCTCGACCGGCGCCGCAAGCGGATGCAGGCGCGTGGCCTCCCGCCCGTCTACGACCGCGCGGCCCTGTCGCTGTCGGAGGCCGACCGGGCCGCCCTGGAGCGCGACGGCCGTGTGCCGCACTGGCGCTTCAAGCTCGACGGCGTCGTGGAAACCTGGACCGACCTTGTGCGCGGCGAGTGCCGGATCGACTGCGCGTCGCTGTCCGATCCCGTGCTGGTGCGCGAGGACGGCACCTACCTCTACACGCTGCCCTCCGTGGTGGACGACATCGACCTGCGCGTCACCCACGTGATCCGCGGCGAGGACCACGTCACCAACACCGCCGTGCAGATCCAGATCAGCCGGGCGCTGGGCGGGAGCGTGCCGGCCTTCGGCCACCACAACCTGCTGGTCAACCAGTCGGGCGAGGGGCTGTCGAAGCGGTCGGGCGCGCTGTCGCTGACCGGGTTGCGCGACGCGGGCCTCGAACCGATGGCGGTGGCGAGCATGGCCGTGCTGACCGGCTCGTCGGTCGCGGTGCATCCGGTGCAGTCGCTGGACGAGCTCGGCGCCGAGGTCGACCTCGCCCACCTGTCGCGGGCGCCCGCGCAATTCGACGCGGCGGAGCTTGCGACCCTGTCGGCCCGCACGCTGCACGCGATGCCGTTCACGTCCGCGCGGTCCAGGCTGGCGGCCCATGATATCGCGGGCAACGACGCGGAAGCCTTTTGGGACGCGGTCCGCGGCAACCTCACGCGCTTCGAGGAGGTGGAAATCTGGTGGGGCGTGATCCACGATGCCATCGCCCCCCCGACCGAAGATTTGGACTTCCTGTCAAACGCCGCGGACGTCCTCCCCCCCGAGCCCTGGGATCGCGCCACCTGGGGAACCTGGACTGCGGCCGTGAAGAGCACCACGGGCCGCAAGGGCCGGGCGCTATTCCATCCGCTCCGGCTGGCCCTGACGGGACGCGACTCGGGCCCCGAGCTCGCGGCCCTGCTGCCGCTCATCGGTGCCGCGAGGGTCAGGGCGCGATTACGCGGACCGTTTTCCTGATCCCGTCGCGGCCCTGAACCTCCCGCGTCGGTCCCTCGCCCTCCTTCACCACCGGCCCGGGCTGGTCCGTCGCCGGACCGATCCCGGCCGACGCGGTCGTCGCAGTGGGAGAGCGGGCGGCGCGGAGGCTTTCGGACGCCGCCGCCACGTCGGGCAGGCTCGCCGCAGCCTTGTCGGGATGCTTGCGCCCTTTGCCCTTCCCCGGCGGCAGGGACAAAGGTGCCCCCGGCTTGGCCATGGTCTCCGACAGCGCGGCCGTCACGGTCACATCGCCCGGGCGTGCCTCCATCAGGGCTTCGGCGCCGGCCAGCGCCTGCGCCCAGCTCTGGCCCGGAGGCTTGCAGGTGCACGATGGGCTGAAGCTCTTCTCGAACCTGTGGGCCGTGGGCAGCGCCGTGTAGGGCTGGCCGTCGACGGAGGCAGCGGAGTCGAGGTCGCCATCATCGGTCATCGTGTACAGGTGAGCTTCGGCGTTCGGGCAGGAGGCCTTGCAAAGCTGCTCCAGGCCGTCGAGCTGGTCTTGCGCCACTCCGCGCCCGAGCGGGAAGTAGCCTCCGTCGCAGCTGCGCACGCAGATCGCCTGCCCCACGCGCGAGGGCGCCGCATCGTCGGCGGGCGGCACGACCGCCTGATCGTCAGGGTCGAGGGGAGCGATGTGCGGGTCCACCGAGTCCCCGTCGGTCACAGCCCCCGGTGGAACAGGGCGCTGCGCGCACGACGCGTCGAATTGCGCCAGCAGGCGGTCCCGCTGGCCGCTATCCTGGCCGATCTGCTGACCGCGCGCCTCGATCTGGGCGAGGTTGTCTCCCATGCGCGCGAGGCGCGCCTCGATGCCGCTGCACTGCTCGGGCTGGGACGCGTCGAACCCGCTGTAGGCGGGATTGCCGCACCCGACGGACGCCGCGTAGTCCCGCGTGCGCGCGATCTCCACGCGCTGGTGCTGCGCGGCCCGGGCATATTGGTCCTGCGCGCCGCCCGCGGGAGCCGTGGCGTCGATGGCGGCTTGCAGCCGCTGACAATCCGCGTCCTGCGCGCGGGCCGCCCCGCAACAAGCGAGCAGCACCATTCCCGCGAAGGTCGGGAGCGCGCCATGCCGCCGCGAAGGCGAGCAGAACCGTGCCACCAAGAAAAACTCCGATATGTCATTCCGGCTCGTTCAGGCGACCATATAAGCTCCACCGTGTCGTAAAAATGGTGATGCGGCGGGTCAGGATCGGCCGTGCCGCCGGAGGTCGATCATCCCATGCGTTCCAGACTAACCCTTGCGACCGCCCTCGCGACAAGCCTCCTGCTCGCCAGCCTCGGAAGTGCCGTGGCCGACGATCGCGACCTGATCTTCCGCAAGTCGACCGTGTTCCACCTGCTCACGCCCAACGACAAGCTCGCCACCTACGCGATCGACGATCCGGTGGTAGCGGGGGTGGCCTGCTTCTTCACCGTGCCGGAACGGGGCGGGGTCTCGGGCGCGCTCGGGATCGCGGAGGAAACCTCGGACGTGTCCCTGGCCTGCCGGCAAACGGGGCCGGTCAGTTTCAAGGAAGCCAGCACGCAGGGCGACGTGGCCTTCAGCGAACGCCGCTCGCTGCTGTTCAAGACGATGCAGATCGTGCGCGGCTGCGACGCCAAGCGCAACACGCTGATCTACATGGCCTACACCGACAAGCTGGTCGAGGGGAGCCCCAAGAACTCGACGTCGGCGGTTCCCATCCAGCCCTGGGGCGCCACGGCCGACGTGCCGAAGTGTAGCGACTGGGTCAAGGGATAGGGTGGCTTACTCGCCGCAGCGGATCACCACGTCGTCGTCCGACACCGTCGTGACCGGTTCCGCGCCGGGTACCGACCCTGTGACGTCCACGGCGGAGCCGAAGGCCAGCGCCCTCGCGTGGCCGTGCGACTCGCACCAGGCATCCGCGATGACGCGCCCGCACAGACTTCCCGAGTGGAGGCACTCGTTGATGCCGTAACCGTCCTCGCCGGCCGCCGGGATCACGAAGGCGTTCGTCTCGGCCGCCCGCGTCCCGCTGAAAGGCGCCGACAGCACGATCCCGGCGAGGATGAGCGCGCCGTAGCGCTTCTGCGCGGCGAACGAAGCGAAACGCATGGACCACCGGATCGTGAGAGGAGGCGGCTCCTGCCGCTCCGCCACTGTGGTCCGTGGGAGGTGTATAAATATTTAACGACCGTCGCCCGGCCCTGCGGCCGCGTCCACCGTTCACATGTCCGGCTCGGCCTGCTGCCGGTAGGGTGCCTGTTCGCCGTAGGCCTCGATCGAATGGGCCACGTGGGCGCGCTCCCGGGCCAGGTAGTCCTCGATGGCACGCGCGAGCCGCGGGTCGGCGATGCGGTGGGCCGAATAGGTCGGCACCGCGCGGTAGCCACGCGCGAGCTTGTGTTCACCCTGCGCGCCCGCTTCCACGCGGCACAGCCTGTGCTGGATCGCGAAATCGATCGCCTGATAGTAGCAGACCTCGAAGTGCAGGAAGGGATGCTCCTCGACGGCACCCCAGTTGCGGCCGTAGAGCGCGTCGTCGCCGATGAAGTTGATGGCACCCGCGATGTAGCGCCCGGCGCGCTTGGCCATGACGAGGAGGATGCGGTCGGCCATGGTCTCGCCGATCAGCGAGAAGAAGCGACGGTTGAGGTAGGGCCGTCCCCATTTGCGCGAGCCGGTATCCATGTAGAAGGCGAAGAACGCGTCCCAGTGCGCCTCGGTGAGGTCACGTCCCGTCAAGCACTCGACCGTGATCCCGGGCGCCAGCGCGTCCTTGCGCTCGCGCCGGATCATCTTGCGCTTGCGCGACGCCAGCGCCGCGAGGAACGCCTCGAAATCCGCGTAGCCCGGGTTGTCGAAGTGGAACTGCTGATCGTTGCGTTGCAGGTAGCCCGCGGCGCCCAGTGCGTCCCACTCGGGTTTGGTGAGGAACGTCGCGTGGATCGACGAGGCGTCCACGCCGTGGCGCAACCCTTCGAGCCCGTCCCGGAGGCTGACGGTGGCCGCCTCCGCGGAGGGGCCGGGCGCGACCAGCAGCCGCCGCCCCGTCGCGGGCGTGAACGGAACCGAGACCTGCACCTTGGGATAGTAGCTCCCGCCCGCGCGCTCGTAGGCATCCGCCCAGCCGTGATCGAACACGTACTCGCCTTGCGAATGCGTCTTGAGATAGGTCGGCGCGGCGGCGAGCAGGCGACCCTCGGCATCCTCGACGAGCACGTGCGCGGGCCGCCAGCCGGTCCGGCCACCCACGCAGCCCGCGACCTCCAGCGCGTTCAGGAAGGCGTGCGACAGGAAGGGGTTGTAGCGCTCCCGCTGGCCGGTCTCGACCGCCGGATCGAGCTGGCCCGGATTGGCGCAGGCGTCCCACCGCTCGGCCCCGACGCCTGCGAGCGAGGACGTGGCGCTGATCTTGATGTCCGTCGCGGGCGAACCGGGTGCAAGCGTCATGAAAGCCTCGGGTGAGCTCCGCGGGAGCGCCCGCCCGGTCCGGAAGCCGAACCGCGTCGAAGCCGCGAACCGGCCGCGAACCCAAGCTGCCCAGCGCATGAGTTTATGTTAGCAAGTGCACAAGGCCGCAGGAAGACGCCGCGTCGCCGCGCGCCGGTGTCAGGGAACGAAGCCCTCAAAGACGATCTGGTCGGCCCAGGGTCGGGCCGTCTCGCGCTGCTCAGGGAGCCGCACCGTCCAGGTCATGACGGGAAGCCCGAGCCCGCGGCGGAGCAGCAGGGGCACGGCGTGGGGCAGGTCGCCGACGTGGTAGGACAGGAAGTCCGGTCGCGTTTCCTCGAAATGGAGGAATTGCGCGAGCTCGCGCTTGCGCGGCGCGGGCAGGTGGTCCCATTCGGGATCGTCGTAGCGCGCTTCCGCCACCATGCCGAGCGGGCAGGGCGGGTCACGACGCAGGTGCGCGATCACCGCTGGGTCGAAGCTCTTGATCGCCACCGGCCCGGGGTAGGCGCGCGCGAGCGTCGCGGCGCGGTCGGCCAGCCGCATGTCCCCATCGAAGCGGCTCTTGACCTCGCAGATCAGCGGGACGCGGCCATCCAGGAAGGCGAGCAGGTCGGGAAGCGACGCGATGGTGTCGGCACCCCGACGATAGCCGATCTGCCGCAGGGCTTCCGCCGGACGCGCCGCCACGGGCCCGCTCTCGTGCGTCAGGCGATCGAGCGAGACGTCGTGGAAGACCACCGCCTCGCCGTCGCGCGTGAGCTGGACGTCGCACTCGATGGCATAGCTGCCGTTGACCGCGGCGCGCGCCGCGGCGAGGGAGTTCTCGACCCGATCCCCCGCGGGGTCGTGCAGGCCGCGGTGGGCGATCGGTCGCGCGGTGAGCCAGTCCGGCGCCACCCTCGCCTCACTCGACCTCGAAGAGGGCCTCGACCTCCACCGCGCAACCGAACGGGAGCGACGCCACGCCAACCGTGCTGCGGGCGTGGCGGCCCTTGTCACCGAACACCTCGACCGCGAGGTCGGACGCGCCGTTCATGATCGCCGGCAGGTCGGTGAAATCGGGGGCGGCGTTGATGAAGCCACCCAGGCGCACCACACGCGCGATCCGGTCGAGGTCTCCCAGGGCGGCCTTGGCCTGCGCCAGCACATTGACGAGGCAGAGCCGCGCTGCGGCCTGACCCGCCTCCCTGTCGACCCCGCCGCCGAGCTTCCCCTTGTGGGCGTCGGCGAGCTTGCCATCCGACCCGAGCGCGAGCTGCCCGGACACGATCAATTGTTTGCCCGACAGCACGAACGGCACGTAATTTGCGACCGGAGCCGCGGGGGTCGGCAGTCGAAGGCCGAGATCGGCGAGTTTCTGCTCGATGGCTGGCATCACGAGTCCTTCTTCGGTGTCGAACCGGCCCCGAGGCGGAGCGCGGTGCTCTATGCCACGGACGGACGTGCTGCACATCCGCCTTCTTCCCCGCGTTGGATCGGACCATCCTCAATCGGAGCGAGACGCGTGACACCATTCCTGATCTCCCGATGGGCCGGCCTCGCGCTGGCCGTCAGCCTGGCCGCACCGGCGTCCGCCGCCGTCCCGCTCGCCGCCCACCACGCCGTCTACAAGCTGAGCCTGCTCCGCTCGACGGGGACCAAGGCTCCGGAATCCGTCGACGGACTGCTCACCTACGACTTCTCCGGCTCGGCCTGCGACGGCTACGCGATCACGCTACGGCAGTTAACCGCGCTGCAGCCGCAGGAAGGCGACTCGCACGTGTCCGAGATGTCGACCGCGAGCTTTGAGGACGCCAACGCGCAGGACTACCGGTTCAAGGTCGATTCCAAGGAGCAGGCGGACGGCAAGGAGCAGGTGGACGGCAGCGCCCACAAGGCGGACGGCGGCGCGGTGGCGGTCGCGCTGAAGGAGCCCAAGGCGGAAAGCGTGACCCTCGACAAGGGTGTCCTTTTCCCGACCGAGCACCTGCGCAAGGTGCTCGACACGGCGGAAGCGGGCGGCAAGGTCCTGTCCGCCCAGGTTTTCGACGGCTCCGACACGGGCAAGAAGGTGTTCAACACGTTGACCGTGATCGGTGCCGTCAAGCAGGGCACGGCGCCCGGACAGGCCGCCCAGCTCGATCCGCTGCGGAACATGCGGCGCTGGCCCGTCTCGATCAGCTACTTCGACGCCGCCAAGCCGGACGATCCGCCGGAATACGTGCTGTCCTTCGACCTTTACGAGAACGGCATCGCGGGCACGTTGAAGCTCGACTACGGCGATTTCGTCCTGTCGGGCGACTTGACCGAACTGAAGCTGCTGCCCGCGAGCGCCTGCGCGAAGTAGGTTTAGCGGCGCGGCCGCGCGAAGGTGATGCCGCGCTCGATCGAGCCGTCGCCGAACCTGGCCCTGAGGGCGTCGACCGCCGTGTCGATGGCCTTGTCCCGCCTGACGCCCGCGTCGACGAGGTCGCCCATGTCGGCGTCCCGGCCGGGTCGCAGGTCCGACACGCCGATGCCCACGAGGCGGAACGGCCCTGCATCGAGTTCCCGGCCGAGCAGGTCGCGACCGCATGCGAAGATGCGCGAGGCGAGCTGCGTCGGCGGCAGCCCGGACCGCGCGCGGGTCAGCAGCTTGAACGCGTGCGTCTTGAGTTTCAGGGTCACGCGGCAGCCGCAAAGGTCCGACGCCTTCAGGCGCCGCGCGACCTTCTCGGACAGACGGAACAGGATCGGCTCCAGGGCGGCGGGATCGCGCAGGTCGGTCTCGAAGGTGGTTTCCGCCGACACGGCCTTTGCGTCGCGCACCGGGTTCACGGGACGGTTGTCGACGCCGTTGGCGAGCCTGTGCAGGCGCTGTCCTTCCGCGCCGAAGCGCTTGATGGCAGCGGTCTCGTTGAGCGCCTGCAGGTCCGCGATCGTGCGGATACCACCGTCCGCCAGGCGGCGCTGCGCGACCTGCCCGACGCCCCAGATGAGGCTCACGGGCGAGGGCGCCAGGCGGGCCCGGGCCTCGGCACGGCCGATCACCGCGAAGCCCCGCGGCTTGTCGAGGTCGGAGGCGACCTTCGCGAGGAACTTGCAGTAGCTCAGGCCGATCGACACCGTGATGCCCAGGCTCTCCTCGACCTCGCGGGCGAAGCGCGCCAGCGTCGCGGCCGGACTGCCGCCGTGCAGCGCGGCCGTGCCGGACAGGTCCAGGAAGGCTTCGTCGATCGACAGCGGCTCGACCAGCGGTGTCAAGGCGAGCATCCGGGTCCGCACCTGCCGGCCGACGCCCGCGTATTTCGCCATCTCGGGCCGGATCACGTGCGCGTCGGGGCAGAGTTCCAGGGCCTTGAACATCGGCATGGCCGAGCGGACGCCGTAGGTCCGCGCGAGATAGCAGCAGGTCGTGACTACGCCGCGACGTCCGCCGCCCACGATCAGCGGAACGTCGCGCAACTCCGGCCGGTCGCCCTTCTCCACCGCGGCGTAGAACGCATCGCAGTCGACGTGGGCGACGGTGAGGTCGTCGCGCTCGGGATGGACGACGAGCCGGGGGGAGCCGCATCGGGCGCAGCGGAACGATGGTCCGCGCGGCTTGGATAGGGACAGGCAGTCGCGGCACAGCGCGTCGCCGCCCGCGTCCGGTCCTGCCGCGTCGCCCGTCACGGCGAGGGGTCGATGTCCCGCCTCGCTCGCGCGATGATCCTGCCGACCTCCTCGGGATCGAGTCCGCTGGAGGACGCGAATGCGATCAGCAGGGACTCGTCCGCGCCCAGGTAGTCCAGCACGCCCGGAAGAAACCCGGGTTCGGCCGCGGCGGACCGCAGGGCATCGCGGGTCAGGCCCGTCGCGGCGAGGAAGTCACCCAGCCTGTCTTCGTCGGCTGCCAGGTAGGTCAAAGCATCGATCGCCAGCAACTCGGAGTCCGGCCCATGCTTCGGCTCACGCTTACTGGGCCGGAACGGCGGGTCGAACCGTTTGATCGCCACGATTTTCCTTTCGTCAACGTCTCGTGAATATCATAGACTTCGAACTGGACCAGCCATTCCGCGAGGGGCGCCGCCTTTTGCCGGTGGAGGCGTGGGGCGAAGGTAGCCGCTGATGCCGAAAACCGTGCTGATCGTGGAAGACAACGAACTGAACATGAAGCTGTTCAGCGACCTCCTGGAAGCCAACGGCTACGAGACCGTTCAAACGCGGAACGGCGTCGAGGCGGTCGGGCTCGCGCGCAAACACCGTCCCGACCTGATCCTGATGGACATCCAACTGCCGGAGGCTTCGGGACTGCAGGTCACGCAATGGCTCAAGGACGACGACGAATTGCGCCACATCCCCGTCATCGCCATCACGGCCTTCGCGATGAAGGGGGACGAGGAGAAGATCAGGCAGGGAGGCTGCGAAGCCTACCTGTCGAAGCCGATCTCCGTCGTTAAGTTCCTGGAAACGGTTCGGAACTATCTCGGAGACCGTTGAAAGGCTCCGGACATGACCGCGCGCATCCTGGTCGTCGACGACGTGCCCGCCAACCTCCGCCTGCTCGAAACGCGCCTCGCGGCGGAATATTACGAGATCACGACGGCCAGCAGTGGCCCCGAGGCGCTCACGGCCTGCAGCCGGGACGCCTGCGACCTCGTGCTGCTCGACGTCATGATGCCGGGCATGGATGGGTTCGAAACCTGTCGCAGGCTGAAGGCCGATCCGCTCACGGCGCACGTGCCCGTCGTCCTGCTCACGGCACTCGACCAGCCGTCGGATCGGGTCAGGGGCCTGGATTCGGGCGCGGACGACTTCCTGACCAAGCCTTACGACGAGTTGTCGCTGCTGGCGCGGGTCAAGTCGCTGACGCGGCTCAAGGTGATGACCGACGAGTTGCGGGGCCGGGTCCTATCGACCGCCTCCATCGGCATCGCGCACTGCCTTCCCGCCGCGACCGAGGACAAGGGCCTGGGCGGGCGCATCCTCCTGGTCGAGGATCGCGCCAGCGCGGCGGAACGCGCGGTGGCGACCCTGCACGACCTGCACGATCTCGTCGTGCTGGACGATCCGGGCCAGATGCTGCTCAGGGCCGCGGAAGGCGACTACGACCTCTTCATCATCAGCCTCGGGCTGAAGGACTTCGACGGGCTGCGCCTGTGCAGCCAGCTCCGCTCCCTGGAGCGCACCCGGTCGGTGCCGATCCTCATCCTGGCCGAGGCGGATGACCGCGCCCGCGTCCTGCGGGGCTTCGATCTCGGGGTGAACGACCTACTGACCCGGCCGATCGACCCGAACGAACTGGTGGCCCGGGTGCGGACGCAGGTCAGGCGCAAGCGCTACGCCGACCGTCTGCGGCAGACGCTGCAGACCTCGCTGGAAGCCGCCGTGGTCGACAGCCTCACGGGGTTGAACAACCGTCGCTACCTGGAGACAGCGCTGGGCGCCCTCGTGCGGACGGCGGTCGGGCGCGACCGGCCGCTCTGCGCGATGCTGCTCGACCTCGACCATTTCAAAGCCGTGAACGACACCTACGGGCACGACGTCGGCGACGAGGTCCTCAAGATTTTCGCGCTGCGGCTCCGGCAGGTGGTCCGGTCCGGCGACATCGTCTGCCGCCTGGGTGGCGAGGAGTTCATCGTGGTTCTGCCGGAAACCCGGCTCGACGTGGCCCAGCGCGTGGCGGAGCGGATCAGGAGCACGGTCGGACTGACGCCCTTCGCGGTCGCGGACGGGACTCGTCAGATTGATGTGACGGTTTCGATCGGCTTGGCCGACCGGGGCCGCGACGGAGATTCCGCCGCCCTCATGAAGCGCGCCGACCAGGCGCTCTACAGGTCGAAGCATGGCGGCCGAAACAGGGTATCGGCCCAGGCCGCCTAGGATCTCGAAGCGACGTCACGACGCCGCAGCGATTGGCTAAAGAATTAAGGTAAATCCTTGATCGAAAACGAGTAAATTGCAATTGACATTGCAATTCCTCGGCTGGGCCGTATTCTCGACAGTGTCGCAACAAGGTTTGGGGCGACAAGGAACGGCCCGATCGGGCCGGGCGAGATAGCAAGCGGGACCACCGCTTCAGAAGCCCTACGGAGTGCTCAGGTCCGCCGCATCTCCTGGGTCCGTGGGGTTGGCCGGCTTGGAAGTGGCTGGAGTGGCCTCCTCGTGCCACTTCCAGCCGGCCTCCACCTCAAAAGACCATAGACGCATGCCGGGTGGTTCGTCCGTTCGAACAGCCCGGCATGCCTTTACGTTTGGTTTCCGGCACCGCCGCAGCGGGCCCCGGACATCCCCAACCGCCTCAGGGCGAAGGACCAGCGCTCCCCAATGAGGAGCGCCGCGTCGTTCACTTGATCTTGGTTTCCTTGAACTCGACGTGCTTGCGCGCGACCGGGTCGTACTTCTTGAAAGTGAACTTGTCGGTCTTGGTGCGGGCGTTCTTCTCGGTCACGTAGAAGAACCCCGTGTCGGCGGTCGACAGCAGCTTGATCTTGATGGTGGCGGCCTTGGCCATGGGGATCGTCCGGACGGTTCGGGGCCGAAGGCCCCTCGGGAAACGAAAGCGGCGCGGATCGCTCCGCGCCTCGCTCGGCAGACCATACGGTCCGGGTCTCGCGTGTCAAGGCGGAAGCCCGACGTTCAGTCGAGCCTGTCCGCTTCGCCCCCGAAGCCGTGCATCCGCAGCGCCCATTGCAGGGCGACCAGCGCGCCCTTGATGCGTGGGAGCAGCGTGAGCGACAGGACAAGCACGAGACTGGGCCAGAGCGTGATGCTGACCCACAGAGGGATCTCGTCCCAGGTTCCGAGCACGAGCACCATCAGAGCGCCCATGATGTGGGCCACGACCAGGATCGTCAGGTAGGTCGGCGCGTCGTCGGCCCGGTGATGGTGCAGATCCTCGCCGCACACTTCGCAGTGGTCGCGGACCTTGAGGTAGGCACGAAAGACGTGCCCGTCGCCGCACTTCGGGCAGTGCCCAAGAAAGCCGCGCCGCAGCGCCTGGACCTTGAGGCGCTTGCCGGCCTCGTCCTCGCGATAGACGACGCTCACCGACGTCGTCCCCGCGCGGTCTGGCGTGCCGGCCTGCCTGATCCGGCCGGTGGTGCACCTCGGCGCGCCGCGCGACGGCCTCCCGAAACCTCGAAGCGGAGCGCGCCCGCGAAAGGCGCGGCCTCGACCAGCCGCGCCTCGACCTCGTCGCCGAGGCGGAAGCTCGTGCCGGTCGTCGTGCCCACCATCGCGCGCGCCGCCTCGTCGAAGCGGAAGTATTCGTCGCCGAGCGACCGCGCGGGGACGAAACCGTCGGCGCCGGTCTCGGTCAGCCGGATGAACAGCCCCGCCTTGGTGACGCCCGAGATGCGGCCCGCGAACGTCGCCCCGACCCGGTCCGAGAGGTAGGTGGCGATCAGCCGGTCGACGGTGTCGCGCTCCGCCGCCATGGCGCGGCGCTCGGCGGCCGAGATCTGCGTCGCGATCTCGGCCAGCGCGCTCAAGCCGGTGTCGGGCAGGCCGTCCGGCCCGAGCCCGAGGGCCCGGATCAGGGCGCGATGCACGATCAGGTCGGCGTAGCGGCGGATCGGCGAGGTGAAATGCGCGTAGCGGCGCAGGTTCAACCCGAAATGCCCGTAGTTCTCGGCCGCGTACTCGGCTTGGGCCTGCGAGCGCAGCACCACCTCATTGACGAGGTGCTCGTTGTTGGAGCCCTTCGCGCGCGCCAGAATGCCGTTGAACTGCGAGGGCCGCTGCACCTGCCCCTTGGCGAGCTTGATGCCGAGCGTAGCCAGGAACTCGGACAGCGCGTTGAGCTTCTCCACGGACGGCTCGTCGTGGACACGGTAGATCAGCGCCTGCCGCCGCTCCTCCAAGGTTTCCGCCGCCGCCACGTTGGCGAGGATCATGAACTCCTCGATCAGCCGGTGCGCGTCCAGGCGTTCGGGCACGGTAACGCGGTCGACCAGCCCGTCGGGCGTGAGGACGATCTTGCGCTCGGGCAGGTCGAGGTCGAGGGGTGCGCGCAAATCGCGCGCCTGCTTCGAAATCCGGTAGGCGTCCCAGAGCGGGTGCAGCACCGGCTCGAGCAGGGGACGCGTCACCGCGTCCGGCTTGCCGTCGATGGCGGCCTGCGCCTGCGCGTAGGCCAGGCGCGCGTGCGACCGCATCAGCACCCGGTGGAAGGTGTGTCGTCGCTTGCGCCCGTCGGCGCCCAGCACGAGGCGGACCGCCAGGGCCGGGCGGTCTTCATCCGGCCGCAGCGAGCCCAGGCCCGCCGAAATGTGCTCGGGCAACATGGGCACGACCCGGTCCGGGAAGTAGACGGAATTGCCGCGTGTCAGCGCTTCGCGGTCGAGCGCCGTGCCCGGCCGAACCAGGCAGGCCACGTCGGCGATCGCGACCGTGACGATGTAGCCGCCTGAGTTGGCCGGGTCCGCATCCGGCTCGGCGTGGACCGCGTCGTCGTGGTCCTTCGCGTCGGGCGGGTCGATGGTGACCAGCGGCAAGGTCCGCCAGTCCTCGCGAGCCTCGAACGCCGACGGGCGGACGGCGTCCGCCTCGGCCAGGACCGCGGGGGGGAAGGCATTGGGGATATCGTGGGTCTGGATGGCGATGAGGCTGATGGCCCGCTCGCTCTTCAGCGAGCCGAGCGTTTCCACGACCTTGACGAGCGAGAGCCCGAAGGCATTGCCGCGCCCGATGAGCTCCACGGAAACGAGATCGCCGTCCTGTGCATCGCCGCGCAACTCGGGCGGGACGACGTATTCGAACTGCGAGTTCTTCTTGTCGGTCGGCAGCACGCGAAGGCCTGCGTCCGGACGGTCGCGGAAGACGCCGATCAATCGCGCGCGCGCCTTGGCGAGCACCTTGAGCACGCGGGCGGTGTAGGCCGGCTCGGCGGCGTCCGGGTCGAGGCTGGTCCGCACCAGCGCGCGGTCGCCCACACCGGGCGGCGGTGGCCCAGCGCGTGTCTTACGCGGCAGGTGCAGGAGGATGCGGGGCGGTGCGCCCTGCTCGGCGCTGTTCCACTCGGCCGGTTTCGCGATCAACTCGCCGTCGCGGTCGCGACCCACCACGTCGACGACGATGACGGAGGGCAGGGACCCGGTTCTGTCGAGGCGCGTTCCGCGACGTTCAACGGCACCTTCCGCCTCGAGCTCCTTCAGCACGCGCTTGAGATCGACGCGGGCGTCGCCCTTGATGTTGAAGGCGCGCGCGATCTCCCGCTTGCCGATCTTGAGGGGTGCGGGACGACCCGCCTCCGTGGCACCGTCGCGCTCCCGCGCGAGAAAGGCGAGGATATCGGCTTTACTCGGAACTGACGTTTCGGACATGCGGACGGCCGGGCCGGCGGACGGCCCGCCTCGAAAACCATATAGGGGACCGGGTGCGGTTTGCGACCGCGCCCGGACGGCAGCGCCTCAGGCGATCTTGCGGACGCGGGCCTTGGCCGCGCCCGCCTTGGCGGCGGGCTTCTTGGCCGGAGCCTTCTTCGCGGCCGCCGCTTTGGTCGGAGCCGCCCGGGCGGGCTTCTTGACCGCCTTCGCGGGCACGCCGCCCTTCTCCTCGATCAACCGGAGCGCCTCCTCCATGGTGACGCTGTCGGCCGTCATGCTCTTGGGCAGGGTGGCGTTGACCTTGCCCC
>CAXTFJ010000040.1:0-35170 GCA_964243405.1 uncultured Lichenihabitans sp. | reverse complement strand
AGCGACCGCATGGGCCTGTCGACCGACGACCCCACGGAGGCGACCCGCTGGTTCTTCGCCCACGGCGTGTTGCCGGATGCGGGTAGCGCGGACGGGGACGGCCATTTCTACGTCCCACGCCAGGCCTACGGCGATTTCGTGGCCGACGTGCTGGCGCGAACGGTGCGGGACGCGGGGCCCCGCCTGCGCTTTGCCCACCGGCGCGCGGCGGTTCGCGCGGTGGAGCGGACGGGCGAGACTTGGCGCGTGGCGCTGGACGACGGCGGTGCGGTCGAGGCCGACGCGGTGGCGCTCTGCTTGGGCCACGCAGTGCCGTATTTGCCCTGCCCGATCGGCCCAGCCGTGGCGGGCTCGCCCAGATTCGTGCCCGACCCGTGGGCGCCCGACGCGCTGGCGGGCATCGCAACGGGCGACTCCGTGCTGGTCGTAGGCACCGGCCTGACCATGGCGGACGTCGTTGCAGGCCTGCGAACCGGGGGACACCGGGGGACGATCACGGCCGTATCGCGGCGCGGGCTCCTGTCGCGGCCGCACGGGCGGTTCGGCTGCGCCGTGGACATCCTGGAGGACCGGGCGCCGCCCACCACCGCGCTCGGACTGCTGCAACTGGTCCGCGCCAGTGTGCGCGCCCACGCCGACCTCGGCTGGCAGCCGGTCGCGGACGCGCTCCGGCCGGAGCTCCCGACGCTGTGGAACGCCCTGCCCCCGCGCGAGAAGGGCCGCGTGCTGCGACGCCTGCTGCCTTTCTGGGACGTGCACCGGTTCCGGGTCGGCCCGCAGGTGCATGAGGCACTGGAGCGCGACCGCATGGCGGGCGGCCTCGGGGTCGAGCGGGCCGGGCTGGTCGCCCTGGAGCGGGAGGGACACGCTTTCGTCGCAACCCTGCGTCGTCCCGGAGGCCGCACGGACGCACAGCGCTTCGATGCCGTCGTGCTATGCACGGGTCCGGAGAAGGACGTGCGCAACAATCCGCTCGTGGCCGCCCTGCTGGCCGGAGGTTTCGCACGGCTCGACGACACGGGGCTCGGCCTGGCCGTGGATCACGACAGCCGCGTTCTGGACCCGGACGGACGGTTTTCGCCGGGCCTGTTCGCCTTCGGCCCCATGACGCGGGGCAGCTTCGGGGAGATGACGGGCGCCCCCGACATCGCCAGGCACATCGAACGGGTCGCAGTGGACATGGTCGACGGCGTCTCCGGAGGCTGAAGGTGCGACGACCTCTACCGTGCTCCCACGCTGCACCCTGAGGAATCGCGTCATGCGCGGCAGGCTGCGCGTGAAAACAGCGTCAGTAAACCTCTTGCAGCACCCGATAGACTTGCATCCGTGAGCAGCCCAGCGCCTTGGCGATGGCCGCCGGGCCGCTACCCGCCTCGTGCAACGCCTTGATCTTCCCGCGATCGAGGCGGCGCTTGCCGCCCGTGTAAGTGCCCGCGTCCTTGGCCCGTTCGATGCCCTCGTGCTGGCGCTCCTTGATGAAGCGGCGCTCCATCTGCGCCACCATGCCCAGCACGGTCAGGATCACGTGGCCTATCTCGCCCCGCGTCGACACGTGCGGATCGAGCACGGTGACGAAAGCGCCGCGCTGTTCGGCCTCGTGGATCAGGTTGAGCACGTCGCGGGTGTCGCGCCCGAGCCGGTCGAGGCGGGTAATCACCAGCTCGTCGCCCGGCTGCAGGAAGGCCAGCACGGTCGCCAGTTCGTCGCGGCCCTCGCGTGAGCCGCCCGACACCTTCTCGGAGCGGATGACGGCACAGCGCGCGCCGTCGCTCGGCGCTTCGGGGTTCAAGGTGCGGACGGGGCGTTGTGGAATTTCATAGAGACGCTACGCGAGCACATGCCCGAGGCTGAGGAAGAGGACATCGAAACCGCAGACTTCTAAGCCGTCCTCTGGCCGACAGCGTGGGGTCCACTCCTGGGTGCTTCTGGGGTTCTGTGGAAAAATTGGTCTTGCTAAACTATTGCAAAACCACACGTTTTAGATACAACAAACCAGTGGCGGAGCGGGGAGTCAGGTGCGAACCCTGCTCCGTTTTGGGCGTCGTTCGGCGCTGCGAAATGGGATGTCGACGCACCGCGAAACGGGAACGGTGTTTGACCGAAATGGGAATTTCTCGTCGACAGCCGTAGAAACGGTCCAAGTAGGGCCATGTCTGTTTCTGTGTACCAATCTGCGCTTACCAGAAAGGGCTTTACATTGAAGTGCGAAGGCAAGATGATGATCTTGCAAGCGATGCAGTACCTGTTGGGCGCTGGATCGCGGCAACGGTGTAAAATCTTCTCCGATTGGCAGTCCTCGATCGTGGACATCGCGTCCTCGTGGTGAGGCAGTCCGATGTGAGTCTCGTCCGGAAGCGTGTTGCGCGCTTCTGGAAGATCTCCATCACGACTGCTCCCGAGGTTTGTCCATGTCCACAAATGCACCTGTAACGCGCGTCCGCGTGCGACGCATCTCACCCCTTGGTCCGGCGCAGGCCGCCGACCGCTCCAGCAGTCACGCCGCTTACGCGCCACAGCGCGATACCGCTCCATTGCCCAGCCCCGGCGGTACCTCGTCCCGCGACGCCGTAGCGGCGGCGCCGGTCCAGGCCGGACCGAGCTTGCGCATTGAGCTCGTCTCGCCCGACCTCCTGGTCCCCGCCAACCGGTATCTCAGGCGGCCCGGCAAGCGCCAGCTCGAGTGCCTGCAAAGGAACATTCGCCGCTTCGGCATCGTCCGGCCCATCCTGGTTCGGCGGGAGAACAATGGCGTCATCGCCGGCCACAGCATCCTCGCAGCCGCCAAGGCGCTCGGACTGACCGAGGTCCCGGTCACCTATATCGACGGCCTGTCCGAGAATGAGCTGCGGGCGCTTCGCATCAGCTTGCACAAGATCGAGGCGATGGCGTCCTGGGACGACGACGCCCTCAGGGTGGAGCTCGAGTACCTCGTCGAGGTCGACCCCGACCTGCTCGTGTTCACCGCTTTCGACACACCCGAGATCGACGTGCGGCTGGGCGAACCCGCGGCCAAGGCCGACGCCGCCGACGCGGTCCCGGCCGTGGCGGGGCCGGCGGTGTCCCGCCGTGGCGACGTGTGGCTGTTCAAGGGCGGCCACCGCCTGGTCTGCGGCGACGCGCTCGACCCCGCCGTGGTCGGGGCGCTCATGGGGCAGGGGAGGGCGCGGCTCGTGCTGTCGGATCCGCCGTTCAACGTCCCCGTCGCCGGCCATGTGTCGGGCCGGGCCGGCGTGCGCGAGTTTGCCATGGCGTCCGGCGAGATGACCCCGGCCGCATTCCAAGATTTCCTGACCACGGCCTTCGCCAACACAACCCGCGTGTCGGTAGACGGCTCCCTCGCGCTGTACTTCTGCGATTGGCGGCACATGGGAGAAATGCTGGCCGCCGGCCACGCGGTCTACGCCGAACTGAAGAACCTGATCATCTGGGCGAAAACCAACGCCGGCATGGGGTCGCTGTGGCGCTCGCAGCACGAGCTCGTGTTCGCCTGGAAGCTCGGCTCGGCGCCCCACGCCAACAACGTCGAACTCGGCAAGCACGGCCGCTGGCGCTCCAACGTGTGGAGCTACCCGGGCGCGAACACCTTCGGGCGCACCCGCGACGAGGAGCTCGCGGGCCACGTCACGCCGAAGGGCGTTGCCATGCTGTACGACGCCATCCTGGACGTGACGAACCGCGGCGACGCCGTGCTCGACCCTTTCGCCGGAGCGGGGTCGACGCTGGTGGCGGCGCACCGGGCGCGTCGGGTCGGCTACGGCGTCGAGATCGACCCGCTCTACGTCCATACCGCCGTCCGCCACCTGGAGGCATTCACCAAGGCCCCCGCGCTCCATGCCGAAACGGCAAGACCTTCGACGAGATGCGACGCGAGCGGTGCGCCGCTCCGGCGACGGCGGCGTGAGGAGTTACCATGTCGCGCAAACGCGAGACCGGCCCCTCTACGCCCGATGACGAGCGGGTCGGCTACGGACGACCCCCGTCGCGTCACCGGATCAGGTCGGGCGAGGTGCGCAACCCCTGGGGACGGGCCGGCAAGCCCAAGCCGCACGTCGACTTCCTCCACGAGCCGATGGCGCTCTAGATCAACGGCCAACCGCGGACGCTGACCCGCGATGCGGCGCTCGACCATTTCCTGTTCGCACGGGCCGCCAAGGGCGACGTGCGCGCCATCCAGCTGCTGGACGTGCGATCCCGGTCCCGAAAGCAGGGGGCGGCGTCGGCGGGCGAGGGGGAGCTGTCGCCCGACGAGCAGGCGGCCTTTGACCGTTACCTGCACCGGGCCGCGGCCAGCTGACTAAGGGGTGTGCGCCCTGACGCCCGCCCAGGCCCACCTTTGCGCCCTGCGCCGCGACTACATGCTGTTCGTCGAACAGTGCTTCATTACGTTGAACCCCGGCACCGCTTTCGAGGACCGCTGGCACCTGCACGCCGTCGCCGAGAAGCTGCGCCAGGTCGACGCCGGCGAGTGCCGACGCCTGATCGTCAACGTGCCGCCGCGCTCGGGCAAGTCGATCCTGACGACGATCGGATATGCGGCTTGGCGGCAGGGCCAGGATCCCCGCTGCCGCATCATCTGCGTGTCGAGCGACGACAGCCTGGTGCGCTCGCTGGCCGCGTCCTACCGGGCGGTGGTCAAGAGCGCGTGGTTCGCCGCGGCCTTCCCGCGCTTCCGTATCCGGCGGGGCGGCGACCGGGCGACCGAGACGGTCACCACGGAGCGGGGCTACCGCTACGGCGTGTCGATCGGCGGCTCGGTGCTCGGCCGCGGCGCCGACCTGATTATCGCCGACGACGCGATAAGTCCGATGGCGGCCCTGTCGGACGCGGTACGCCGGCGCGAAACGAGCCTGTGGGACACGGCCTTCCGCACCTGCCTCGACAACAAGGCCGAGGGTGCGATCATCGTCGTGTGCCAGCGCCTGCACCAGGACGACCTCGTGGGCCACGTCACGGGCGGAGGCCGGCGATGAGCGGCGAGGAACGATGGGACCATCTGGTGATCCCCGCCATCGCGCCGGAGGACCAGGTCTACAGGGTGGGCCCGCACGCGGGCGACCTGTACCGGCGCCGCAACGGCGAGGTGCTGCTTCCAGGGCGGGAGCCGCGGGCGGTGCTCGATGAGATGCGGTCCGCGATCGGGTCGATGAATTTCTCGGCGCAGTACATACAGGACCCGGTGCCGGCGGAGGGAAACGTGATCAAGCGTGAGTGGCTGCGCTTCTACGATGCCGAGCCGGGCGCGTTCGACTGGCTGGTGTCGAGTTGGGACCTCGCCTCGACGCTGGAGCCCACGAGCAGCTTCTCGGTGGGCCTGCTGTGGGGCGCGGTGGGCGCGCACTACTACCTCCTCGATGTGGTCAGCGAGCGGTTGGAAGCGCCGGAACTGCGGCAGCGGCTAATCGGGCGGCGTAGGGCTGGGGCGGTCGGTTTAACCGAAAGCCGAGCGGGGCTGAAACGCGTATGACGAAGCTCCTGGCAGCCGTGCAAGGCTAGGCAGGGTCAGGGGTAGTTGGCCCGGCTCGCCAGATGCACATACGCTCAACCCACAGGCACGCGGCTGGCGCTCGGTTCCGTTCATGCCGTTGCGCCACTGAGCGACGACGTTTTTCAGGATCATGCCGCGGTCTGGCCCGATCCCAACAGCGGAAGCTTTGCTAAAGCGCTGCTCAAAGCGCAAGCGCTCCAAGGGAGGTACTCGGTGATGGCAAGCCCGACGACTTCCGCGGCCGCCGCTATTGCTTCGAGGATCCGAACGACTTCGGGCAGCGACATCCGTCCCTGAGCAACACCGTCGAAGTGCCCAGGCGCTGCACGAGGATCGCAAAAGAGGAGGAAGTCGTGGTGCGCCGGATCGAGGACGTCTAAGTCGAAATGGATCGCAACATGCGTCGCCCCATTGCTCCGCAGCCAATCCGTCACGGATTCTGTGGAGGAACGTAAGGTCTCGGGTTCGACGCGGGCGAGACCATGTTGCGCGATGAAGTCGGTCTCGAACGGGGTCGGCCCGGTCAGGCCGGCCGCCCGTGGACTATACGGGCGGCCGTGCAAAACGAGGGATTGACTTACGATACCCAGGGGTCGGAGCCCTCCAGCCCCCAAGCGGCAGAATTGTACTTTGCGCCAAGCAGAAAAGCAATCGGAAAGCCTTAAGCTGACCGAAGAATATCTCGATAGTTTTTTAGAGGACTTGGACCTCGACGGGCTGAAGCTCGACGTGCTGCCGGCGGGCTTCCGCGCCCCACCGGGCGTGTTCGACGTGAAGGACGACGCACCCGTTCCCAAGCCCACCAGGAAGAAAGCCCGCCCCGGCGCCCGGAAGAAGCCTACGTCGGCCGAGGCGCGGGCGCGTCAGGCGGGGGCGCGGTCGATTTCGGCCGAGGTGCGGGCGCGTGTCCTCCACCTGACGGCCAAGATGCGGTCTGCACAGCCGCCGCCCACCAAGCCGAACCGGCACAAGAGCCTCGCGGCCGACGCTGGCGTTCTGCGGGCAGCGCTGGGATCGCGCCCGGAGCTTGGCGAGGCCGTCTGGTGGCAACGGCCGGACGTAATGGGCCGGGCCAGGGCGCGCGAGTGGAACCGCCTTGGGGACGGCGCGCGCCTGGTGCTCGCCTACCTCGGCCTATTAGCGGCCGGGCCCGTGGATGGCTTCACGGCCACACTGACGACGCCGGAAACCAAGGGCGTCTTGGCCGAGGGCGGGCGGGGGCGTCTCCGGGAGCGCATGGCCTATCACCTCGCAGGCCGGGACTTCGTCTACACGTTGGCGATCGACCCTGATCACCCCTCGCGCTTCGTCATGTTCGGCCTGGTGACCACGCCCGGCGGTTGGGAAGCGGCGGACGCGGCGATCCGCGCCGCCATCGGACCGGACCGGGCGCCGCAATACCAGGTCGACCCCGAACGCGGGCCGGACCTCGTTTGGCTGTCGCGGCTCGGGGAAATGTGCCTGGCCTCCAAGCACCGCCTCGCATGGTCGGACGGGGCACGAGACGCGGCGGCCGGGATGCTTCGTTAAGGGGTCAACCCGTGTACCAAAAACGGGGACAACGCCGATCTTAGCTTGTGTACCAAAAACACGGAAACGTACCAAAATCAGGGACCATCTGTACCAAAAACGGGGACGACGGCCGGGGACGGCCGGGGAAAGTGTACCAAAGTCCCGGACAAGGAAATGCCAGAAAATGGCCGTTAAGCGTTTATAAACAATGGCTTACGAGGCATAGGCCGGGAGGAGACTTATATATTAGGTACTAGAACCTGCTTAGAGGCTTCTAGAGTCTTCCTTCGGAAGACCGCGCCTGACGGCGCGGAGGCATACCGGACGGTGTTCAAAAACCCAAGGCTCCGTCCGGGGGCGCGAAGCCTTCCGCCTGCACAGCAAGGAACCCCTCCGGCCCGTCAAAACCTCCCGGCTCGGGAAAGAGGTTCCGGTTTCCTAAACCCTGCTTCCGGCTCGCCAGGCCTGGCCTCGGCACCGTCGCTCCTGCCCGTAACCTTGGTTCCGCTTTTAGCAAGTAGAGAAGTAAGTCAAAACTTACTTACACTCATTTCTGACATATTTTCCATTGCAACGCTGCCCTAACCATGGCATATATCTTCTCGCCAACAAGACGAGGGGACGACGTTGCTCTTTCAACACGCCAAACGGATCGACCTTTACGCGGGCCTCTACCCCGACCTGTCGGACGTGGTCCACGCGGACGCGGGTTACCTCGTGACCGCCACCGGCCGCCACCCCGTGCTCGGCGCGCTCATCGTCATCATCGATTGGCTGAGCGACGTTGCGATCCTGCACACCCAACATGCTTGGCCCGATTGGCTGACGCCATTTGCCGAGTCAGGCGAGCCCGTGGGCGGCCATCTCGGGACGCTCGGCTAGGGTGAAGGCAAGAGCAGGCGACGGCCGTCAGTGACTCTCTGGGCGGTCGGCAACTCGACGATCCTTCCGGGCGGCTCACCCCGCCCGGCATCCCCGGTTATCAACAGCCCAAACCGGGGCACAATCCGGGGCACAGCACCTGCTAAGTCATTGATTTTGTTCGCTGGCGGAGGGAGCGGGATTCGAACCCGCGATACGGTTTCCCGCATACACACTTTCCAGGCGTGCGCCTTCAACCACTCGGCCACCCCTCCGCGGCTGCTCCCGAAGGCCGGGGCCCTCCTGCGCAGAGCGGCGCACTATAGTCGGGCCCGGACGTCGCGCAACCCGAAAGCGGGTCGGTCGTACGGCTTTCACGCGTCGTTCACGGCTGCGGCGGTACACCGTGAGCATGATCCGCTTCATGCTGCGCGCCGGTGGAATGCTGCTGCTCGCGGCGGGCGTCGCGGCGCTGGTCGCCGATGGAGCGCGCTCGGTGTCGGCCTCCCGCCTCCTCGTCACCACGGTGCGGGAGTGGGTGGCTCTCGGCGGGTGGACCGCCGAGCGGAGCCCCACAGTTCTTGTCGAGCTATCCGGGTTTGTTCCCGCCTTCGCGATCCTCGCCGTGGCCGGTGTCCTGCTCCTCGCGGCGGGCAGACCCCGCCCCGCGCGGATCGGCTTCGCGCGACGCTGAGACGGTTTCAGGATGTCTCGATCTCGAGGGTGAAGGGGAGGCCCTCGAAGCAGTCCGCACCGCGACCGATGCCGCGCACGGCGTCCACCATCCGGCCCCCGCGGCCCAGCGCGTCATCGGCCAGCGCCACGAGCCGCGTGTTGGGAGTCGCGGTCGGCGAGGCGCGGCGGAGCTGGCTTGCCACCTCGGCTTCCTTGCGATGCGGCGCCAGCGCGCACACCCCGATGAAGGCTGCGGCGGTCGATCGGCTCACTCCCGCGTAGCAGTGGATGAGCAGCGGATCGACGCGGTCCCAGGTTCGGAAGAACGCGATGATCTGCGCCGCATGGTGTTCGGCCGCGAGCGTGTGCCCGTCGCGAGCCTCGACGATGTCCGAAAGGCCGACCACGAGGTGCCGCTCGGGCGCGATCGCGTCCGGCCGTTCCACGACGACTCCGGTTGGCGAGAGCAGCGTCAGCAAACTGCGCGCGCCGCTCGCTCGCGTGACCTCCTCCACCCGCGGGAGGGAACAGACGTGGAGGCGCGGCATCAGGTGTCAGGCCCCGCGAGCGCGGTAAAGCGCGCCAGGAACAGGCGTTGGGCGTCGTCCGGCGCGAGCGGGACGAGAACGAGGTGCGAAACGCTCTGAAGGTCGGGGGAGAGGCCGAAGACGCTCTCGGCCTCGTCGGGCGCGAAGCCGGCGAGTTGCACGGCTTCGACGAAGGCCGCGACCCGATCGGCGGCCTTGATCAGCGCCACCGTGCGCGCGTCCGGTGGCGGCAGGTCGAAGCGTCGGTGGATCGCCGCGAGCAGGCGCTGCTCCACCGCTTTGTAGTCGTCGGCCAGCACGGCCTTGAAAGGTGAGATCAGGTCGCCAATCACGTATTCGGGGCCGTCGTGCAGCAGGGCCGCGAGCCGGGCGGACCTGGTGATCTCGGCATCGAGGATGCCCGCGACCTCCTCCACCAGCACCGAGTGCTGCGCCACCGAGAACGTGTGCCGACCGCGCGTCTGCCCGTTCCAGCGCGCCACGCGGGCCAGTCCGTGCGCCAGGTCCTCGATCGCGATGTCTGCCGGATCGGGGTGAAGCAGGTCGAGCCTGCGGCCCGACAGCATGCGCTGCCACGCGCGGGGAGCCGGATGCTGGCTCATCGTGCGCCGGTCAAGACCCGGTTTGCGGTACGGGCGTCCTCACCGCGCACAGCAGGCCGTCCGAAGGGAACGTCACGCTCACCTCGCGGCCGAAGGCGCTGCGCAGCGACTGTTCCACGAGCTTGAGGCCGAAGCCGCGTTTCTCCGGCGCCGTGGCGGGCGGCCCGCCGCTCTCGCGCCACGTGATGACCAGCATGGGCGAGGTCCCGTCCTCGACGCGCCAGGCCAGGTCGACCCGGCCGGCGGGATCCGTCAGCGAACCGTACCGTTTGGCATTGGTGCCGAGTTCGTGGAGCGCCATGGCGAAGGACAGGGCCGCGCTGGCCTGCAGCACGATGTCGGGTCCGTCGATGGAGAGCCTGGGTCCGGCACCCTCCCTAACCTGGGCGAGCACCGCCTGGGCGACCGAGCGGATCGTGGCCGTGGTCCAGCCCTGGCCGAGAATCAGGTCGTTAGCGTGCGACAGGGCCATGATGCGGCCTCCGAACGCCTCGAGGGCCTCGTCGCGGGGCGTCGAGCCCCGCAGCGTCTGGCTGGCCAGCGCCTGCACGACGCTGAGCGTGTTCTTGACGCGATGGCCGAGCTCGAAAGTCAGGCGGTCCCGTTCGGCCACGGCCGCGGCCCTGTCGGCCCGGGCGCGCTCGTCACTGGCCCGGAGCAGGGCCGTGAGCCGGTCGATTTCGGCCTGGACCTCGCGGCCGCCTGTCCCCTGCGTGCTTTCCGGCATCCCTGGCCCACCGCGTCGACCGGACGAGCCGCCGGTCGTGATGGGGTTGAGTATGCCACGGTTTGCCCGTCGAGCCTAAGCCCAGCCCGGACCTTCGAGCCGCACGGGTGTCATGCCGGCCAGGATCGGCTGGTCCGCGTGTCGCGCGTCTTCGGCCTTGTCGAGCCGGATCAGCCCGAGGCCGAGGCCATCCACCGCCGAGCCCATCGTGCCGATGGACAGATCGCCGACCGTGATGTCCGCGCCCACCGGCGGGGCCTCCCCCTCGAAGGCGAGACCGACGACGCGTTTGCGGGCGGTACCGCGGTGCTGGACGCGGGACACGACTTCCTGTCCCACGTAGCAGCCCTTGCGGAAATCGACGCCGTGCAGGCGATCCAGGTTGGCCTCGTGCGGGAACGCCTCCCCATAGGTGAAATCCAACCCGCCCTCGGGGACGCCGGCCCTGATGCGCGCTTCGCGGCAGGCCCGGCGCGCGGCGTCGCTGCCAAGCTCGGTCATCGTGGACCGCGGCGCGATGCCGCGCCGCCAGAGGGTCGGGGCACGTGGGTCCTCGTAGGCGAGCGTCCCTTCGGGCACGTCCATCCCCGGCGCGAACGCCAGGACGCCCAGCGTGGCGCTCTGATCCGAAACCCCGACCTTGGCGCGCAGGCGATAGAGCGACAGTCGCTTGGCGAGGTCGGCCGTGAGCTGTTCGGGCACGTCGAGCAGGAAGCCCTGGTCCTCGGTCGCGCCCGCGACCACCAGGAAGTCGGCCGTGATCTTGCCCTGCGGGGTGAGCAGCGCGGCATAGCGGGCCTGGCCGGGCTCCAGGTGCTCGACGTCGTTGGTGATCAGGCGCTGGAGGAACGCCCTCGCCTCGGGACCGGAGACCTCGATCACGCCCCGGTCGCCCAGAGCCGCCACTTGGTCGTCCATATGCACCCCTTGCTGTTGCGCCCGGTTCCCCGAAGCAGATACGTCCGGGGGAGCAGGGCGCAAGGGGCGCTGGCCGACCGTGCGGGATTCGCGATGCCGAAGAGCTTCGACCTGATCCTGCGGGGCGGCACGCTCGTCAACCAGGACGGCACTGGGCCCGGCGACCTCGGCCTCCGCGATGGCCGGGTCGCGGCCCTGGGCGCGCTGACGGGGGCCGAGGCCGCCCGCGTGCTGGACTGCACGGGACTGCACGTGCTGCCGGGCGTCATCGACACGCAGGTCCATTTCCGCGAACCGGGCGCCACCCACAAGGAGGATCTCGAGAGCGGCTCGCGCGCCGCCGTCCTGGGCGGCGTCACGACCGTCTTCGAGATGCCCAATACGACCCCGCTCACGGTCGATGCCGACGCGCTCGCCGACAAGGTCCGGCGCGGGCGCGACCGCATGTGGTGCGACTTCGCGTTCTGGGTCGGCGGCACGCGCGAGAACGTCGGTGCCATCCCCGACCTGGAGCGCCTGCCGGGCGCGGCGGGCATCAAGGTGTTCATGGGGTCGTCGACGGGTGCGCTGCTGGTGGAGGACGACGCGGGCGTGTCCGCCATCCTGCGGGCCACGCGCCGCCGCGCCGCCTTCCACAGCGAGGACGAGTTCCGCCTGCGGGAGCGCCTCGGCGAACGGAGACCCGGCGACCCGTCCTCGCACCCCGTCTGGCGCGACGCGCTCGCGGCCCTGCGCTGCACCGAGCGGCTGGTCGGGATCGCGCGGGAGGCCCGCGCCCGCATCCACGTCCTGCACATCTCGACCGCGCAGGAGATGGCCCTCCTCGCCGACCACAAGGACGTGGCGAGCGTCGAGGTGACGCCGCACCACCTGACGCTCGACGCCTCCGACTACGCGAGGCTCGGCACGCGCCTGCAGATGAACCCGCCCGTGCGCGACGCGTCGCATCGCGACGCCCTCTGGGCCGGCGTGGCGAACGGCGTCGCGGACGTCCTCGGCTCGGACCACGCCCCTCATACCCTCGACGAAAAGGCCAAGCCCTATCCCGAAAGTCCCTCCGGCATGACGGGCGTGCAGACGCTGGTGCCCGTGATGCTCGACCACGTGGCGGCGGGACGGCTCAGCCTGCAGCGCTTCGTCGACATGACCAGCGCGGGCCCCGCGCGGCTGTTCGGGCTGGCGGGCAAGGGCCGCATAGCGGTGGGCTACGACGCGGACCTGACAATTGTGGACCTGAAGCGCCGACGCACGATCGCCGACGAGTGGATCGCGTCCAAGTCGCGGTGGACGCCGCATGACGGGCGCACCGTGACCGGCTGGCCGGTGGGCACGCTCGTGCGCGGCGTGCCCGTGATGTGGGAAGGCGAGCTGGCCGGACCCGCGACCGGGCGGCCGGCGCGCTTCCTCGACGCGCTTTAGGCCGCGCGTCAGATGAACGGCTGCAGGCCGGGGATCGTGGCCGCGATGGCACTCAGCGTTTCAGGCCCGACCCGCTCGCGGGCCAGCGAGAACAGTTCTTGGCCGACCGTCTGCATGTCGCCCATGCCGAGCCCGATGCCCGACAGCTGACCCGCCAGCCCCATCAGCCCGCCACCCCTGCCCATGAGCTCGCCCAGGAAGCCCGATCCCGGCTGCTCGTCGGTGGCCGAGGCTGCCGCGGCCTCGCGCGCGCCCGGCAGCGCATCCATGAGCTTGCCCACCTCCTCGGGCGGCGCCTCCTTCTGCAGGAAGGCGAGGATCAGCCCGATGGCCTTGCGGGCGACCTCGGGCTCCAGGCCCGCGGTCTTGCTCACGTGTTCGATCAGTTCATCCATTCCATCACTCCAAGCCTAGGCCTCCATCATGGGACCCATGCCGGTCGACGCAAGGGTGGCGTCGCGAGCCCCGGGGTATAGGCTCGCGACCGTAAGCGGTTCCGGGGAGGGTCACGTGGGTGCGGCTGACGCGGGCGGAGCGCCCGGATCGATCCTCATCGGCAGGAGCGGCAAGGCCGAGCGGCTCCTCCTCGCCATGGGCAACCGCCACGGGCTCATCGCGGGCGCGACCGGGACAGGCAAGACGGTCTCGCTGCAGCGCCTCGCCGAAGGCTTCTCCAACGCCGGCGTCCCCGTGATCCTGGCCGACGTGAAGGGCGACCTCGCGGGCCTCGCCTGCGCGGGCGACGGCCGGGCGCAACTGCTGGAGCGTGCGAAGGCCGTCGGCGAAACCTACGAACCCGACCGGTTCCCCGTCGTGTTCTGGGACGTGCTGGGCCAGGGGGGCCACCCGGTGCGCGCCACGGTGGCCGACATGGGACCGCTGCTGATCGCCCGGCTGCTCGACCTCAACCCCGTGCAGGAGGGCGTGCTCACCATCGCGTTCCGGGTCGCGGACGAGCAGGGGCTGCTGCTGCTCGACCTCAAGGATCTGCGGGCGATGCTGCAGTACGTGGCCGACCACGCGGCCGACCTCACCCGCACCTATGGCAATGTCTCGTCCGCCACCGTCGGCACCATCCAGCGGCAGCTTCTCGTGCTGGAAGGGCAGGGGGCCGCGAGCTTCCTGGGCGAGCCCGCGCTGGAGATCACCGATTTCGTCGCCACCGACCGCGACGGCCGCGGCGTCGTCAACGTGATCGCGGCCGAGACGCTGGTGCGTCGCCCAAAACTCTACGCCACGTTCCTGCTGTGGTTCCTGTCCGAGCTGTTCGAAACGCTGCCGGAAGTGGGCGACCTCGCCAAACCCAAGCTCGTCTTCTTCTTCGACGAGGCGCATCTGCTGTTCGACAACGCTCCCAGGAGCCTGATGGCCGCGGTCGAGCAGGTCGTGCGCCTGATCCGCTCGAAGGGCGTGGGCGTCTACTTCGTGACCCAGAACCCCCTCGACGTGCCCGACACGGTGCTGGGCCAGTTGGGCAATCGCGTTCAGCATGCCCTGCGCGCCTTCACGCCGCGCGACAGCCGGGCCGTGAAGGCCGCGGCCGACACGTTCCGCCAAAGCCCCGCCTTCGACTGCGCGCAGGTGCTCACGCAGCTTGGCGTGGGTGAGGCGCTGGTTTCGACGCTGCAGGCGGACGGCACACCCTAGATCGTGGAGCGGACGCTGGTCGGGCCTCCGTCCTCCCGCGTCGGACCGATCACGCCCGCCGAGCGGCAGGCCGTCATGGATGGCGGCCCGATGGCGGGCAAGTACGATACGGCGATCGACCGCGAGTCGGCTTTCGAGGTTCTCAAGGCGAAGGCCGAGGCTGGTCGCCCCAGCCCGCAGCCGTCTCCGCCGCAAGCGGAGGAGGGCGGACTGCTCGGAGAGCTGGGCGGCATGCTCGGCGGCTGGTGGAACGGCGGCGGCTCCAGCCGAGGCCGCATGACCAACGGCCAGGTGATCGTCCGCTCCGCGGTGCAGTCGGCCGCCCGCTCGGTGGGGACGCAGATCGCCCGGGAGATCGTGCGGGGCGTGCTGGGCGGCATGCAGCGGTAAGAGCGGTGGATAGCGTCCCGTCCGGACCGCGTTTCACAAATCTGTTTTGTCGGCACGTTAAGGCGGCGTCTCGGGTCAGGAGGCGTCCCCATGTCCAGCTTGTCAGCCGTTCCCCACACCATCCCGGCCCCGGACCGTCCCAAGGTCGATTATCCCAGCAGTCCCGGGACGATCATCGGCGTGCTGCTCGTCATGGCCGCCGGCATCCTGTTCGCGGCCTACAGCATCTATAGCGACGTGGCGGCGGCGGGGACCACCAACCATCCGATCGGCGTCTACCTGCTGCTGGGCTTGGCCCTGCTGATCGCGCTCGGCTTCGAATTCGTGAACGGCTTCCACGATACCGCCAACGCGGTCGCGACGGTGATCTACACGCATTCCCTGATCCCGAACTACGCCGTGATCTGGTCGGGGTTCTTCAACTTCCTGGGCGTCGCCACCTCGACCGGCCTCGTGGCCTTCGGCATCGTATCGCTGCTGCCCGTCGAGCTGATCCTCCAGGTCGGGTCTGACGCGGGCTTCGCGATGGTGTTCGCGCTGCTGATCGCGGCCATCATCTGGAACCTCGGCACTTGGTTCCTGGGCCTGCCGGCCTCCAGTTCGCACACCCTGGTCGGCTCCATCATCGGCGTCGGCATCACCAACGCGCTGCTGCACGGCCGCAGCGGGACGTCGGGCGTCGATTGGGCCCAGGCCACCAACGTCGGCGAGGTGCTCCTCATCTCCCCGGTCGTCGGCTTCGTGTTCTCCGCCCTGCTCCTGCTCGTGATGAAGCTCGTGGTGCGCAAGCCCGAACTCTACGACGAGCCCAAGGCCAACGAGCCGCCGCCCCTGTGGGTGCGCGGCCTGCTGATCCTGACCTGCACGGGCGTGTCGTTCTTCCACGGCTCGAACGACGGCCAGAAGGGCATGGGTCTCATCATGCTCGTCCTGATCGGCACCGTGCCCACGGCCTACGCGCTGAACCGCGCCGTCCCCGACAGCGACGTTCCCGCCTTCGAGCAGACCTCCGACGCGGCCTCCAAGATCATCGAGGCGAAGGGCGCGGGCTACAACATCACCGGTGACGGGAAGGACATCGTCACCGCGCTCGTCCGCGACAAGAAGCTCGACGACGCGAGCTACCCCGCGCTGGCCGTGATGATCCGCAACATCGCCGACGAGGTGAAGGGCTACGGCTCGCTCGCCAAGATCCCGGCCGACCAGGTCGGCAACACGCGCAACGACATGTACCTCGTGTCCGAGGCGATGCGGAACCTGCCCAAGGTCCAGGACAACCAGTTGGCTCCCGACGAGCAGAAGACGCTCGCCAAGTACAAGAGCACGCTGGACCACTCGACCAAGTTCATCCCGATCTGGGTCAAGATCTGCGTCGCCCTGGCGCTGGGCCTCGGCACGATGATCGGCTGGAAGCGGATCGTGGTGACGGTCGGCGAGAAGATCGGCAAGACCCACCTGACCTACGGCCAGGGCGCCGCGGCCGAAATCATCGCCATGGCGACGATCGCGGCCGCCGACCAGTACGGCCTGCCGGTGTCCACGACCCACGTGCTGTCCTCGGGCGTCGCGGGCACGATGGCGGCGAACGGCTCCGGCGTGCAGATGGAGACGATCCGCAACGTCATCCTGGCCTGGGTGCTGACGCTGCCCTGCGCGATCCTGATCTCGGGGACGCTCTACTTCATCTTCAGCCACATCTTCTGACACCACCTGAAACACGACCGCGAAGGCCCGGCACGTCGCCGGGCCTTTTCGTTTCGCTCGCGATCGATGCTCGGCTCCCCTATGCTGCCCCTAACAGTCGGGGATGGGGGGGGGGTCGGAGTGACGGCTGAGGTCCGGTTCGGGGACGGCTTTCGCGCCGAACTGCTCGACCTCCTGGTCTGGCGGCGCGATGTCAGGCGCTTCAGGCGGGACGTCCTGCCCGACGGGACGTTCGACGGCCTGGTGCGGCTGGCCTGCCTCGCCCCGTCCGTTGGGCTAAGCCAGCCCTGGCGCTTCGTCCGGGTCGAGGACGCGGCACGCCGCCGCGCCGTCCGCGCCTCCTTCGAACGGTGCAATGCCGAGGCGCTGCAGGCCCAGTGCGGTGACAGGACCGCCCTCTACGCGCGGCTCAAGCTCGCCGGCCTCGACGACGCGCCCTGCCAGTTCGCGGTGTTCGCGGATCGGACCACCGGGCAGGGGCACGGCCTGGGGCGCCTGACCATGCCCGAGACGATCGACTATTCCGCCGTGATGGCGGTCCACACGCTCTGGCTCGCGGCGCGGGCGGCCGGCGTCGGGCTCGGCTGGGTGTCCATCCTCGATCCCGAGACGGTCACGGCCGCGCTCGACGTGCCCGCCCACTGGACGTTCGTGGGCTATTTCTGCCTGGGCTACCCGGTCGAGGACGACGACGTGCCGATACTGGAGCGGCAGGGTTGGGAGACGCGGTGCGACCCGCGCTCGGTCACGCTGCTGCGCTGACGGATCAAGCCGCGGCCGCCCCGCCCCGGCGGCTGCCGCGCGACGACGCCGTCCCTTGCCCGCGCGGACCGGGCTGTTATGGAAGGGCAAACTGTCCGACATCACCGGAGCCCCTATGGCCTCGATCGACGCCGTTCTCACGAAAATCGACCAAAACCTCGACGGCGCCCTGGCCCGCCTCTTCGACCTTCTCGCCATTCCCTCCATCTCGACCGACCCGGCCTACGCGCCTGACTGCGAGCGGGCCGCGCAATGGCTGTCCACCGAACTGACCGGTCTGGGCTTCACGGCCTCCGTCCGGCCGACGACCGGACGGCCGATGGTGGTGGCGCACGCCAAGGGAAGCCGCCGCGACGTGCCGCACGTCCTGTTCTACGGCCATTACGACGTGCAGCCCGTCGACCCGCGCGCCCTGTGGACCACCGACCCGTTCAAGGCCGAGCGCGTGACGGTCGATGGTGTCGAGCGGATCGTGGCGCGCGGCGCGTCCGACGACAAGGGCCAGCTCATGACCTTCGTGGAAGCCTGCCGGGCCTTCACCGAAACGGGCGGCCTGCCCTGCGAGGTGACCGTCCTCCTGGAAGGCGAGGAGGAGACGGGCTCGCCCTCGCTGCCCGCCTTCCTGGCCGAGAACCGCGCGGAGCTGAAGGCCGACCTCGCGCTCGTGTGCGACACGGGCATGTGGGACCGCGACACGCCGTCCGTCACCACCATGCTGCGCGGCCTCGTGCTCGACGAGGTAGTGGTCCGCGCGGCCGACCGCGACCTCCATTCCGGCATGTTCGGTGGCGCGGCCGTCAACCCCATCCACGTCCTGTCGCGGATCATCGCGGAGTTGCACGACGAGGGCGGCCGCGTGGCGCTGCCGGGCTTTTACGACGGCGTCGAGGAACTGCCGCAGGCGGTGGCCGACCAGTGGCACGCGCTGCCCTTCGACGAGGCGGAGTTTTTAGGCAACGTGGGCCTGTCGGTCCCCGCGGGCGAGAGCGACCGCAGCGTGCTGGAGAAGATCTGGTCGCGCCCGACCTGCGACGTCAACGGCATCACGGGCGGCTACCAGGGGCAGGGCTCGAAAACCGTGCTGCCCGCCCAGGCCAGCGCCAAGGTGTCGTTCCGCCTCGTGGGCAAGCAGAACCCGGCCAAGGTGCTGGAAGCCTTCCGCGCCTTCGTGCGGGCGCGCCTCCCCGCCGACTGCACCGTCGAGTTCATTCCACACGGCGCCAGCCCGGCGCTGCAACTGCCGTTCTCGTCGGAAGCGCTCAACCGCGCCCGCCGCGCGCTCGGGCAGGAGTGGGGCCGGGAGCCCGTGACGGTCGGGTCGGGCGGCTCGATCCCCATCGTGGGGCCGTTCAAGCAGGACCTCAAGATGGACTCGCTGATGATCGGCTTCGCGCTCGACGACGACCGGGTCCACTCACCCAACGAGAAATACGACCTCACCTCGTTCCACAAGGGCGCGCGGAGCTGGGCGCGCGTACTGAGCGCGCTGGCGATGTGATCACTCGGGCCCGTCGCGTCCCCGCTTCTCGATGGGGCCGAACAGCTCGTCCAGCCCGCCGATCACCCGTCCCGGCGGGAGGTCGGGGTATTCGTCCGGCAGCCCCGCCCGGTTGAGCCACACGGTCGCGAAACCGAAGGCCGCGGCACCCGCCACATCCCAGCGGTGCGCCGAAACGTAGGTCACCTTCGCGACCTCCACCGCAAACGCCTCGCCCACCAGCGCGTAAGTTCGCGGGTCGGGTCTTGCGGTGCGAAGCGGTTCGCAGGACAGCGTGGCATCCAGCAGGAAGCCCAACCCCGCGGCTGCCAGCGCCCCGGTCAGCGCGGCAGGATCGGTCTCCGACAGAACGGCGGTGCGTCCCCCTTCGCGCCTGAGCCGCGACAGGGTGGGCCGCGCGTCCGGATAGGCATCCGTGGTCCGTCCGACGTCGAGCAGCTTGCGGCGGAGGTCCGGCTCAAGGCCGCCGCAGCGCGCGGCCGCGACGTCGAGCGCCGCTTCCGTCGGGTCCACGGACGTGTCGTGGCGACCCATCAGGGCGCGGACCCAGGTGTATTCCTCCTGTTTCCGCCGCCAGATCTCGGTCAGGCGATCGGTCGCCGGGCCGATCTCGCCGCGCAAGGGAATGATCCCGGCGTTGAGGTTGAGCAAGGTCCCGTAGAGGTCGAAGACGGTCAAAAGCGGGGCCATCAGTTTGCTGCTCCGGTCGCGGCCGTGCTTTAAAGCGGGTTGACCGAGGACCGGTCATCCGCACCGTACCTCTTTCCCCACGGTCCCGACTTCAAGTCCGATGGCGTAGGACGGCACGGCAGACGACCCGTCTGTCCGCTCGGCGGGAGGTCGCTCAGCGGGAAGTCCGCGCGTCCTGAAGCTCTGCCAGCCGTGACCATTCGGCCCATCGCGTGGCGCAGGTTCGACCTTCCCGCCCGGTCGCGGGCCGCTTAGGACAGGGGCTGACCCGATCGGGAGGAGCACCCGCATGAGCCCCGGCTATCTTCCCTTCAAGGACGCGCTCGACCTCCCCGCCTTCTTTTGCGACAACTGCGGCTTCTGGCAGCGCTCGTTCGCGATGCCGACCTCCTGCCCGCTCTGCATCGACGCCCGCCACGTCCTGCCGCAGACGGGATGGCGGTTCCACGACCGCGCGGAGGCCGAACGGCTCTACCCCTGCCACTGGGACGAGGTGGAGGACGGCGTCTGGCGTTTCCGCAACGATCCCGTGAGCGGCATCGGCTCGTCCGGCTACCTGATCCGGACGGAGCACGGCAACCTCGCCTTCGAGGGATGCGCGGTCTACAGCGCCGGGGCGCTCGACCACATCGCGGCCCTCGGCGGCGTCCAGGTGCTGGCCGCCTCCCACCCGCACAGCTACGGCGCGATCTGGCAATTGCAGGACCGCTTCGATCCCGAGCTCGCGCTGCACCCCGGCGACCTCGCCTGGTCGGGCGCGCTCTGCGTGAGCTGGCCCTTCGACGACCGGCTCGAACCGCTGCCCGGCTTGGAACTGCACCTGACCGCGGGCCATTTCGATGGCCACACCGTGCTGTTCGACAGCCGGCGCCGCATCCTGTTCTGCGGCGATTGCCTGAAATTCGAACTGGACCCCGCCGATCCGCGCCGGGCCACGACGATCTCGGCCCACAAGGCCTTCGTGCGAGGCATCCCGCTGACCCCCGGCGAGCTCGCTCGCTACCGCGCCACCTTCGCCCCGCTCGACTTCGCGCAAACCTGGACGCCGTTCGAGCAGGCCGCCAACAGCGGGCGCCGCGAGGCCCTGGCGCTGATCGATGCCATGCTCGCCACCCGCCCGCACGCCTATCCCGTGCCGCTGGACCAGCTCCAGACCTGACGGGTGGGGTCGACAGCCGAGCGGTGCATTGCCGCATCGATGCCGGTCCTCGAGCGGAGGATGCAGGTTCGTCCGGGAGGGTCTTGTATCCAGCACGGACGTGGCTATTCAATGCCGCCCATGCATGAAGCTTTCGTCGACCCTCGCGTCGCTACGCTCGCGTCGTCCTGCGGTTGAGGATCGGACCCGGCATGGCGAGTACGGCTGACAACCGGCTGCACGGCACGCGCGACCTGCCTCCTCTCGATGCCGATGCGGCACGGATCAGCGCCGAGGTCTACGGGACGGATACCGGCACGGACCCGTTCGTGGCCGCCGTCCGCGCGACGCGCATGCCGATGATCATCACCGACCCGCGCCAACACGATAATCCCGTCGTCTTCACCAATGACGCGTTCTGCCGCCTGACCGGCTATTCCCGCGCGGAGATCCTGGGCCGCAACTGCCGGTTCCTCCAGGGACCTGAAACCGACCGGGACGCGGTCAACCGTATTCGTGCCGCGGTGGACGCCGTCGAGTCGATCGAGATCGACATCCGCAATCATCGCAAGGATGGCGAGCTGTTCTGGAACCGCCTGCTGCTCGCCCCCGTGCGGGACAGCGCTGGCGAGCTTGCCTATTTTTTCGCGAGCCAGGTGGACGTCACGCTCGAGCGCGAGCGTCTGGCCGGGCTGGAGTTCCAGAACGCCGCGCTCCTCGCGCAGCTCGGCGACCGGCTCCGGCTGCAGGAGGACAGCGAAGCGCGGCTGCGCTTCGCCACCCAGGCGGGGCGTCTCGGCATCTGGGAACTGGACCTGCACACCGAGGAGCTCACCACCTCCGTGCTGTGCCGCGACAACTTCGGCCGCGACCCGAAGGCACCCTTCAGCTACGCGGACCTGCGCGCCGCCGTGCATCCCGGCGACAAGGCCCGCATGACGGAGGCGGTCGCGGCGAGCGTCGAGGGAGGGACCGACTACGCCATCGACTACCGCGTGGTCCGGCCCGACGGCGTGATCGCCTGGGTCGAAGTCCGCGCGCAGGTGCTGCGCTCGTTCGACGGCAAGCCGATGCGGATGGCCGGCACGTCCCGCGACATCACCCAGCGCAAGACCGCCGAGGCCCGCGGCCAGGCCCTGCTCGACCTGGACGACCGCTTCCGATCCGTCGAAGCGCCCGACGACCTCGCCTACGCCGCGAGCGAGGTCCTCGGACGGACGCTGGGCGTGAGCCGCGTCGGCTACGGAACGGTCGACCTGGCTGCCGAAACCATCGACATCGCGCGAGACTGGAACGCGCCGGGGGTCCGAAGCCTCGCGGGCACGCTGCGGTTCCGCGATTACGGGTCCTACATCGAGGACCTCAAGCGGGGCGAGACGGTCGTGTTCGCCGATGCCGAGCTCGACCCGCGAACGGCCGCGACGGCCGGCGCCCTCAAGGCAATCGACGCGCAGGCCGTGGTCAACATACCGATCACCGAGCAGGACGGGCTCGTGGCGCTGCTCTACCTCAACAACGCGAGCGCCCGCGACTGGTCCGCGGAGGACCTGGTCTTCATCCGCGAGATCGCGGGCCGCACCCGGATGGTGGTCGAGCGGCGCCGGGCCGAGCACGACCTTCGGGCACTCGCCGACACGCTGGAAACGCAGGTCACGGCCCGGACGGCCGAGCTCATGGAGGCCGAGGCCGCCCTCCGGCAGAGCCAGAAGATGGAGGCCGTGGGCCAGCTCACGGGCGGGTTGGCGCACGACTTCAACAACCTGCTGACCGGCATCACCGGCAGCCTCGAGCTGCTGCGGACCCGCGCCGCGCAGGGCCGCCTCGCCCAGGCCGAGCACTACATCGAGGCGGCGTTGGGCGCGGCCGGGCGCGCCGCTTCGCTCACGCACCGTCTCCTGGCCTTCTCGCGGCGGCAAACGCTCGACCCCAAACCGATCGACACCCTTCGTCTCGTCACCGAGATGGAGGACCTGATCCGCCGGACCGCGGGCCCGGCCATCACCGTCGAGGTTCTGGGGCTGGAGGACGTGTGGACCATCCTCGTCGATCCGAGCCAGCTCGAGAACGCTCTCCTGAACCTGTGCATCAACGCCCGCGACGCCATGCCGGACGGTGGCAGGCTCTCGATCCGCATCGCCAACGTCAAGTTGGGCGAGCGGGACGCGCGCGAGCACGATCTTCCGCCCGGCCCCTACGTGTCGCTCAGCGTCGCCGACACGGGCACCGGCATGCCGCCCGAGGTGATCGCCAAGGCTTTCGACCCGTTCTTCACCACCAAGCCGATCGGTCAGGGCACGGGCCTCGGGCTCTCGATGATCTACGGCTTCGCGCGGCAGTCGGGCGGCGTGGTGCGCATCGCCTCCGAAGTGGGGCAGGGCACGAGTGTTTCCCTGTACCTGCCGCGGCACGCGGGGCCGGCCGACGCCGCGGATATCTCCACCGATACGGCCGACGCGCCGCGCGCGAACGTCGGCGAAACCGTGCTTGTGGTCGACGACGAGCCGACGGTCCGCATGCTGGTCGCCGAGGTCCTGGGCGACCTGGGCTACACCGCCATCGAAGCCGCGGACGGCGCCGCGGGGCTGACGGTGCTACGCTCCAACGCGCGCATCGACCTGCTCGTGACCGACGTCGGCCTGCCCAACGGCCTGAACGGCCGTCAGGTGGCCGAGGCGGCGCGCCAGCTCCGCCCCGACATCAAGGTGCTGTTCATCACGGGTTACGCCGAGTCGAGCGCGCTGAACCAAGGCCACCTCGAACCGGGGATGCGCGTCCTGCGCAAACCGTTCTCGACGGACGAACTGGCCGGGCGGGTCCACGACCTGCTCGCCTGAACCGGCACGCGGTCAGATCGGGTCGCCGTTAAGACCGGACAGCCTGAGGTCATCCCGCGCGCCCGCGGCCGCAAGCTTGATCCGCAAGCCGTCCGCGCCGCCGAACTGGAAGCCGATCTGGCTCGCATAAGCCAGGCACGCCGCTTCCCGCGCCGCCAGGGCATCGGTGTCCAGATCGACGCTGTGCCGGGACATGCCGGACAGCAGCTCGCGGAAGGGCTCGGCCGGGTTTCCACCCCGCGCCACGTAAGGAAAGTCCCGCCACCAGAGGGTGCGATGGTTTGCCAGACGCAGGCCGCGCAGGGCCGTCACGGCCTGCACGTGGTCGACATGGCCGCCGATCGCCTGTGGGGCGAGCAGGAGCGCGGGCGCCTGCGCTTCGATCAGCTCGCGAAGGGCCGGGGCGAGCGCGGCCACGATGCCGTCGGCTGCGTTCGGCGGCCCGAACAGCGCAGTGGCCGAATCGTAGCCGCGGTGCGGCGCCTCGGCGAAGGGCAGGTGGACGGCCACCTCGGCTCCGAGCCGGGCCACGGCCTCCCGATCCTCCGCCCGGCGCAGCGCCATGTAGTCGACCTCCGGGCCGAGGCCCTTGTCGAGCTGGCAGGCGAGCGCGAAACCGTTGGGATCGGGCACCGTGCGGGTGAACAGGGTCGCGACCACCACCCGCCATCCCCTGCGGGCCAGGTGGGCCAACGTGCCGCCGCAGGAGAAGACGGCGTCGTCGAGGTGCGGCGAGAGCGCGAGGGCCGTGCGCCTCACAGCAGATGCGGTTCGGCGCGGAAGCGGCAGGGGGTGAGCGGCAGGACCGGGTCGAAGCGCGTGTCGGGCTTCTCGCGGGCGATGCGGGCGTAGACGTCCATGATGGTGTGCCCCACGGTCGCCCAGGAATAAACGCGACGGCATTCCTCCTGGCCCGCGCGCGCGAGACGGCGGCGCAGGGCGGTGTCCTCGATCAGCCGTTGCAACGCGTCGGCCTGGGCGGGCACGTCGCCCGGCTGGACGAGAAGGCCGTTCTCGCCGTCGCGCAGGCAATCGTTCACGCCGACCGCGAAACAGGACAGGTTGGCGAGCCCCGACGCCATGGCCTCCAGGATCGTGTTCGAGAAGCCCTCGCCGTAGGTGGGGGAAACGAAGATGTCGGCTTCTCGGTAAAGGTCCGGCACCGCCTCGTAGGCCGCGTAGCCCGTGAAGCGGACGGCAGGCTCCCCGAAGCCGAGGGACGCGGCACGATCCCGGCAGGGGTCCAGGTCGGGCCCGATCCCCGACACGGTCGCGGCGAAGGGCACGTCGCGGTCGCGCAGGAGAGCGAGCGCGTCGAGAAAATCGAGCGCGCCTTTCCGGCGATCGACCCGGCCGTGGTACAGCAGGCGCACGGGGGAAGGCGCGTCGCCGACCCTCGCCTCGTCGGCGGGGCGGAAACGGTCCGTGTCGACCGCGCCCGGCACGATGGTGAACCGCTCGCGCCGGGTGCCCAGCCGCCCGCTCACCTCGTCCACGAAGCTCGCCCCCCCGATCAGCAGGGCGTTGGCGTGGTCGAGCACGGCCTGCATCGCGAGCCTGTGCGTCTCGCAGCACGAGCCGACCCAGTGGCCGTCGCCACCCTGGATCGACACCGCGCAGGGCAGACCCAGCGCGCGCGCGGCCAGCAGCACGGCCCACCCGGTCGGGTAGCCGTATTGCGCGTGGAGGAGGTCGAACGGTGCCTTCGCGTGCTCCGCCGCGATGGTTCGCACCATCGTGTCGATGTCGCGCTCGAAGTCGCCCGACTCCTGCTCGCCGAGCTGTTCCAGGCCGATCACGGTCACACCGGGGACGGGCGGTGGCGGGCCACCGCCGTAGACCTTGGTGCCGAAGGCATCCCCCCGGTACTGGCTCACCATGGTGACGTCGTGCCCGGCCCGCACCAGCTCGCGCAGCAGGTTGTTGGCGTAGACGCTCATCCCGGAGATCGCCGGGAAGAAGCGCCGGCTGACGAAGCAGATCCTCATGCCGCGCGCGAGCCCCGCCGCTCGTAGGACCGCAGCCTCTCGCGGGCCTGCCGGATCATGGTGTCGGCGCGGTGGCTGTCGCGCGACAGCTCGATGCAGACCAGGCGCGAGAAGCCCGTCTCGTCCAATGCCGCCAGGCAGGAGGGCACGTCCATGTCGCCGTCGCCGAACGGAAGGTGGATGTGCTCGCCGCGCTTCATATCCTCCAGGCTGACCGTGCCGATGCGGCCGGCGAACTCGCGGATCGCGGCCGCCGGCTCGCGCTCGCCCGTGACTATCAGGTGACCGAGGTCGAGCGCCAGGGTCAGCCCCGGGACCTCGCGGGCGAGCGACGCGTAGTGGTCGACGGTTTCCACGATCATGCCGGGCTCAGGTTCCAGCGCCGGGGTGACGCCGCGCGCCGCCGCGTGGGCCGCCACCACCGCAAGTCCGTCGCGCAACCAGGAGGCCGCGTCGCCGGGATCGACACCAGGCTTGGGGACGCCGCCCCAAAAGGAGACCGCCTCGGCGCCGAGGATCGCGCCGACGTCGATGGCCCGCTTGAGGAACGCGACCCGGCGGGCGCGCCCCTCCGCCGTGGCGGTCACCAACGTGGGTTCGTGCTTCTGCCGCGGGTCGAGCAGGTAGCGCGCGCCGGTCTCGATGACGCAGCCGAACCCGAGCTCGTCGAGACGCCGCCGCAGGGCGGTCGCCGCCCGCTCCCAACCGCTCACCAGGGGATCGAAGTGGATGTGGTCGAGCGTCAGCGCCACGCCGTCGTAGCCCGCCTCCGCCATGAGGGTCAGGGCGTCGTCGAGCCTGTGCGAGGCCGTCCCGTTCGTGTTGTAGGCGAAGCGAAGCGTCATGCGGCCCTGTCCGAATTGGTCAATTGCCCGAGCCGATAGGCCACGTGGTGGGCTTCCGGCTCGCGGTAGAGAGGGTAGAGGGGACCGACGATCCGCTCCGCTTCGGTCGCGTCGAACAGGGGCGTGCGACCACTCGTCCAGGGCCTGAGCCGGTCGAACGCCTCGGGAGACAGGCGGACCGGGAGCAGGGTGTCGCTCGCCTCGCCGAAGCGGATCAGCGGGCTGTCGCGCTCCAGCAGCTTGCGGGTGTTGCGCTCGCCGATGCGGCCGTAGCTCATCGTCTCGACCTCCAGGCCGGGCACGATCACCTTGGCGACGCCGATTCCGCCGCCGCGCGGCGAGCCATTCAGAGCCAGAACGTCGAACCCCGCCTCCTCCAGCCTGGCACGCGCGAAGGCGCCTCGCTCCCGCGTGTCGCCGAGCGGCGTGCGGGGCAGGTCCGCGAACGGCTTGCGCGACCGTTCCGAGAAGACGCTCCCATCGAGGAAGCGCTTGATGGCTGGCCCGTCGCTGTTGGCCCACTCCATCATGGTCCGCAGCGCCCGGCTTTCCTCCTGCTCGAGGCTCGGCAGGGCGCGCTTCACGAAGGCATCGACGTAGCCCGCGGGCGCGACGCTCATCGCTTCGGCGAGCGGGCCGTGGCCGTAGGTCTTGCGGACGCGCGCGGAGCAGAATTCCAGCACCGCCTTGCGCAGCGCCCGCTCGCGGTCGGGATCGCAGGCTTCCCCGCAGGCCGAGAGCATGATGGGCACGCGCGGCCCGCGGTCCGGCTCGTCGTAGCCCACCACGTAGAGGTTGGTGAGGCCGAACTCGTCGGTCGCGAACTTCGGGAGCACCACGATCCCTTCCGTCCGGAGGTAGTCGAGGAGGGCGCGCGTGTCCGCGGGGAGATCGGACGGCAGGTCGAGCACGACCCCCTGATCGAGCGCGCGGAACAGCAGGCCGTTGCCGTCCCGCTGCAGACATTCGAGCAGGCCGTGGCCGGTCGCCCAGGTGAGGTCCGGGCCGGCGCCCAGCCCGTTGGTGATGAGCGTGGTGAAAGGCTGGTACCCCTTGGGCAGTTCGAACCAGTCCGTGGCGGCGACGTCGAGCGGTGCCCAGACGGGGTCGCCCGTCCGTACGCGGGTCACGCGCGTCCAGGCGAGCGGCGTGTCGCGGTCGACCGGCGAGCCGGCTGGAAGGCAGAGCGCCAGCGGATCGACCACCGCGCCCCGTCCGAACCGCCGAACCAGGTCCGCGTGGGAGCCCGTTTCGTGCGGCTCGTCCATGAGGCGCAGGGTGGGGCAGATGGCTTCGGCGATCTCGGCCAGCGCGCCGGTGATCGCCTCGCCATCGGTCGTGCCGTAGCCGTAGCCCGAGGGCATGTTGCCGGGCAGGCGATCTGGATCGTCCAGGAACAGACCGACCTTCCAGGCGGGGACGCCCGTTCGGTCGAGCGGCGTCATGGAGAACCCCACGAGCTGCCCCTTCGGCAGGGCGTCGACGTAGGCGCGGGCGGCGTCGGGGAGGTCGGACGGCAGGTGGTTCATCGGATGTATCCGCTCGGCGCGGCAAAGGGAGCCGCGCAAGCGTCCGCGATCAGCCGCGCGGTGTGAAGGTCGCGTTCGCCCGAGAACTCACCAGCTGGGCCGCTGCGGAGCGCATCGCCGAAGCGGCGTACCTGCGCCAGGAAAGGCGACCCGTCCTCGAACGGCAGCGCGATCTCGCGGCCGGTCGCGGCCTCGGTGAGCGTGAGCGAGCCACCCGGATCCTGCCCCATCGTGTCGATCGCGGTGAGCACCCCCGCCGTCCCGCACACCTCCAGGCGGCGGCGGGGCAGCGCGTCGGGGTAGTTGAACGCCGTGTGCAGGCTCGCGAGCACGCCCGAGCGCGTGCGGCCGATCAGCATGCCACCATCGTCCACGGCGTAGGGGTGAACGCGGCGCTGCATCAGGGCCTGCAAGGTGTCGAGCGGCTCGCCCAGCAGGAACTCGATCAGGTCGACGCCGTGGGGAGCGAGGTCGACGAGGGCGCCACCGCCGGCCTTGTCGCCATCGACACGCCAGTTCTCCGTGCCCCGCCCCGCCGTCCAGGCGGGCCCGAGCCAGCACGCGTAGAGGATGCGCACGGCCGTGACCGTACCAACACGGTTTTCGCCGATCGCCGATCGCAGCGCTCGGTGGGCAGGGTGGTGGCGCTGGTCGAACGCGGTACCGTACAGGACTCCGGCGTTCCGGCAGATGTCCACGATGGCGGCCGCCTCCACCAGTGTCGCGGCCATCGGTTTTTCGCAGAGCACGGCCTTGCCGGCGCGAGCGGCGGCCTCCACGGCGGGGCGGTGCAGGTGGTTGGGGGTCGCGACGTAGATGGCTTCGACCTCCGGGTCGGCGGCGAGCGCCTCAATCGTGGCATATCCCCGAGCATCGAGGCGAGCCGCGTCGGTCAGCGCGGCCGGGTCGGGGTCGCCCACCGCGACGAGGCGCTCGCCCGCCTCGCGGATCGCGGGCGCCATATAGTCGCGCGCCACCCAGCCGAAGCCGGCGATGCCCCAGCCGATCGGGCGCCGGCCCATCACCACCGCTCCGGCAGGTCGACCAGGATGCGGCGGCGTATGGCGCGCAAAACGTCCTCTTCGACGGAGGTCTCTTCTGCTCCTCGCGGAAGGTCTGACCCGAGGGCGCTCACCTCGTCTCGCGACAGCGTGGCGGGGTAGGTCGCGCCCGGCCCGTACTCGACTTCGTAGCGTAGCGAAGGCCAGCGGATCGCGACGCCGTCCGCCGTCTCAAAATAGAGCGTGTTCAAACGGAGGGAGGCGTCGGGCGACGGGATGGTCAGGCGGGCCTTTCCGGTGGGCCGGCGCCCGCCGAGATCCACACGCGAGAAGGCGTCGGCGCTCCTCAGCGCAGACAACGGCGCCGATCGCGGAGACCGCCCTTCGGCCACCGCCGCCGTCAACTCCGCGTCGTCGTAGATCGTCGCGGTCGGGAAGAAACCGGCCATCTGCTCGGGAGACAGAGCCCGTCCGGCCGAAAAATTGTCGGTTTGGCTGTTGTGGACGTGACCGAGGCATAAACGTCCGCCCGGCGCCGCGCGGGCACGCAGTTCGCTGAGGATCGTCGGCTTAGGTTCGAGGAAGTAGAAGGCATCGTGGCAGAAAACGAGGTCGAACGGCTCCCGCGGCAAGGGCCACGGCGCGGCGGCGTCGAAGCAGACCAGCCGGACCTCGGAGCCCAGCACCCAGTGCCGCGCCAGCCAGAGCTTCGAGAACACCACATCGGCACCGGTATAGGCGACGCCGCGCCGCAGCAGGTCGCGACCGTAGTGACCGATGCCGCAGGCGAGTTCGAAGGCGCTCGCCGCCGGTCGCCAATGCGCCTGGAGCAGCGCGAGACCAGCCACATAGGTGGGGTCGCTCCAGCGATGCGCGAAGTAGTCGCCGACCCGGTCGTAAGCGAGCAGCGCCATGGCGTCCCGCAGCGTGAGCTGGTCGCGGTCGCGAACGAGAACGCGCAAGGCGTCCCGGTCCGGTTCGTCTCCGGTCCACCACGCATCCTGGTCGGCGAGGAGCAGGACGCGGGCGTCGTCCGCGTTTCCATCCGAGAGGGCCGCGGTGGCGGCCTCGACCAGCGCATCGCGGCCGGAGCGCAGGTAGGGGATGCCGTCCAGCACCGGCCAGAGCCGGCCGTCGGCGTCTTCCAGCAGCGTTTCGCCGCGAGGCCGCAAGACCGCGCCGGTCTTGGGAGAGAGAAGCGCGGTACTCACAGCAACCCGGCTTGGCGAAGAACCTCGTCCTGAAAACCTTTCACGGGCCCGTCGTGGACGAGCCCCATCTCACCCAGCACGCGCTCCATGGAAAGGGAGCCCGCGACAAGGTACTGCCTGATCTGCAGCACGCGGTCGAGCGCGTCGGCGGCATGGAAGGCGCGGCCTTCCGGCGTCGCGTCGTCCGGGAGGATCGCACGGGACGTTGTAGCCGCGTCGCGCAACGGCGGCTCCAACTGGTCGAGGCACTCCGCCGTGAAATACTCCATGATCCGGCCAAGATGCGAACCGAGCAGCATCTCACCCGTGAACCCCGAATCCGGCATCCCGGCATTGTGAAAGTGGTGGGCGAGACCGGCCAGGAACACCGTCCCGGCTTCCGCTCCGTAGGTGGGCGCGAGCAGCACGCCGTAGACCGCAACAGCGAGGCAGTGCTCCGCATGACTTTCCGGCGGTTCCAAGACGATCCGCGGCTTGCCGGGGCAGGTCACGCCCGCGCGAGGCTGCGCTTCGAGCAAGGCCACGAAAGCCGGAAGCGCGTCGACCGGCTTGGCGCGATCGGCGGCGGCGGCCTCGCGCAACGACTGCCGCAGCACTTCGGGAAGCGACGTGCCGACCTCCGACACCGCCTGCTGGAGCACGCGGGTGATCTGCGCGCGCGACAGGCCTGCCCCGGACAGCAAGGGCCTGTCGAGATCGCCGAGACGAGCCGCCGCGAGGGCGCGCGCGGTGATTTCCATCGCCACCGCCTGAATGGGCCGCCCCGCAACCAGTTCGCTCCACGCCTGACGGAAGAGCCGGGTCGCGATCGTCCCGTCGCGCCCGGCGCTGCGCACGCGCTTGAGGTCGTTCAGTTCCGCCAGCAGCGGAACGAGGTCCGGCGACAACGTCCCCATCATCGGCTCAGCCGACGTTCAACCAGTCCATCAGCATGGCCTCCTGGGCGTGGAAGGCGTGCACCGGCGCGTGGCCGTTCTTCACCATGGGAGCCTTGAAGAAGTGGCTCAACTGCTCCTGCACGCCGCCGTCGCCGCGCTTGGATGCCAGGCCGGTGACCCGGGCGATCTCGATCGCGAGGGGCGCCGCGAGGATCGAGTCTTTGCACAGGAAGTTGACCTTGATCTGCATCCGCTGCCCGAGGAATCCCGTGACGTCGATATTGTCCCAGGCTTCCTTGTCGTCGCCGCGCGGGCGGTAGTAGCGAATGTCGACCAGATGATCCTGGACCTCGTAGCCCAGCATCTGGTCGAGCACGCCGCCCTTCGTGTTGAGCTTGGAGGCCAGCGAATTGGCGTCCTGCAGTGCCATGCCGTCGCGGTTGCCCAGGATGTTGGTCGAGAACCAGCCGTCGACGTGGAGCGCGCGCGACTTCAGGGCGGGTGCCAGCACGGTCTTGATCATGGTCTGGCCGGTCTTGCCGTCCTTGCCCGCCACGGGGACGTTGCGCTCCTTGGCGAAGCTCGTCAGGGCGGGGACGTCCGCCGCGACGCTGGGCGTGAAGTTGGCGTAACCCGCGTCGCTCGCGATGGCCGCGTAGGCGTAGAGCATCGCGGGGCCGATCTCGGCACTGTTGTCGTCGAGGCCGCGCTCGAAATCGGGAAGCGAGTTGAGGGTGCGCGACTCGAGATCGGGCCAGCTCTCGGTCGAGGCGAGGTTGAGCACCACGACGCGGTCGACGCCGGACTCCTCCTTGAAGCGGCGCAGGTCGTCGGCGATCATCTCCACCGCTTCGCGGTGGTTCCGGGCCTTGACCATGTTCTGGCCCACGATGTTCTTGCAGAACTGCTCGCTGCCCACCGCTTTCCAGGGCCGCATCGATCGCAGCGCCGAGGCACCGTCCGTGAGGTCAGCGTCGCGCAGCACGCCGTGCTCCTCGGCGGCGGCGGCGAGGTCGTTGCCGTTCAGGTCCCACCCGCCGAAGACGACGTCCTTGTAGTCCGCCATACCGGGAATGGAGAGGTTCGCGAGCGGCAGGCCTTCCCTACGGTTCGATCCCGCCTTGATCATCTCGATGCCAGCGACGGCCGTGGTGGCGACCGCGCCCCCCAGCCCGACGATAGCGACGCCGAGACGCTCGGACTGCGCTGAACCCATCCCCAACTCTCCATTGTTCGGGCCCGAGGAGATTGGCAAAAGCCACCGGCGTCCTCAGACGGCCCGACGTCGCCGCGGCGACGAAACGTGTGTCGTCCGTTTTGGCGTCAGACTGGAGCTGAACAACTGCGTCGTATGGGCGCAATGAAGGCGGACGTGAGTCTTTCGGAGGCGGTCCCGGTCAAATCCGCGCCAAACGGCGGATGCAAAGAAGCTTGAGCGATGAACGTGTTGAACGGGTGGCTCGGCCCGATCGCCGCCGCTTGCTCGTCGCCCAGCAAACCGCCACCGGCTTGCCACGCAACCGTTTCAGCCCAGCGAACGGCCGTCCGCGCCGAAGCGGTAGATCCGGTCGGCCCGGGGATTGAGCGACACGGCGTCGCCGACCTGCTGCGGCAGGTCTGCCGCCGTGCGCGCGGTGAGCAGCCCGCGGCCTGGCACGTCGACGTAAAGCACCGTGTCGGCTCCGAGGTGCTCGGCGTGGCTGACAATGCCCGTCCACGGGCCGCCGGCCTCCACCAGCAGGTGCTCGGGGCGCACCCCGATCGTTACCGCGCCCGCGCGTTCGGCGGTCTCGCCGGTGATCAGGTTGATGGTGGGCGAGCCGATGAAGCCCGCCACGAAGAGGTTCGCGGGCTTGCGATAGAGGTCGAGCGGGGCTCCCACCTGCTCCACGATGCCGCCGTTCATCACCACGATGCGGTCCGCCAGCGTCATCGCCTCGATCTGGTCGTGGGTGACGTAGATCATGGTGGCGCCGAGCTGCCGGTGCAGCCGGGCGATCTCGATGCGGGTGCCGACCCGGAGCGCCGCGTCGAGGTTGGACAGCGGCTCGTCGAACAGGAACAGGCTCGGTTCGCGCACGATGGCGCGCCCGATCGCGACGCGCTGGCGCTGGCCACCCGAGAGTTCGGCGGGACGGCGGCCCAGCAGGGGCTCGAGCCGCAGCAGGCCGGCTGCTTTCCTAACGCGGGCGTCGATCGCGGCGGAGGCGACCCCCTCCTGCTGCAGCGCGAGGCCCATGTTCTTGGCTACCGTCAGGTGGGGATAGAGCGCGTAGCTCTGGAACACCATGGCGATGCCGCGCCTGGCGGGCGGCACGCCGTTCACCACGCGGTCGTCGATCTGGATCGTGCCCGACGTCTGCTCCTCCAAACCCGCGATGATGCGTAGCAGGGTGGATTTCCCGCAGCCCGACGGCCCCACGAACACCACGAACTCGCCTGTCCGCACCGCGAGGTCGATGCCTTGCAGCACGGTCGTGGCCCCGAACGACTTGCGGATGGCGTCGAGCGTCAAGGACCCCAAAGGCGCTGCTCCCGATCGGTTCCGAAAAGCTGCCGCGCGAGGCGGGTAGGCGCTCTGCTCACAGGTCGACCGCCCGGCTTTCGCGCATCGATCGGTCCGCGGCCAGCACCACGGCGAGCGAGCGGACGGCGTCGCGCATATGGGCGCTCAGGTCGCGGTCGTTGGTGATTGCGTCGAGGACGAAGGCCTGCTCGCGCTCGCAAAGGTCCTGGTGGCCCGGCTCGTCAGCCATTGAAAGAACCTCGTCCGCGCGCAGGAATGCCCCCGTTGCGTCCGTGGCCGCGGTGTGCAGGCGGATGCGGGCCGTCCTGGTGTGCGTGTCGACATCGGCCGAAGCGGCGCCCTCGTCCATGACGATCGACACGGACCCCTTCGGTCCCATGACGTCCTTCACGAAGAAGGCCGTCTCGGAGATCATCGGACCCCATCCCGCCTCGTACCAGCCGACCGAGCCGTCGGCGAACAGGACCTGGAGGTGCCCGTAGTTCACCTGGGTCTCGGCGATCTCCGGCGAGAGCCGGACGCCCATCCCGCGCACCTGCACGGGCGGGCTGTCGGTGATCTGGAGCATGACGTCGAGGTAGTGGACGCCGCAATCGACGACCGGGCTGGTGCTCTCCATCAACCGCTTGTGGATGTCCCAGGCGGCTCCCGACGATTGCTGGTTGAGGTTCATCCGCATGACGTACGGCGGCCCGAGGTCCCGCGCGCGCCTGATGAACTCGATCCAGCTCGGGTGGTGGCGCAGCACGTAGCCGATCACCAGCTTGCGTCCGGTGCGCCGGGCCGCCGCGACTACCCGCTCCGCATCCGCGACGGTAGGGGACAGCGGCTTCTCGACGAAGACGTGGGCGCCTGCCTCCATAGCGGCGATCGCGTAGGGCGCGTGGCTGTCCGTGTAACTCGCGATGCAGACGAGGTCGGGCCGCAGGGCCAGTCCTGCCTCGAAGCTTTCGAGAAACGGATAGCCGTCCAGCTCGGCCGGCAGGTCGACTGCGGAGCGGTTGACCATACCGACGATCTCGAATCCGGGGTTGCGATGGTAGGCGAGCGCGTGACTCAGGCCCATCTGACCGAGTCCGACCACGAGGGTGCGCAGCGCGCCCGTCACTTGACCGCTCCCGCCGTGATGCCGCGGATGAGCTGCCGGGAGAAGGCGAGGTAGAGCGCCAGGACGGGCAGAACCGCGAGCGTCAGGGCGGCCAGCACCGCGTTCCAGTTGGTCACGAACTGGCCGATGAACACCTGGGCGCCCAGGGTCACGGTCTTGGTGGCTTCGCCCGGCGCCACGATCAGGGGGAACCAGAGGTCGTTCCAGATCGGGATCATCGTGAACACCGCGACGGTCGCGATCGCCGGCCGCACCAGCGGCAGGACCAGGCGGAAGAAGATCGTGTATTCCGACAGCCCGTCCACGCGGCCCGCGTCCTTGAGGTCCTTGGACAGGCTCGCCATGAATTCCGACAGGATGAACACCGCGACCGGCAGCCCCTGCGCGGTGTAGATCAGGATCAGCGCCAGGTGCGTGTTGACGAGGTGGGACGCCACCATGACTTCGAGGATCGCCACCGTGCCGAGCCGGATCGGCACCATGATGCCGAGCGACAGGTAGAGCCCGAGCAGCCTGTTGCCGGAGAAGCGGTATTCGCTGAGCGCGAAGGCCGCCATGGCGCCGAACAGCAGCACCGCGATCAGCGAGCCCGTGGTCACGATCAGGCTGTTGAGGAAATAATTGACGAACACGCCCTGGCCGAGGACGGTCTTGTAGCCGATGAGACTGAAGG
>CAXTFJ010000039.1:0-35325 GCA_964243405.1 uncultured Lichenihabitans sp. | reverse complement strand
TGGACGAGGTGATCTTCGAGGAGTTCAAGGGCACCGGCAATTCCGAGATCATCCTGGACCGCAAGGTGTCGGACAAGCGGATCTACCCCGCGCTCGATATCACCCGCTCGGGCACCCGCAAGGAGGAGTTGCTCTGCCAGCCCGACATCCTCAAGAAGATGTACGTGCTGCGCCGCATCCTGAACCCCATGGGGACGGTGGACGCCGCCGAGTTCCTGCTGGGCAAGCTGCGCGAAACGCCCAAGGGCAATTCGAGCTTCTTCGAGTCGATGAACACCTGAGGCTGGGGCCACCTCCTAACCTGCGTTGCAGGTTGGTTGCGGTGGTTCAATTCCCGGTCCCCGAGCCCATAGGCGCTAACTTACACCGAGTTACCCTGAGCAGACGTTATTTGCAAAAGCCGTCATTGCGAGCGCAGCGAAGCAATCCAGGGGCCCGGGCTCGGGGACCGGCGTTCATGCTTGGACGAACCGGCTGGATCGCCGCGCTTCGCTCGCGATGACGACCCGGGGTCCGATGAGGGTTGATCAGCAGCGCAGGTCGTCTAAGTTAGCGCCTATGGGCCCCCGAGCCGGGACCTACCGTTTCTCAAGCGGGTGGGTCCCGGGTCGCCGCTTCGCTCCGCCCGGGACGACAACCGCTTTCTTTGGCGAACGAGAGCGCTTCGCAGCTACCTGCTGAATTCGGCCACCGCGCGCCGCAGTCGATCCGCCAGCGGGCCTGGCAGCAGGTCGGCGAAGGCTCCGGCCAGCTCCGAATAATACCAGGTGACCCCCTCGCGACCGACCCTGAACCGCGGCCATAGCGCATTGCCGAGCGCTCGGTAGTCGGCCGCGATCGTTTCCGCGTTGTGGACCTCGTCGGCCAGCGCGACCAGGAGGGACCGGCGCGGCTTGCCGGGCAGCGCCGCGAGATAGGCTTCCTTGCGGGCCCGCCACGGCGGCTTCGGGTCGGTCCAGGCCTCGGTGCAGTCCGACACGATCGCCGCGACCGGGCCGCCGAACCGCTCGCGGATGGCCTGGAGCGTGGCGAGCCCGCCCTGGTCCTCGGCCGCGTTATGGAGAAGCGCCGCGACTGCCTGGTCTTCGTCGCCGCCGTGTTCCATCACGAGCGCGGACACCGCCATGAGGTGCGCGAGGGCGGGGATGGCCGTCCCTTCGCGGACCTGGTCGCGGTGCAGGTGGCGGGCGAAGGCGAAGGCCTCGTCCAGGCGGCCGGTGGTCATCGTCGAACTCCCCTGCCGGCGCGTCCCGCCACCCTGCGTCCTCAGCCCTTGCCGTTGAGGCTCGGCTTCGTTCCCGCATCCTTGCCGAGGTCCTTGGTCACCATGGCGAGCAGCAGGCCCGGCAGGCCCAGGCCGCCGTTCTGTTCCCCGTTGGCCACGATGGTCGAGGGCACGAGCGGCATCTTGGAATCCTTCACCATGTCGACCAGCGCCGCGATGATGGTCTGACGGATCAGGTTCTCGGGGCCGCCGATCGCCTCGGCGCGCGCGCGGGCCGCGTGCGCCTCAGCATCGGCCATCACCCGGATGCCTTCGGCGGCCTTGATCCTGCGCGCGCTCTCGGCCGCGCCCTCCGCTTCCGCCATCAGGCGGATGCCTTCGGCGGCCCGGCGCTTCCGGGCCGTCTCGGCCGCGCCCTCGTTCTCGGCGATGCGGATCGACAGCTCCGAGCGCGTGATGCCGGATTGCTGCTCGGCCAGCGCGATCTGCTCGTTGAGCGCCTTACGTTTGGTGGCGGCCTCCTTCTGGTCTTCGAAGGTCTTCTGCTCCTCGCGGGCGATCTGGCGCAGGCGGAGCTGCTCCAGCATGGCCTCCATCCGCGTGTCGCCCGGCGCGGGCCGGGGCGTGCCGATCATCACCTCCTCGATCTCGATGCGGTGCTCGTTGAGGCGCAGCTTCATGGCTTCCAGCGCGGTCTTGCCCATTTCGCTGCGCGTGTTGATGAAGTCGAGCAGGGTGTGCTGCTGCGCCGTGTCCTTGAAGTAGGAGGAGATGAAGGGGTCGAGCGTCTGGTTGACCAGCCGCTCGATCTGGCTGAACCGCTGGATCACGTGCGGCGCGTTGGCGGGCGCGATGTGGGCCACGATGGAGAGCGGCACCAGGATCTCGAAGGCGTCGCGGGTGATGACCGGGATCTCCTTGAGGTCGTCGTCGTAACTCATGCCGTTGGGCATGGCGGCCGCGCTCGCCACGCCCGCGATCCAGCGGAGCTGGAAATTGGTGGTGGGCACGGAGATGACCTCCATGGCGTAGGGATTGATGGCGTATTTGCCGGGATCGAGCGGCTTGCGCCAGATGCCTCGCTGCCCGACCTCGACGGTGCGGCCGCGGCCCGCGTCGGCGGTGTCACCCGCATCGCGCCCCACGAACGAGTTGATGACGCCCACGGTGCCGATCCCGATATGGGTCTTGCCGGTGATCTCCACGGTGGCGAACAGCCGGTTGAGGAAGTAGGTGCCCTCCACCAGAACCTGCTCCTGGCGCCCGCGCCGGCCGCCCGCGGTCAGGAAGCGGCCGATGTCCTGGAAGGAGTTGTGGAAGTGTTCGGGGCGGTTGGCGTCGGTGCCGACCGAGGGCGCGATGATCTCGCCGTGCTGCAGCGCCGGGCCATCCTGCACGGTGACGATGCCGATCTTGTCGTCCTTGATCACCACGGGGGTGAAGCCGTAGCGCTCGCGCAGCAGCGTCTGGAACTGCGCGTCGTCCGTCTTGGTACCGCCCATGTCGAGGTGGTGGATCGCGTCCACGGTCACGACGGTGAACAGCGCGGTGTTGATCGCGTAGGTGCCCGAGCGCAGGACGCGGCGCTGCGGGCCCGCCTGCCCGCCGAGCTGCAGGAACGCGCGGGCGTCGTCCACGTCGGCTTCGGCCGGCCACGCGCCCAGCGCCTGACCGGGCTCGAGCGGGCGGCCGACGCGCGCGATGAGATAGCCGATCTGGTCGATGTTGATCAGCGGGCGCTTGCGGACGCGGTACTTGAAGGGTGCCACGACGTGGATGCCGCCGCGGAACACGTCGGGCAGGAAACCCGCGTTGCCGCGCAGCGCGATGGGGCCGAAGGGCTCGGCCGTGCGTCCCGCGCTCCAGCGGCGCTCCACGATGCCGTAGTGCGTGTTGGGGACGTAGATCAGGCAGGCGAACACGAGCCGCAGCAGAAAAATCAGCAGCACCAGGGCAACCACGCCCTCGACCGCCAAGGTCAGGGTGCTGGCAGGTACATTATCAAGCTCGAACATGGGACGGATCGAACGGGACGCCGCGGCCTCGTCATGATCCGGGGTCGGACCGTGGGCCGTTGGGCAGGCCGGCTCGAACGGAACCGGCGGGCTCGTCCCTCAGCGAGCCACGCGCCTCATATAGGGCCGATCCAGGGCAGGCTGAAGGCCGGCGTGATTGTCGCCGTCACACCTCCAGCATGAGGCGCGCGGGATCTTCCAGCGCCTCCTTGACCCGCACCAGGAAGGTCACGGCCTCCCGGCCGTCGACGATCCGGTGGTCGTAGGAGAGCGCGAGGTACATCATGGGCCGCACCTCGACCTTGCCGGCCACCACCACCGGCCGCTCCTGGATCTTGTGCATGCCCAGGATGCCCGATTGCGGGGCGTTGAGGATCGGGGTGGACATCAGCGAGCCGTAGATGCCGCCGTTGGTGATCGTGAAGGTGCCGCCCTGCATCTCGTTGATGGAAAGCTGCCCGTCGCGCGCGCGCTTGCCGAAATCCGCGATGGTCTTCTCGATCTCGGCCAGGGACAGGCGGTCGGCGTCCCGCACCACCGGCACCACGAGGCCCTTCTCGGTGCCGACCGCTATCCCTAGGTGGTAGTAGTTCTTGTACACGAGATCGGTGCCGTCGATCTCGGCGTTGACGGCCGGGAGCTCCTTGAGCGCGCCCACGCAAGCCTTCACGAACAGCGCCATGAAGCCGAGCTTGGCGCCGTGCTTCTTCTCGAACACGTCCTTGTACTTGGCGCGCAGCGCCATCACGCCGGTCATGTCGACCTCGTTAAAGGTCGTCAGCATCGCGGCCGTGTTCTGGGCGTCCTTGAGACGCTTGGCGATGGTCTGCCGCAGCTTGGTCATCCGCACCCGCTCCTCGCGGGCCTGGTCGGGCGCGGGGGACGGGGCGCGGACGGGAGCCGGCGCGGGCGGCGCCTCGGCGCGGAGGGGCTGGGGCGCCACGACGGCGGGCGAGGCGGCGGCCGCGCCGTTGTTGCCGTACCCCGGCTTGGTGAGCGGCAGCACGTCGCCCTTGAGCACCTGCCCGCGCTTGCCCGAGCCCTCGATGCCGCTCACGTCGATGCCGTTTTCGGTGGCGAGCTTGGCCGCGGAAGGGGCGGGCGGCATGCTCGTCCGCGCGGCAGGGGCGGCCGCCTGCGGCGGGGGCGCCGGCTTCGGTTCCGGACGCGCAGACGCCGCGGGCTGGGGCGCAGCGGCCCCCTGCCCCGCCGCGATCTGCCCCAGCAGCGCGCCGGGCGACACCGTTTCGCCGTCTTTGACCGCGATCTCGGCCAGCACGCCCGCGGCCGGCGCGTTGACCTCGAGGGTCACCTTGTCGGTCTCGAGTTCGACCAGCGGCTCGTCCGCCTTGACCGTCTCGCCCGGCTTCTTGAACCAGCGGCCGATCGTGGCCTCGGTGACGGACTCGCCCAGGGTGGGAACGCGGATTTCGGTCGACATTTCAGATCTCGCTGGCCTGCGAAGCGGTTCGCGTCACCAAGCATGGACGCGGGGGTGGGATCAATTGAAAGCTGCCGCGAATCGAGCCTCCTTCTCTCGGCCGCGAGCCGGAAGCGCCCCTCTCCTTCCCGTCCTTGCGAGCGGAGCGAAGCAATCCAGGCCCGCGGGACCGGGCTGGATCGCCACGGCGGCTGCGCCACCTCGCGATGACGGAGAGGGGGTCGCGCTTTCCCGACGATGAACTGCTCCTCCCGACCCGGTCCGACCGCTGGACAGGCGTTTCCCGCCCGCGCAGGATCGTGGCAGCGGCAGAGGGCTCGCGGGGAGGTGTCGCGATGACGGGAACGGCGCTGGCGGTCTTCGCCCTGGCCCTGCTCGCGGATACGGCCGCCCCGGGCCCCACCGTCGCGGCCCTGGTGTCGCGCGTGCTCACCGGCGGGTTCAGGAGCGCCCTGCCCTTCCTCGTCGCGGCCTGGTTCGGCGAAGCGCTCTGGCTGACGGTCGCGGTCGCGGGCCTGTCCGCGCTGGCCCGGACTTTTGCCGTGGCCTTCCTGGTCGCCAAGTATCTCGGCGCCGCATCCTTGCTGGTCCTGGCGTGGCGCATGTGGACCGGCCCGGTCGGGACCGCCGCCGTTCCGGCCGCGCCGCCCGCGCAGCGTCCCTGGCGGACGGCAGCCGCGGGGCTGCTGGTGTCGATCGGCAATCCGAAGAACCTGGTCTTCTACCTCGCCCTGCTGCCCACCCTGGTCGACCTCGGCCACGTGGGGGTCCGGGCCTGGGCCGAGCTGGTCGCCACCATGCTGGTCACGCTCGTGTCCATCGACCTGTGCTGGTCGGCCGCGGCGGTTCGGGCGCGGCTCTGGTTCAGCAACGCCAGGGCTCTGCGCGCCGCCAACCGGGTGGGCGCCTCGATGATGGCGGGCGCGGCCGCAGCCGTCGCGGCCCGCTGACCGTGACCCGGCTCGCGGTCCGGGCCGACATCCAGATCCTGACGACCGACGGCGACGCGCAGGCCCTCGACGCCTTCCGTCCGATTATGGCCCGGCAGCAGGACACCGGCCTTTTCGACTGACGGCGGGCAACGGGGGTGCCCCGTGGGCCGCGCCGTGCCAAAAGCGGCGGCGTCCAAGGAAAACGAAGCGGAGGCCCCATGGTGATCGACGATCCGGCCGTGCTGGCCGAGGTAACGGAGGCGTTCGCGCGCTACGAGGCCGCGCTGACCACCAACGACGTCGCGACCCTGGACGCGCTGTTCCGGGACGACGCGCGCACCATCCGCTACGGCATTGCGGAAAACCTCTACGGCTTCGCCGCCATCGCGGGGTTTCGGGCCGCCCGGCCCGCCGCGGGTCTGGAACGCACCCTGCACGAAACGGCGATCACCACCTACGGGACCGATGCCGCCACCTGCTCGACCCTGTTCCGGCGGACGTCGATGCCCGGCAAGGTGGGGCGGCAGATGCAGACCTGGGTCCGCACGCCCCAGGGCTGGCGCGTCGTCGCGGCCCACGTGAGCGTCATCCCCGACCCGGGGTCGTGACGGGCACGGCCTCCCGCGCCATCGCGTCGCGCAGGCTGTCGCGGAAGCGGTCGGCGGTGGCCTCCCACCCGGCCCGGTCGGTGCGGAACTCGGTCATCACGGCGTGGAACGCCGCGTGCGCGCGGCCCATCGGCGTGTCGTGCAGCCCAGCCCGGGTGAAGAAATGGCCGACGGGGCAGACGTGCGGATCGTGCGCGTGCTCCGTCCAGGCGATCTGCATCGGCTGGCCCGCGAGCACGCGGCAGGTTTCCACGAAGCCCAGGTGGCACGCGTAGGCGCCCAGCAGCGATTGCGGCCCGGCGGTCGGTTGGCGGACCGCGAAGCCGCGCAACCATCCCAGCACCTCCGCGCCCGGCATGGGCGGCGCGATCGCGTAGCCCTGCGCGTAGCCGACGCCCAGGACGCGGAGCGCGTCGAGGATGGCGGGCGTTTCCGCGCCTTCGACCACGAGCGTCTTGTCCAGGCCGCGGGCGAGCGACAGCAGGCTGATGACGAAGCTGAGGTCGTCGGGCCTGCGGCCGAGGTCGCGCACGAAACCCTGGTCGAGCTTGATGACGTCGACCGGCAGGTCCTTGAGGTTGAGGAGCGAGGAATAGGCGCTGCCCACGTCGTCGATGGCGAGGTGCACGCCCAGGCGCTTCAGGCGCGCGAAGGCCGCGCGGGCCCCGGCCGTGTCGGCGATGGGCTCGGACTCGAGGATCTCGACGATGAGGTGGTGCGCGAAGTCGCTGTTCGCCTCCAGCACCGGCTCGAGGGTGTCGAGGAAGCCCTCGGCGAGCACGACCGAACTCTCGACGTTGAGCGACACGTAGAAGTCGAGACCCGCCGCGGCCGCGGCCTTGAACAGCGCGAAGGTCTGCCCGAATATCGCGTGGAACAGGCGGGTGCGGCCCGCCACCGTCAGGCCGGGGAGGAAAGCGTCGGGCGGCAGGATGGCGCCGTCGCGCCGCAGGCGGGCCAGGGTCTCGAACCCGGTGATCCCGCCCATCCTGAGGTTCTGGATCGGCTGGTAATAGGCCACGAAGCCGTTGTCGCCCTGGGCCTTGCGCTTGCGGGTGGATGCGTCCGGGGAAGGTCGCAATCGGCCGAGGAAAGCATCGAGATCGCCGGACCACGCGCCGTCGTCGCCGGTTCGCTCGCTCGTCACCGGGGGAGCCGGCGATCGGAGGGACGCGGGTGTGATCCCATCCTTTCGGCGCGACGGTGTCGCGGCATGCGTGGCCCGCGGCGCTCGTCACGAGCCGGACCGAGCCTTCGTTGCGAGGGAAGCCGGCGGCAATGTCCGGCCGTTCGAGCCGGGTGACGCAACCTGTGTTCGGAAACGCGGAAGCGCGCCATCACGGAACGGCCGGTCCAACACACTCCCATCGTCATCCTCGTCTGGTCTGAGATTCGCTTCCACGCCACGCTCTCCCGGAAAGGGTTAACGAAGCGTGAAGAAACTCAACCGGGACGTAGTTGGCCACGACGGACTCTGTCCTGGTTCGCGCATCCGAGCGGGTTGAGTGGAGGAATCCGCTCTCGAAGCGGCGTCGATCCTCGGTGTTCGACGGACGGCCTCTGGAAAGCGCGATGCGCTGCCGCTTCGGATAAAAAGGTCAATTTTCCCGGTCGAACTTCGCAGAATAGATCAATAAATATAATTGAAACTTGAAACTAATCTCTTGCGCCACAGTCGAAAATCGGAGAAAACTGCGCCGGAAAGTCGTTTGCCCACGCGACCTGAACATCTTCAATTTCGGCGGAGCTGCCGTTTGGTCAGCAAACCAATCGCAAATCCGTCTGACCTCGGTCAGCGTATCCGGATCCGGCGCAAGACGATCGGAATGACACAGGCGGAACTCGCCTCCTCCCTCGGCATCTCGTTCCAGCAGATGCAGAAGTACGAGAAAGGCATCAACGCCATCTCGTCGGCGCGACTTCAGCAGATCTGCGACGTGCTCAGCCTGCCGCCCGACTTCTTCGAGAAAACCTCCAATCCCCTGATAGGGAGAGCGGAAACGGCTGGTCAGACATTACCCCCGCCCGAGGAAACCGTGGAGCAATTCGTCGACAGCCGCGAAGGCCAGCGGCTCATCCATTCCTTCATGCGGATCACCGACAAGCGGCTGCGAACACGCATTCTCGATTTCGTCATGTCGGTAGCCGACGACGGGGGGTGAGTCGTCAGTCCTCGACGGCTTGCAGGAGCTGGTCGCCGATCGACACCAGCGCCAGATCGAGAATCTTGATGAGTTGGCGTTCGCCCGCCTGACTCGCCAGAGTGCGCGCGCTGGTGACGTGATCCGCGATGGCGTCGAGAAAGATGACGCGCGCGAGATCTTCATCGACCACCTTCTCCGCGAAACCCGCGGCTTCGGGCACCAGGTGAACCGAGCCGATGTATCCGGCGAAGGTTCCGTCGTCGGGAGATAGGGCGGGATTGGCTTCGACCTGGACGCAGGCCGCCATGCCGTTCGCCTGGATTCGATAGCTGCTCGCTCCCCCGGATTTCGTTTGCAGCACGGCCCTCAGCAGAGCTCGCACCGCCGCGATGATCTGAGGTCCCGCGCCATCGTGCGGGCGCGATGGCACCGCTCCCTGCTCCGCATCCGCTCTGTGCAAAATCGTCACGGACGCGAGACGGCCATTCACGTCTGCTGCCCAGAACATTCAGGCCTCCCGCGCTTTTAAGCCATGGAGATCAACGATAGTTAATCGTGAATGCTCGCTATGGTTGCAAATACTTCACGGTATGTCACGCGGTTGTGCCCTCCGGCTGAGCCGTGCATCGAGATGTCACGTCGACCGATGCGGGCCAGGAACGTGTCAATCCCGCTTCTTGGAACCTCACCGCGCTGAGATCTGATTTCGGCAACGAGCCCTCGTGCTTCGGCGCCTTCGTCGTGGACAGGCCTCCGTCGCTCGTTCAGAACGTTGCGGAGATGGCGGACTTCATCGTCGGGCGCGGAGCCGCTGTTCCCAAAAGAGTGCCGGACGACGCGGGCGACCATGGCGGCGGGGACGATTTTCGCGCTCGCCTCGGGCTCGGGGCGAGCCGCCGTGGCGCTTATCCGCATCTCGGGGCCGGGTGCCGGTGATGCGCTCGACCGCCTTGCGGGAGGGCGCCCGCCGCCGCGCACCGTCCGTCTCGCACGCCTGCGCGATCCGCGCTCCGGTGAGGTCCTCGATCGTGCTCTGGCCGTCTGGTTCCCGGCACCCCGGAGTTTCACGGGGGAGGACTGCGCGGAACTGCACCTGCATGGTGGCCGCGCCGTGGTAGCCTCGGTGCTGGACGCGCTCGGCTCCCTTGACGGGTTCGTGGCCGCCGAACCCGGCGCTTTTACGCGTCGCGCCTTTCTGAACGGCAGGATGGACCTGGCCGAAGTCGAAGGCCTCGCCGATCTCATCGACGCGCAAACCCAAGCGCAGCGCCGGCAAGCCGTGCGGCAGATGGAGGGAGCCATGGGCCGCTGGGTGGCAGCTCTTCGCGCCGACCTGCTGCGGGCCCTGGCGGCGGCCGAGAGCGCGATCGACTTCGCCGACGAGGGCGACGTCGCGGGAGACCTCGAAGCCGAGGTGCGCCGGATCGCGGGGGATCTCGACAGGTCCATTGCCCGGGAGCTGGACGCTTGCGCCGTCGCGGCCCGCGTCCGGGACGGGGTCGTGGTGGCCCTGACCGGCCCACCCAACGTTGGTAAATCCACGCTGCTGAACGCGCTCGCGCGTCGCGATGTTGCGATCGTGTCGCCGCAGGCCGGCACCACCCGCGACGCGATCGAGGTGCAACTCGACCTGGGCGGCCTGCTCGTCAGCTGCGTCGACACGGCTGGCCTGCGCGACGCCGCCGATCCGGTCGAGCAGCAGGGCATTGCCCGTGCCCGCGCCCGCGCCCGCGACGCCGATCTGGTCCTCTGGCTGTCGGACGCGCGCTCCCCCCTGCCCCCCGATGCGGATCTCGCCGGTCCTGGCCGCCCGCTCTGGACGGTGGCGACCCATGCCGATCTTGTCTCCGGCACGGATAGCACTCCCGGGTTCTCGATCGCTGCGACCAGCGGTCGGGGACTGCCGGCCCTGGTGGCCGCGCTGCGCGAGTTCGCCGGGGGGAGCGCGGGTGGCGGCGAGGCCGGCGTCGCGACGCAAGCCCGGCATCGATCCGCACTGCGGAGGGCTCGCGAGCACCTCGCGCCCGTGCTGGACGGTTCAGGCGGTATGGAAATCGCGGCCGAGCAGCTGCGCGCCGTCGCTCATGTTCTGGACGCACTCGTAGGCCGCGTCGAGCCCGACGAAGTCCTGGGCGAAATCTTCGCCCGCTTCTGCATCGGGAAATGACATCCAAGACGGTCTTGGACGAGCCACGCCCAAAGTCCTGGACGAGGAAGGAGCCGGCCTGGCCACGGGTGGGGTGGTGCAGCGAGGCGGACGTTCCGCGTCACAGGCCTCTGTTTCACGTGAAACACGTCTCGGTCAGTTTGAGATCCAAACTCTTGCTCGGCTATTCAAGGCAGATATCGCACCCCGCGCTCCGTCGTCCCGGCCCCGAGTCGGATTTCCATCGTCTCACGCGCGCGAGCCCCGGTTAGGCTCCGCTCTGCCCAGGGCAACACGCGCCGTACCAAATACGACCCCTCGGTCCATCGTTGCAGCCACCCATAGTTCAACCCGGGAGCGTAAGACAGGGCTTCCGACTTCAGGTGAACGACGGCCGGTTCTGCCCTTCTCCCCGCTTGCGCGGCTATAAGATTCACACATCTTCCCGGCTGGGCCGGTGTGCCCTTCGCCCCTTCGGGGAGAAGGTGCCCGACAGGGCGGATGAGGGGTCTCGTGCCGTGCGTGGCCCCACCCTCATCCGGCCTGTCGGCCACCTTCTCCCGCCCAGGCGGGAGAAGGGCGGAACCGGCAGGGCGCCGAGATGTGTGAATGGCATAGCCGCGCAAGCGGGGAGAAGGGCATCGCTCGGCACCGATCGCGTTGACCCGAGTTCGGAGCCCAGGAGCGTGGGATGGATCGCTGTTCACCGCGGCCCTCCCATGTTAAATCCTTCTTCTCAACCTTTTCGTATCGAGCCCATGAAGAACTGCGACGTGCTTGTTGTCGGAGGCGGACACGCCGGTTGCGAAGCCGCCACCGCCTCGGCGCGCATGGGCGCGCGAACGCTGCTGGTCACGCATCGGGCGGCGACGATCGGCACCCTCTCCTGCAACCCCGCCATCGGTGGGTTGGGCAAGGGCCATCTCGTGCGGGAGGTGGACGCGCTCGATGGCGTGATGGCGCGCGTCGCGGACCGTTCCGGCATCCAGTTCCGCGTCCTGAACCGGCGCAAGGGCCCGGCGGTGCGCGGACCCCGGGCGCAGGCCGACCGTCGCCTGTACCGCACCGCCATGCAGGACGCGCTCGCGGCCCAGGATGGCTTGGCGGTGATGGATGGAGAGGTTTTCGACCTCATCGTCACCCAGGGCCGCGTCCGTGGTGCGATCCTCGCCGACGGGCGACATATCTCCTGCGGCGCGGTCGTCTTGACGACGGGGACATTTCTGCGCGGCCTCATCCACCTCGGTGAACAGCAGACCCCCGCGGGTCGCGTGGGCGAAGCGCCCTCGCTCGGCCTGTCCGCGACGCTCGATCGGCACGGGTTTCCCCTCGGCCGTTTGAAGACCGGGACGCCTCCTCGCCTCGACGGCGACACTATCGACTTCGCCGCTCTGGAGGTTCAGCCGGGCGATGACCAGCCCGAGCCCTTCTCCAGCCTCACGGAGCGGATCACGGTTCCGCAGGTGGACTGCCATATCACGCGCACGACGGCCGCCACGCATGCGGTCATCCGCGCCAACCTGCACCGCGCGCCGCTGTTCTCCGGCTCGATCACCGGCAAGGGCCCGCGCTACTGCCCCTCGGTCGAAGACAAGGTGGTGCGTTTCGCCGACCGGGACAGCCACCAGATTTTCCTGGAACCCGAAGGGCTGGACGACCGGACCATCTATCCCAACGGCATCTCGACGTCCCTGCCCGCCGACGTGCAGCGGGATTTCCTGGCCACCATCCCCGGCCTGGAACGCGTGGCCGTGCTGCAGCCCGGCTACGCGATCGAGTACGACTACGTCGATCCGCGCGAACTCCATCCCACGCTGGAAACCAAGCGGCTGCCCGGCCTCTACCTCGCGGGCCAGATCAACGGCACGACGGGCTACGAGGAAGCCGCTGCCCAGGGGCTGGTGGCCGGCCTGAACGCGGCCGCGCGACTGGGTGAGTCCCCGCCCGTGCTGTTCGACCGCGCCACGTCCTACATCGGCGTGATGATCGACGACCTCATCGCGCGCGGGGTCAGCGAGCCCTATCGCATGTTCACCTCGCGGGCCGAATACCGGCTCAGTCTTCGGGCCGACAACGCCGACCAGCGCCTGACCCCGATGGGACTGCAGATCGGTTGCGTGGGTCCCGAGCGGGCGAAGGCTTTCGCGGCCAAGCTCGAGTCTCTGGAGACCGTGCGGGAGACCGTCCACAATCGCCGCGCCACGCCGCAGCAGGCCGCGGCGGCCGGGATCGCGGTCAGCCTGGACGGCGTGCGCCGCAGCGCCTTCGACCTGCTCTCCTATCCCGACGTGGCCTGGGCCGACCTCACCCGCCTGTGGCCCGATCTCGCCGACGTTCCCGCCAGCGTGGCCGCGCAGGTCGAGGCCGACGCGAAATACGCCGTCTACCTGGATCGGCAGGCGGAGGCGGTCGCCGAAGCGCGGCGCGAGACCGACCTGGTGATTCCCGCCGATCTCGACTACGCGGCTTTGCCGGGCCTGTCGCGCGAACTGAGCGACCGCCTCGCGGCGGCGCGCCCGATGACGCTCGGTCAGGCGCAGCGGCTGGAGGGCATTACGCCGGCCGCGATTACCATCCTGCTCGCGCACAGCCGCCGCGCGCCGGTCCGGCCCGCGGCGTAGAGTGGCATCTCCCACGTCGAACCCGGAGGTGGATCGGCGGGCGGCGCTGTCCCTGGTCCCTGTTTCACGTGAAACAGAAGATCGCCTGACCGCCTACGTTGACCTGCTGCGTCGCTGGCAGCGCATCAAAAACCTGGTCGGCGCCTCGACCCTCGACACGGTCTGGACCCGGCATATCGCCGACTCGGCGCAACTCGTGGCGCTCGCGCCCGACGCCCGCGCCTGGGTGGATCTCGGCTCGGGCGCGGGGTTCCCGGGACTCGTCGTGGCGGTGCTGCTGCGCGGTCGTCCCGATGCTCGGGTCGAGCTGATCGAGAGCAACGAACGCAAATGCGCGTTCCTGCGCGAGGCCGTGCGCGTCACGGGCGCGCCGGCCCGCGTGCACGCCGGCCGGATCGAGGCCGCGCTGCCCTCCGTGCAACAGCCCGTCGATATCGTCACCGCGCGCGCGCTTGCCCCCTTGCCGGACCTGCTCGCATTGAGCAAACCTCTGCTGGACGGTGGTGCGACCGGCCTCTTCCTGACGGGTGACGAGCCGCCGCCCGGACTCGGGGGCGATGCGGACTATCGTATCACGACCGTGCCGAGCCTCACGCACACGGCCGGCCGGATCGTTTCGGTGCGGCGGATCGGAGTGGGGCAGGGATGACGAGCGTGTCCGACGCAAACGACGGGCCCAGGCCGCGCGTACTGGTGCTCGCCAACCAGAAGGGCGGGGTTGGCAAGACCACCACCGCCATCAACCTGGGAACGGCGCTGGCCGCCATCGGCGAACGCGTGTTGCTCGTCGACCTCGATCCGCAGGGCAATGCCTCAACGGGACTCGGCCTGGACCGCAAGGACCGTTCGCCGTCGACCTACGACGTCATGGCCGGGGAGGCGGGGCTGGCCGAAGCCGCGCGACCTACCGCCGTGCCGGGCCTCCATGTCGCGCCCGCCACCATGGATCTTCTCGGCATCGACCTGGAGATCGCGGCCCACCGCGACCGCGCCTACAAGTTGCGTACGGCCCTGCGGGAGTTGAATGGGGCGGCTGCCACACCCTTCACCTACGTGCTGGTCGACTGTCCGCCGTCGCTGAACCTGCTGACCGTCAACGCGCTCGCGGCGGCCGACGCCGTCCTCGTGCCGCTGCAATGCGAGTTCTTCGCCCTCGAAGGTTTGTCGCAGCTGCTGTCGACCGTCGATCAGGTGCGGCGCGGGCTGAACGGCGCGCTCATCATCCACGGCGTTCTGCTCACCATGTTCGATCCCCGTAACAACCTCGCCACGCAGGTCGTGGCCGACGTCCGCCAGTTCATGGGCGCCAAGGTTTACGAGACCATGATCCCCCGCAACGTCCGGGTGTCGGAGGCGCCGTCGCACGGTAAGCCGGTGCTGCTCTACGATCTCAAATGCGCGGGCAGCCAAGCCTACCTCAAGCTCGCCTCCGAGGTGATCCAGCGCGAGAAGGAACGGCACGCCGCATGACGCCCGCTAAACCCGCGACCCGCACGGAGGAGGCGGCTCGGCCCAGGCTGGGTCGCGGCCTGGCGGCGCTGCTCGCCGACACCGGCAGCCCGGAGGCGGGCGCGCCGCGCCGCGAGCAGGCGACCGTCGCGGTCGAGTTCCTCCGTCCCAACCCGCGCAACCCGCGCCGCCAATTCGACGGGGACGATCTGCGCGATTTGACCGATTCGGTCCGCGCCAAGGGCATCATCCAGCCCATCGTGGTGCGTCCGATCCGCAACGTCGCGGGGTCCTACGAGATCATCGCGGGCGAGCGGCGGTGGCGCGCCGCCCAGGCCGCGGCGTTGACCGACGTGCCGGTCATCGTCGTTGAGGCAACCGACCGCGAGGCGCTGGCCTTCGCAATCATCGAGAACGTGCAGCGCGCCGACCTGAACGCCATCGAGGAGGCGCGCGGCTACGAGCGGCTCGCGCAGGAGTTCGGCTATTCCCAGACCGAGCTGTCCGCCGTGATCGGCAAGAGCCGGAGCCACGTGGCCAACACCGTGCGGCTGCTGAAGCTGCCCGAGACGGTGTCGGCCCTGGTGGAACAGGGGACCCTGTCGGCCGGGCACGCCCGCGCCCTGCTGGCGTTCGACGACCCGGCGCCCGTCGCGCGCCGCGCGGTCGACCAGGGCCTCACGGTGCGCGACGTGGAGCGGTTGGCGCAGGAGGCGCAAGCCGAAAAGCCCGACATCGCGCGGCGGCCCCGGCCGAAGCCCAGCGCCGACAGCCGGTCGCTCGCCCAGGCCTTCGCGGCCGCGCTCGGGCTCGCGGTGACGCATCGCGCGAAGGGCGATGCGGGCGAGATCCGCATCCGCTACGCCTCGGCGGAGGAGTTGAACCGGTTGCGTGAGCGGTGCGGGTTGGAGGGCTGAGGAACGGCCGATCGGGCCAGGAAACAGACCTAATGCGGTCTGCCCGATCCAGGTGCGGCCGCGGTGCAGCGCGCATAGCGGATCGCGCGGGGGATTTTTAGGCGCACGACCTGACGCTTCAAAGCCATCAGGTCGGGCGAGAACATACGGATCGTTTCGGTCACCTTGGGAGGGTTGCGATGGCAATCCTCCAGCAACTCGAACGTGGCGGAATTGGCCACGATGCGGCGGATCGCGCAGTGGCTGCGGGACGAGGTCACGTCGCGCGGCGTGTAGGTTCGCACCAGCGTGGCGTGCGGCATGCAGGGACGATCGGCACGGATCCAGGTCCCCTCGAACGGGTAGCCGACCGGCGCCGCAGGCGGCGTCGCGACGGGCTGGGGAGCGGGGGCCGCCGCCGCGAGAAGCAGGCCGCAGGCGACGAGCGCCGCTCCGCCCGCAGCGCGCCGGCTCGGGCGCGAGACCGGGTTATTCGTCATTGTAGGAGTTCAGCTTGTCCAGGGGAACGGTCACCCCGCTCGACGCGAGACCCTTGAAGCGGACGCCGTCCTCGTCCAGCCACTCGATGCCTTCTGCTTCCAGGGCGGCACGGGCCTTGCCCTCGACGTCGCTCCCTACGGCGCCACCGCTTTCGAGCTGCTGGACATCGAGGTGGCTGATGCCCGCCTTGCTGGCCATCTGGTCCACGCTGAGGTCGAGCGCGGCGCGCGCCATCTTCATCTGTACGGGATGCATCCCTGGTTCCACGCTGTCGTCGCCGTCGATGATTGTAGGCCGGCACCCGGTTTTGACAACGTGACGGACGCGTCCCCGTTGCATAAAGCGACCTCGCGGTCGAGGATACCAACCCTGTTCAGGAGGGAGACACCATGTCCGACGCGCCAGCCAGGATCGCCCTCGTGACGGGCGCCGGGACGGGGGTGGGCCGGGCCGCCGCGCGCGCCCTGCTCGGGGCCGGGTTCACCGTGGTGCTCGCGGGGCGCCGCCTCGACGTGCTGGAGGCCGCCGCCCGCGCGCTGGACGAGGGCCAGAGCCGCATGCTCGCGGTGCCCGCCGATGTGGCGGAACCCGCGCAGGTGGAGCGGCTGTTCGCCACGGTGGGGGAACGCTATGGCCGGCTCGACGTGCTGTTCAACAATGCTGGCGTGGGCATCCCGGCCGTCCCGCTCGAGGATTTGAGCGTCGAGCAGTGGCGGCGGGTGGTGGACGTCAACCTCACCGGCACGTTCCTGTGCACGCAGGCGGCGTTCCGCCTCATGAAGGCGCAGGAGCCGCGGGGCGGCCGCATCATCAACAACGGCTCCATCTCGGCCCATGCGCCGCGGCCGGATTCGGCTCCCTACACGGCCACCAAGCACGCGGTCACGGGCCTGACGCGCTCCACTTCGCTCGACGGGCGCAAGTACGATATCGCCTGCGGCCAGATCGACATCGGCAACGCCGACACCGAGATGGCCGCGAAGATGAAGGAGGGCGTCCGGCAGGCCGACGGGCGGGTGGCGGTGGAAGCCATGATGGACCCCGACGACGTGGGCCGCGCGGTGGCCTTCATGGCGACGCTGCCGCTGGAGGCCAACGTGCAGTTCATGACCGTGATGGCCACCAAGATGCCCTTCGTCGGGCGGGGATGAGCGCGGGCGGCCCGGCGTCCCGGATTGGGACACAATCGGCGCCGCGCCCGTCACTAAGGCTTGCAACCGCGCGCCGATTGGAGTGAAACAACCGCGCCGGTCGCCCGAAGCGCGCGACGGCCATTTCGCCTGCGGACTCGTGGCGCGCGTCGCCGTGCCGGACCGCGGCCAGGTCAGGGTCGGTCTCGCATGGCGCGCAGCAAAATCGCATTGATCGGGGCGGGGCAGATCGGCGGCACGCTCGCCCACCTGGTCGGGCTCAAGGAACTGGGCGACGTGCTCCTGTTCGACATCATCGAGGGCACGCCTCAGGGCAAGGCGCTGGACCTCGCCGAATCCTCTCCCGTCGAAGGCTTCGACGCCAAGCTGCGCGGCATCAACGACTACGCCGACATGAAGGGCGCGGACGTGGTGATCGTCACCGCGGGCGTACCTCGCAAGCCCGGCATGAGCCGCGACGACCTGATCGGCATCAACCTCAAGGTGATGGCCTCCGTGGGCGAGGGGATCAAGGCGCACGCGCCCGACGCCTTCGTGATCTGCATCACCAACCCGCTCGACGCCATGGTGTGGGCGCTGCAGAAGAGCTGCGGCCTGCCCGCCAACAAGGTGGTGGGTATGGCGGGCGTGCTCGACTCGGCGCGCTTCCGCTATTTCCTCGCCCAGGAGTTCGACGTTTCGGTCGAGGACGTGACGGCCTTCGTGCTGGGCGGCCACGGCGACGACATGGTGCCGCTCGTCCGCTATTCCACGGTGGCGGGCATTCCGCTGCCCGACCTCGTCACCATGGGCTGGACCACGCACGAGAAGATCGATGCCATCGTCGATCGCACCCGCAAGGGGGGTGGCGAGATCGTCGGCCTGCTCAAGACCGGCTCCGCCTTCTACGCGCCCGCCTCCTCGGCCATCGCCATGGCGGAAAGCTACCTCAAGGACAAGAAGCGCGTGCTGCCGTGCGCCGCCCATCTCGACGGCGAATACGACGTCCACGGGATGTACGTGGGCGTGCCGGTGGTGATCGGGGCAGGGGGCGTGGAGCGCATCCTGGAGATCGAGATGACCAAGCCGGAGCGCGACATGTTCGAGAAGTCGGTCGCCTCCGTGCGGGGGCTGGTGGACGCCTGCAAGGCGATCGACGCCAGCCTCGCGGGTTGAACCGCTCCGGGCCGGTTCCAGCGGAATCGGTCCGTCTTCGTCCGAACGGCCTGCCGGGGACCGACCCACGATGAACATCCACGAATATCAGGCCAAGGCCGTTCTGAAGGAGTTCGGCGTGCCCGTGTCGCGCGGCGTGCCCGTCATGCGGTCGACCGAGGCGGAAGCCGCCGCGGTCGAGCTCGGCGGGCCGCTGTGGGTCGTGAAATCGCAGATCCACGCGGGTGGCCGCGGCAAGGGCAAGTTCAAGGAAGCCCGCGCGGGCGACAAGGGCGGCGTGCGCCTCGCCCGCACCGTGGAGGAGGTCAAGACCTTTGCCGACGAGATGCTAGGCTCCACGCTGGTCACCGTGCAGACGGGCCCCGCGGGCAAGCAGGTGAACCGGCTCTACGTCGAGGACGGGTCGGACATCGCCACGGAATTCTACCTGTCCATGCTGGTGGACCGCACGACGTCGCGCGTGTCCGTGGTGGTCTCGACCGAGGGCGGCATGGATATCGAGGAGGTGGCTCACGCGACTCCCGAGCGCATCCACACCTTCTCGATCGACCCCGCCACGGGCGTCATGCCCCACCACGGCCGCGCCGTGGCCCAGGTGCTCGACCTCAAGGGCGACCTCGCCAAGTCCGCGGCCAGGCTGCTGGGCCAGCTCTACGCGGCCTTCGCGGCCAAGGACATGGAGATGCTGGAGATCAACCCGCTGATCGTCACCAAGACCGGCGAGTTGCGCTGCCTCGACGCCAAGATGGCGTTCGACAACAACGCCCTGTTCCGCCACCCCGACATCGTCGCCCTGCGCGACGAGACGGAGGAGGACGCCAAGGAGATCGAGGCGTCGAAATACGACCTCAGCTACGTCACGCTCGACGGCACGATCGGCTGCATGGTGAACGGCGCGGGCCTCGCCATGGCGACCATGGACATCATCAAGCTCTACGGCGAAGCCCCCGCCAACTTCCTCGACGTCGGTGGCGGCGCCACCAAGGAGAAGGTGACGGCGGCCTTCAAGATCATCACCGCCGACCCCAACGTGAAGGGCATCCTGGTCAACATCTTCGGCGGCATCATGCGCTGCGACGTGATCGCGGAAGGGGTGATCGCGGCCGTGCGCGACGTGGGGCTGACGGTGCCCCTCGTGGTGCGGCTCGAGGGCACCAACGTGGAGCTCGGCAAAAAGACGCTGTCCGCGTCCGGGCTGAACGTCATCCCCGCCGACGACCTCGACGACGCGGCGCAGAAGATCGTGGCGGCCGTACGCGAGGCAGGGGCCTAGTGCCATGCTGATCGCAAGGACTCCTTCTCCCGCCTTACGGGAGAGGGTGCCCGACAGGGCGGATGAGGGGACTCCCGGTCCGTTCCTCCCCTCATCCGTCGCGGCTTCGCCGCGCCACCTTCTCCCGCGCGGCGGGAGAAGGGGAGGTGGGTCCTGCGTCCGGTCCGAAAGGTTGTCAGAATGTCCGTCCTGATCGACGCCAGCACCAAGGTCCTCTGCCAGGGGTTCACGGGGAAGACCGGCACCTTCCACTCCGAGCAGGCCATGGCCTACGGGACGCGGATGGTGGGCGGCACGTCGCCGGGCAAGGGCGGCACGACCCACCTCGGCCTGCCGGTGTTCGACACCGTGCGGGAGGCCGTGGAGGCGACGGGCGCCGACGCATCCGTGATCTACGTGCCGCCGCCCGGCGCGGCCGACGCGATCCTGGAGGCGGTCGACGCCGAAATCCCGCTCATCGTGTGCATCACCGAGGGGATTCCGGTCGCCGACATGATCAAGGTGAAGCGGTCGCTCTCGGGATCGAAGTCGACACTGATCGGGCCCAATTGTCCGGGCGTGATGACGGCGGGCGAGTGCAAGATCGGCATCATGCCCGGCAACATCTTCCGGCCGGGCTCGGTCGGCATCGTGTCGCGCTCGGGCACGCTCACCTACGAGGCCGTCTATCAGACCACCCGCGAGGGTCTGGGCCAGACCACGGCGGTCGGCATCGGCGGCGACCCCGTCAAGGGCACCGAGTTCATCGCCGTGCTGGAGATGTTTCTGGCCGACCCGAAGACCGAGTCGATCGTGATGATCGGCGAGATCGGCGGCTCGGCCGAGGAGGACGCGGCGCTTTTCCTCGCCGACGAGGCCAAGCGCGGCCGCAAGAAGCCGGTCGTGGGCTTCATCGCCGGGCGCACCGCGCCGCCCGGCCGCCGCATGGGCCACGCGGGCGCCATCATCGCGGGCGGCAAGGGCGGGGCTGAGGACAAGATCGCCGCCATGGAAGCGGCGGGCATCACCGTGTCGCCGTCGCCCGCGCGCCTTGGAAAGACCTTGGTTGGCGTCTTGAAGGGCTAGCGGTTCAGAACCTATCTCTTGGGAAGTTAACGAGTTTTTCGCCAAATCCGTCGCGTGATGCGACGATGCACAGGGGAGGCACCCGGCGCCGCTTCGGCCGCGAGGTGTGGGAACGGGAACGCTGATGGCACGCGAGCACGACAACACCACTTTCGCGGACACGAGCTTCCTGGACGGCGCCAACGCGAGCTACCTCGAAGCGCTGCAGGCCCGCTACGAGACGGCTCCCGACAGCGTCGACCCGCAGTGGCGGGCCTTCTTCGACGCCATGGCGGACGATCGCGCCGCGGTGACCAAATCGGCCGAGGGGGCGTCCTGGAAGAAGCCGTCCTGGCCCCAGCTCGCCAACGGCGAGATCGTTTCCGCGCTGGATGGCAACTGGGGCGTCGCCGAGAAAGTCATCGGCGAGAAGATCAAGGCGGCCCGGGCGCCCGACAAGGCCGCTCCGGGCACCGCGTCGGGCCTCTCCGATGCCGACGTCGAGCGCGCCACCCGCGACAGCATCCGCGCGCTCATGATGATCCGCGCCTACCGGATGCGCGGCCACCTGCACGCCAACCTCGACCCCCTGGGGCTGGAGCCGCCGCGCGACCACGAGGAACTGCACCCGTCGAGCTACGGCTTCACCGAGGTGGACTATGACCGGCCCATCTTCATCGACCATGTGCTGGGGCTGCAGACGGCCTCCATCCGCGAGATGCTGCCCATCCTGCGGCGCACCTATTGCTCGACGGTCGGCTACGAGTTCATGCACATCTCGGACCCGGCCGAGAAGGACTGGATCCAGCGCCGCATCGAGGGACCCGACAAGGAGGGATCCTTCACCCGCGAGGGCAAGCGCGCCATCCTCAACAAGCTGATCGAGGCCGAGGGCTTCGAGAAATTTATCGACGTCAAATACACGGGCACCAAGCGTTTCGGGCTCGACGGCGCCGAGGCCATGATCCCGGCGCTGGAGCAGATCATCAAGCGCGGCGGCGCGCTGGGCGTGCAGGAGATCGTGCTCGGCATGGCCCATCGCGGCCGGCTCAACGTGCTGAGCCAGGTGATGGGCAAGCCCCACCGCGCCATCTTCCACGAGTTCAAGGGCGGCTCGTCCTCGCCCGTCGACGTGGAAGGCTCGGGCGACGTCAAGTATCACCTGGGCGCCTCGTCCGACCGCGAGTTCGACGGCAACCAGGTCCACCTGTCGCTGACCGCCAACCCCTCGCACCTGGAGATCGTCGATCCCGTCGTGCTGGGGAAGGTGCGCGCCAAGCAGGACCAGCTCGACGACGCGGTCGACCGCATCAAGGTGCTGCCGCTGCTGATCCACGGCGACGCGGCCTTCGCGGGGCAGGGGGTGATCGCCGAATGCTTCGGCCTGTCGGGGCTGAAGGGGCACAGGACCGGCGGCTCGGTCCACTTCATCGTCAACAACCAGATCGGGTTCACCACCTACCCGCGCTATTCGCGCTCGTCCCCCTATCCGTCCGACGTCGCCAAGATGATCGAGGCGCCGATCTTCCACGTGAACGGGGACGACCCCGAGGCCGTCACCTACGCGGCCAAGATCGCCATTGAGTTCCGGCAGAAGTTCCACAAGCCGGTCGTCATCGACATGTTCTGCTACCGCCGCTTCGGCCACAACGAGGGCGACGAGCCGGGCTTCACGCAGCCCGTCATGTACAAGGTGATCCGCTCGCACCCGACCACGCTGGAGCTCTATGCCAAGCGGCTGGCCGACGAGGGTGTCGCGACCGAGGCCGAGGTCGAGGCCGACAAGGCCGCGTGGCGCAAGCGCCTGGACGGCGAGCACGAGGCGGGCCAGAGCTACCGCCCCAACAAGGCCGACTGGTTCGACGGCCGCTGGTCCGGCCTGCGCTCGGCCAACGACGTCACCGACGACGACCGCCGCGGCCGCACGGGCGTGGCCGGCGCCACGCTGAAGACCCTGGGCGACCGGCTCACGACCGTGCCGGAGGGGTTTAACCTCCACAAGACGATCGGCCGCTTCCTCGACAACCGCCGCAAGATGGTGGAAACGGGCGAGGGGATCGACTGGGCGACCGCCGAGGCGCTCGCTTTCGCGACGCTGCTCAACGAGGGCCGCGCGGTGCGCTTGTCCGGCCAGGACAGCGAGCGCGGCACCTTCTCGCAGCGCCATTCCGTGCTGACCGACCAGGAAACCGAGGCCCGCTACATCCCGCTCAACAACCTGCGCGACGGGCAGGCGGGATACGAGGTCATCAACTCGATGCTGAGCGAGGAGGCGGTGCTCGGCTTCGAGTACGGCTACTCGCTGACCGAGCCCAACGCCCTGACGCTGTGGGAAGCGCAGTTCGGCGACTTCGCCAACGGCGCCCAGGTGGTGTTCGACCAGTTCATCTCGTCGGGCGAGCGCAAGTGGCTGCGCCTGTCGGGCCTCGTGTGCCTGCTGCCGCACGGCTACGAGGGGCAGGGGCCGGAGCATTCCTCCGCGCGGCTCGAGCGCTACCTGCAAATGTGCGCCGAGGACAACATGCAGGTCGCCAACTGCACGACTCCCGCCAACTACTTCCACATCCTGCGCCGCCAGCTGAAGCGCGACATCCGCAAGCCGCTGATCCTGATGACGCCCAAGTCGCTGCTGCGCCACAAGCGGGCGGTCTCGACACTGGCGGAGCTGGAGGAGGGTTCCTCCTTCCACCGCGTGCTGCGCGACGACGCCGCCAAGGGCGGCAGCGTGACGCTGGTCGACGACGCGCAGGTCAGGCGCGTCATCCTGTGCTCGGGCAAGGTCTACTACGACCTGTTCGAGGAGCGCGAGAAACGCGGCGTCACCGACGTGGTGATCCTGCGGCTCGAACAGCTCTACCCCTTCCCCCTCAAGACGCTGCTGCTGGAGCTGTCCCGCTACAGGGGCGCCGACGTGGCCTGGGTCCAGGAGGAGCCCAAGAACATGGGCGCCTGGTCGTTCATCGAGCCCTACATGGAATGGGTGATGGCGCAGGCGGGCGGTGGTTCGACCCGCGCCCGCTACATCGGCCGACCGATGTCGGCCGCCACCGCCACGGGGCTGATGTCCAAGCATCTGGCACAGCTCAAGGCCTTCATGGACGACGCCTTCGCGGTGTGAGCCGCGACCATCAGGCCGGCCATCGCCTCGCGCGGGGGCGGGTCAAACCTCCCCCGTCATGCGAGCGTGAGCCGAAGCAATCCGGAGTTTTGGGGCCAAGACTGGATCGCCGCGGCGACTCCGCCGCCTCGCGATGGCGGATACGGCATCCTTTGGCGAAAAGACCTCGGCGGAGACGCGGTCATCCCGGAGCAGCGCGGCGCGGCGTTGAGCCGATCCCTGGCTTGGCCTATGCTGCTCTGAATCGGAGAAACCGGGCACCATGGGTAACGGGACGAGGGCGGTGACGGTCGTGGCCCTGCTCGCTCTCGCGACGAGCGCGAGGGCCGAATCCACGCTTCCCACCCTGGCCCTGGAGCCAGCGCCGACACCGTCGATCTGGACCGGGCTCTCCATCGGCACGGAAGTGTTCGGGATCTCGGGCAGCCATGGCGTCAAGGGCGGGTTCGGGGGCGCGGTGACGGCGGGCTACGACCGCGAGTTCGCCAACAACATCGTCCTGGGCGTGGGTGGGGCGGTGGGTTACACGCCCTTCGCGTTCACGAACAGCCGCGCCCGTGGTTTCGACTTCGCGCAGACCGACGTCAGGGTGGGGTACGACCTGGGTCGCCTGATGCCCTACGTGACCGGCGGCGTGGCGCTGCTGAAGCCCACTCTCGGGACGGGCCTGGGTGCGTTCAACGCGTCCGATTCCTTCAACGACCTGGTCAACGGCTCCCGCGACCTGAAGGCGGTGGGGACCGTGGGTGCCGGGGTCGAGTACGCGATCACCAACAACCTGCACGTGGACGTGGCGGTCTCCGTCACGCAGACGCCGGCCCTGCTGCCCTAGGTCTGCCGGGGACTTTCAGAAGGCCGGCGTGGCGCAGGGAGGCGGCGCGCTCGTTGGCGACAACTCCCTGTCCGGCGCGGTTCGAAGCGAACCGGAAAGCTTGGATCAAAGAGCCAACCGAACGCAGACCCGATGCGTCCCCTGACGGATACCAGGGCCGCCCTACCGACGGTTTCTCACGAAGACGTGCCGCCTATCACGCCCTTCCGACAGGCGTCGTTTGAAAGGCGGCGTGCCTGTTCGACGAATCGTTGGCTCGCCGTCGCCGCCTCGCCCTGACGACAGGCGACCGCCAGGTTCGCGACCGGCTTCACGTCGAGCAGGTCGAGGTAACGGACGCCGGCGACCGCGGCTTGCCGCATCGACGACGGCACGACCGACACGCCGAGTTCCGCCGCCACGAGCGCGAGCACGGACAGGATCTGCGGTGCCGACTGCCCGAGGACAGGGGTGAAGCCCGCGTCGTCGCAGGCGCGCAAGACCGCATCGACGAGCGTCGGTCCGAGGTGGCGCGGCGTCAGCACGAAAGGTTGGTCCGCGAGGTCGCGCAACCGGATGCGGGCCTTGCGCGCCGCCACGAGGGCCACGGGCACCGCCGCGACCATGGGCTCGGTGTCGATGAGGTGCACCCGCAACCCCTCGAGCGACACCGCGTCCGGGCGCAGGAACGCCGCATCGAGCGCCCCATCCCGCAAGGCCGCCGCCAGCTGGTTCGAACTCCCTTCCCGCAAGGTCAGCTCCACCTCGGGGGCCGTTCGCCTGAAGGCGCGGATGGTGCTGGGCACGATGGCCTGGAACACGGCGGAGCCCGTGAAGCCGACGCGGACCGACCCGATCTCCCCGCGGGCCGCACGCTGGGCGGACCGCACGGAGAGCGCCGCTTGGTCGGGGATGGACCCGACGCCGTCCAGGAACGCCAGTCCGGCATCCGTCAACTCCGCGCCCTGCGGCGTTCGCCGGAAAAGCTGGACGCCCACTTCCCGTTCGAGGTCCTTGATCTGCAGGCTGAGGGGTGGCTGCCCGATGCCCAGGCGTGCCGCCGCTCGCGTGAAGTTCCGCTCCTCGGCGACCGCCAGGAAATAGCGGATGTGACGGAGTTCCATGTCCATATCCGTAATATATCGAGATCGCTCGTCCCATATATTGGACAGAATAACGAGCCCACGCCACTTTGGCGGCATGGAGGTTCGTGAGATGTCCGTCGCAGTTGATTCGCTTGTCGTCGCGTCCGCAGGGTCAGCGGCGTGGCATCCGAACCTGACCGACCGCGACGCGGGCGCCGTCGCACGCCCGGTGCTGCAACCGGTCGTGTTCCTGCCCGGCCTGCTCTGCGACGCGCGCCTGTGGCGGGCCCAGGTCGACGACCTGTCCGACATCGTGGCGCCGATGGTCGCCGACCTCAGCCTGGACGACACCGTGGGCGCGATGGCGGCCCGGGTCCTCGCCGTCGCGCCGCCGCGCTTTGCGCTGGTGGGCCTGTCCATGGGCGGATACGTCGCGCTGGAGATCATGCGGCAGGCCGCGCACCGCGTCACCAGACTGGCGCTGGTGGACACCAGCGCGCGTCCGGACACGCCGGAACGGGCGGAAAGCCGTCGCGTCGGCATGGCCTCCCTCGACCGCGGACGGTTCACCGGGGTCTCCGGCGCCCTCCTGCGCAAGCTGGTCCATTTGTCGTGCCTCGGCGGTCCGGTCGGCGACGACCTGCGTGCGATGGCGGTCCGGGTCGGCGGCCCGGCCTTTCTACGGCAACAGCGAGCGATCCTTCGCCGCCGCGACGCGCGCCCCGTCCTGCCCGGCATCGCGGTGCCGACGCTCGTGGCCGTGGGCGATGCCGATCAGGTCACCCCACCCGAGCATGCCGAGGAGATGCATCGCCTCATCCCTCGTTCCACGCTGCACGTCTTCGAGGCTTGCGGCCACCTGCCCGCCCTCGAACGTCCCGAGCAGACCGGCGCGGTGCTCCGGCGGTGGCTGCTGGTCGAGGCGGCGTGAGGCTTCGCTTGGCGACCTGCCGACCGCCGAGGCGCGCGCCGCGGGTCGCGGCTGCTCAAGGCTCCTGCCGACGGCGCGAGCGGAACCACGGGGGGGACTGATGGTCAAGTACGTGTATGCGTTCGGCGACGGTGCTGCCGAGGGTCACGGGGAGATGAAAGCCCTGCTCGGCGGCAAGGGAGCCAGCCTCGCCGAGATGTCGAACCTCGGTCTCCCCGTCCCACCCGGGTTCACCGTCACCACGGAGGCCTGCACCGTCTTCTACGGCAGCGGCCGCTCCTATCCGGCCGACCTCGAGGCGCAGGTGGAAGCGGCGCTCGCGCACGTGGGCGCATTGTCCGGCCGCACCTTCGGGGACACCGGCAACCCGCTGCTCGTTTCCGTGCGCTCGGGCGCCCGCGCCTCGATGCCGGGCATGATGGACACGGTTCTCAACCTCGGCCTGAACGACGCCACCGTGCGGGCCGTGGCGGCCTCTTCCGGCGACGAGCGCTTTGCCTGGGACAGCTATCGCCGCTTTATCCAGATGTATTCGAACGTGGTGCTCGGCATCGACCACCACCTGTTCGAGGACATCCTGGGAGACACCAAGGAGCGCAAGGGCGCCATGCTCGATACCGACCTGGGCGCCGCGGATTGGCGGGAGGTGGTGGGGGACTACAAGCGGACGGTCGCGGAGAAAAGCGGCAAGCCGTTCCCGCAGGACGTCCGGGAACAGCTCTGGGGCGCCGTGGGAGCGGTGCTCTCGTCCTGGATGAACGCGCGGGCGATCACCTATCGCAAGCTGAACGACATTCCCGACGCCTGGGGCACGGCGGTCACCGTGCAGGCCATGGTGTTCGGCAACATGGGCGGGACGTCGGCGACGGGCGTCGCCTTCACCCGCAACCCGTCAACCGGCGAGAACGCCCTTTACGGCGAGTTCCTGATCAACGCCCAGGGCGAGGACGTCGTGGCGGGCATCAGGACGCCGCAGAGCCTCACCGAGGCGGCGCGGACCGAGGCGGGTTCGGACGATCCCTCGATGGAGGCCGCGCTGCCGGAGGTCTACGCCGCGTTCGTGCGCACGACCCGGCTGCTCGAAAACCACTACCGCGACATGCAGGACATGGAGTTCACGGTCGAGCGTGGGAAGCTCTGGATGCTGCAGACCCGCTCGGGCAAGCGCACCACGAAGGCGGCGCTCAGGATCGCTGTGGACATGGCCAACGAGGGGCTGATCACCCGCCGGGAGGCCATCACCCGCATCGACCCGGGCTCGCTCGACCAGTTGCTGCATCCGAGCATCGACCCCAAGGCGACGCGCGACCTGTTCGCCACCGGCCTGCCGGCCTCGCCCGGCGCCGCGCAGGGCGAGATCGCGTTCACGTCGGACGAGGCCGAACGCCTGAAAGCCGCTGGCCGGACGGCGATCCTCGTGCGGGTCGAGACCTCGCCGGACGACATCAACGGCATGCACGCGGCCGCCGGCATTTTGACGACCCGCGGCGGCATGACGAGCCATGCGGCGGTCGTGGCGCGCGGCATGGGGCGGCCCTGCATCTCGGGCGCGGGCGGGATCCGGGTCGACTACGCGGCCGGCACCGTCACGGCGGCCGGGGTCACGCTGCGGCGCGGCGACCTGATCACCATCGACGGGTCCTCCGGCCAGGTGCTGAAGGGCCGTGCCGAGATGGTCGAACCCGAACTGTCGGGCGACTTCGCGACGATCATGGACTGGGCGGACGCGGTGAGGCGCCTGGCCGTGCGGGCCAACGCGGAAACGCCGCTCGACGCGGGCGTTGCGCGGAGATTCGGGGCGCAGGGCATCGGCCTGTGCCGCACCGAGCACATGTTCTTCGACCCGGACCGCATCGTCGCCGTGCGCGAGATGATCCTGGCCGACGACGAGATCGGCCGCAGGGCGGCCCTCGCCAAGCTGTTGCCGATGCAACGCGAGGACTTCACGGACCTCTTCGAGATCATGGCGGGGCTGCCGGTGACGATCCGCCTGCTCGACCCGCCCCTGCACGAGTTCCTTCCCCAGTCGGAGGCCGAGACCGCGGACGTCGCCAGGGCTCTGGGCACGTCCGTCGAGAAGCTCAAGGCACGCGCTGCGCAACTGCACGAGGTCAACCCCATGCTGGGCTTCCGGGGCGTGCGGATCGCCATCGCCTATCCCGAGATAGCCGAGATGCAGGCGAGGGCGATCTTCGAGGGCGCGGTCGAAGCGCAGAAGAGGACCGGCCGGCCGGTTCATGCGGAGATCATGGTGCCGCTGGTGATGACCAGGCCGGAACTCGACCTCGTCAAGGCGCGGATCGTCGCCATGGCCGAGGCTGTCGCCGGGGAGCGCGGCACGGCGATCCCCTTCACGGTGGGCACGATGATCGAGCTTCCGCGCGCCGCGCTGCTGGCCGACACGATCGCGGAAACGGCGGAGTTCTTCTCCTTCGGCACGAACGACCTGACCCAGACCACGCTGGGCATCAGCCGCGACGACGCGGCCTCGTTCCTCGGCTTCTACGCCGCGAAGGGTCTCCTCCCAGCCGACCCCTTCGCGACGCTCGACCAGGAGGGGGTCGGCCAGCTCGTGAAGCTCGCGGTCGACCGGGGCCGTGCCGCCCGTCCGGACATCAAGCTCGGCATTTGCGGGGAGCACGGCGGCGACCCGGCGTCGATCGCCTTCTTCGAGGCGATCGGCCTGGACTACGTGTCCTGCTCACCGTACCGCGTTCCGGTTGCACGCCTCGCCGCGGCCCAGGCGGCGATCAATCAGCCGTCGGCGCGGGGCGTCTGACCGGTCGCGTGCGCGCGCTCGGTATGGACGGCAGCGGGCCACAGATGCGGACGGGAGCCTGCCGAAGGGCATCGCCCAACGCGCCGACAAGGCGCTGCAACCCACCCGATCCAGTTGGTCGCAGACAGAGTCCAGCGCGCCGTCGCTCAGGACAGGACCAGCCGCGCCAGAAGCCCGATCGACAGCAGGATCAGCACGGTGAGCGTCGCTGCCGTGCCGCCGACGCGGAAGCGTCCGTACCCGTGCGGGCTCGAGAGCCCGACCACGTGCGCCAGGCGCGCCGCCACGAGCGCCGCACCGGCGGCGTGCAGGAGCCATCGCGGCAGGCCGGACAGTTCGGTCAGCAGCAGCAGGAGCAGCGCCAGGGGCACGTATTCGGCGAAGTTGGCGTGGACGCGGGCGACCCGCTCGAGCCCCGCGTCACCCCCGCTGCCGAGCGACACGCGGGCCGCCCGGCGCTGCCGGATCACCCGGGCCGACAGGGCGACGTAGATCAGGGCGAGCAGCGCGGCGTAGAGCGAGGTGACGGGCGCCGCCACGCCGCGTCAGGCCGCGAGATCGAGGCCGTTGCGGGCCGCCAGGGCCGCGAGCCCGGTGGCGGGCCGGGCGCCCAGGTGACCGATGACTTCGGCCGCCGCCAGGGCGCCCAGCCGCGCGCAGGTCCGCGCGTCCCGCCCCCGCGCGAGCCCGGCAAGGAAGCCCGCCGCGAACAGGTCGCCCGCGCCCGTCGAAACGTCCAGGGTGTCGATGGGGAAGGCCTCGACGGCAAGGGTCTCGCCGCCGTCCACCACCACCGAGCCCGCCGCGCCGCGGGTCACGATGCCGAGTACGCCGTCGTCGCGCAGCGCCCCGAGCGCCGTGTCGAAGTCGGCGGTCTGGTAGAGCGCGTGCAACTCGCTCTCGTTGGAGAAGACGATGTCGACCGTCTTGGTGCGGATCAGGTCGAGGAACTCGGCCCGGTAGCGGTCGACGCAGAACGTGTCCGACAGGGTGAGCGCCACGCGGTTGCCGGCCCGGTGCGCGATGCCGGCCGCCTTGACGAAGGCCTCCTTGGCGGCGGGCCGGTCCCACAGGTAGCCTTCGAGGTAGATGAAGCGCGCCTGCTGGACGGTCGCCTCCTCGATGTCGTCGACCGTCAAATTCTGGCAGGCGCCGAGATAGGTGTTCATGGTGCGCTGTCCGTCGGGCGTCACCAGGATCATGGAGCGGGCGGTCGCGGGGCCCGCGGGGGCGGGGGCGGTGTCGAAGCGGACGCCTGTGGCGCGCAGGTCACGGGTGAAGGAGGCTCCCACCGCGTCGGTGCGGACCTTGCCCACGTAGCCCGCCGACACGCCCAGGCTCGCAACCCCCACCGCCGTGTTGGCGGCCGAGCCGCCCGAGATGACGGTGACTGCGCCCATGGCGCCGTGCAGCGCCTCGGCCCGCGCCTCGTCGACCAGGATCATGGCCCCCTTGGTGACTTTCTGCGCCAGAAGGAAGTCCTCCTCCACGGGCGCGATGATGTCCACGATGGCGTTGCCCATGCACAGGACGTCGACCGGGTCGGATGGCATGCGGGGCACCTCGTACGGGAGGAAAGGACGGCCGCGTCTCGCACCCACCCGGGGCGGCGTCAAGCCGAGGCGGGAGAAGGGCAGGGCTCCGACTTCAGGTTAGCGACGGCCGGTTCTGCCCTTCTCCCCTCGGGGGAGACGGTGGCCAAAGGCCGGATGAGGGGTCGTGTCGGGGCGCAAAGGCCCCTCATCCGCCCTGTCGGGCACCTTCTCCCCGCTTGGCGGGGCGAAGGGCATAGCTCGGCATCGACCGCGTCAAGCCGAGGCGGGAAAAGGGCGGCGCCTACGCCCCACCCATCGCGGCGTAGCCCAGCAGCAGCGACACGCCCGCGACGAGGACCAGCAGCGCCGCGAGGAGTTCGAGCCCGCGGACCGCGACGGTTCCGCCCCAGGTGCCCGGCGCCGCCAGTTTCGCAGCCGTTCCCCGTGCCAGCACCGCCACGGTCGCGATGGCGCCCGTCGTGATGGCCGTGCCGAGCGACATGGCGAGCACGGCGGCGACCCCCGTCCGGAACAGCCCCTGCGCGGTGGCGAAGACCAGCACCAGGATGGCGCCCGAACAGGGCCGGAGGCCCGCGGCCAGCACCGTCACGCCTTCCTCCGTCCAGGCGAAGCTGTCGCCCAGGCGGGAGGGATCCGGCCCGTGGGTGTGGCCGCAATCCGGGCCGTGCGCCGTGGCGGCGAGGGCAAAGCGTCGCGGGGGCTCGCAGCCGCACGCGTCGCCGAAGGGGTCGCCGGCGAGCGCGAGCGTCGCGCCTGCCGGAACCGCCGCGGGGCGCCGCACCCGTCCGAAACGCAGGCGGGGCGCGCGGACCGCCTGGACGAAGCGCAGGCCCTTGCGCAGCGTGAGCCATGCGCCGAGAACCGCCACGCCCGCGAAGCTCGCGCTCTCGATCAGCGTGGCGGCCTCCTTCATGCGGCCGGCGGTCGCGTGCAGCACCAGCGCCAGGACGCCGACCAGGACCACGGCCACGAGCCCCTGGAGCAGGGCGGCGAGCAGCGTCAGCACGAGGCCGCGCTTCAGCGCGCGACCGCTGGCGAACAGGTAGGAGGTCATCACCACCTTGCCGTGTCCGGGGCCCGCGGCGTGAAACACCCCGTAGGCGAAGCTCAGGCCCACGAGCCACGACAGGGCCGAACCGTCCGCCTTGGCGGCCCGCACGGCGGCCGCCAGCCCGCGCTCGAACACCGCCTGCTGCTGCAGGACCCAGCCCGCGACGCCGGTCGCGTAGCCGCCGCCCTCGGAGATGCCGACGCCGAACGGGTTGTGGGCCTGCGCGTGGGCCGACCCTACCGCCGCGGCGAGCAGCAGGAGCACGCTCGCGGCCCGCATCGTCCGCCTCACGGGCAGGCCACCAGCGCGCGGCTCGCCAGCTTGATCCCGAAGTCTACGCCGGGAGACAGGTTGGCGAAGAAGGCTTCCGAAAGTTTCTGGTTGTCGCCCGCGTCCAGGGCCTTGGGCTTGTTGACGTTGGCCGAACAGCCCGGCGGTGCCCCCACGAGGGTGATCGGGTCGGTGTTGTCGAAATCGAAGGAGACGAAATAGGTCGGGTCGTAGACTTGCAGGGTGAGCACCTTGGCTGACGCGGGCTCCTTGAGCGGCAGGGTGAAGTGCAGGGTCACGAGCTTGTCGGCGGATTCTTCGAGGAAATAGTCGGTGGGTGCGTCGAACTCGGCCGGTTTGCCCGCCACCTTGGCGACCGTGAAATAGCCGAACTCGGCCAGCGACTCGACATTCGTCTGGGCGAGGGGCGCGAGTTCGGCGCGGGTGGGGAGCTTGTCGGGATCGCCGATCCCCTGGGTCAGGAAGCTCGAATACAGGTCGTCGAAGGTCCAGTGCGCGCGGATGCCACCGATGCGGCCGTCGGGCGTGAACAGCAGGTCCTCCTTGGCGACGACGAAGACGTGCGGGTGCGCCGAGGCCGGGCCCGCACCCGCCAGGACGATGGCGGCGGCCAGCGCCGCGGCGAGGCGTTTGGGAGCTGGGATCAAGGTTCTCGCTCCCCGCGGGCGTTGACGGTCCGAGGCGGAAAGCCAAAAACCAAGCTCAGTGTCCAACGTGCCGTCCGATCTCGTTCAAAACAGGGCGCCGGTTCCCCTACCCCTTCACGGCCCCCGCGGTCAGCCCCTGCACGAGGTGGCGCTGGATCAGGAAGAAGAAGACGCAGACGGGAACGAGCGCCAGGATGCCGGCCGCCATCATCTGCCCGAAATCGACCGAGAACTTCGACACGAAGGCGAGCAGCCCCACGGGGAAGGTGCTGGCCGCATTCGACGAGTTGAGCATGAGCGCGAACAGCAACTCGCTCCACGCCGCCGTGAACACGAAGCCGAGCGTCGCCGCCACGCCCGGCAGGGTGAGCGGCAGGGTGATGCGCAGCAGGGCCCCGAACCGGGTGGCGCCGTCCATCATTGCGGCTTCCTCGAGGTCCTTGGGGATGCCGTCGAAGAAGGACTGCATGAGGAAGCTCGCGAAGGGCACGTTGAAGGCCGTGTAGACGATCACCAGCCCGGTCAGGCTGTTGGTGAGCCCGAGCGGGGCCAGCAGGCGGAACACCGGCGCCACGATCATGACGAGCGGAAACATCTGGGTCACCAGCATCACGCCGACGATCCAGATCTTGCCCGCGAAGGCGAAGCGCGAGAAGCCGTAGCCCGCTCCCGCCGCGACCGCCGTGGCGAGCAGCGCCGTCAGCCCCGACACCACGACGCTGTTGCGGAAGAACAGCGGGAACGCGGTGCGGCTCGCGACCGAGACGTAGTGGTCCAGCGTGGCCTGCGAGGGCCACAGCCGGACGCCCTCGCTGTAGAGCAGGCTGTCGGGCGTCACCGACACCTTCAGGAGCCAGAAGAGCGGGAAGAGCGCGAAGGCCACGAAGCCCGCGAGCAGGCCGTAGTGCAGCGCCCAGGCCGCGGGGCTCCTGCGTCCCAGCATCCTTTACGCCCGCGCCAGCACGGTCTGGCGCAGCACAACGAGCGCCAGCGCGTAGGCGAGCAGCAGGACGAGCAGCACGGCCGCGACCGCCGAGGCGTAGCCGAAGTCGAGCCGCCGGAAGGCCTGCGTGAAGATGTAGCTCGCCAGGATCTGCGTGGAATCGGCCGGGCCGCCGCCGGTCATGACGACGATCAGGTCGGCGGAATTGGCCACCCACACGGTGCGCAGCAGCACCGTGATCGCCATCGTGGGTGCCAGGAAGGGCAGGGTGATGTGGCGGAACCGGGTGGCGGCGCCCGCGCCGTCCATGGCGGCCGCCTCGTAAAGGTCGACGGGGATCGACTGCAGCGCGGCGAGCAGCGTAATGGCGAAGAAGGGGATGCCCCACCACACGTTGGCGGTGATGGGCCCCCAGAGCGCGTGGGTCGGGCTCGACAGGATGTCATCGGGCGTGGCCATCAGCCCGAGCGCCACGAACCAGTGCGGCAGCGGTCCCACGACGGGGTTGAACAGCCAGGCCCAGTTCAGGCCCGACAGGAAGCCCGGCACCGCCCAGGGCAGGAACACCAGCGCCTGGACCACCGCCCGGCCCGGGAACGGCCGGCTCAGCAGCAGCGCGAGCACCAGGCCCAGGCCGAACTGCAGCGCCACGGAGGCCACCGTCCAGGTGACCGTGTTGCGCAGCGCGTTCCAGAAGGCGTCGTCGCCCCAGATCTCGCGGAAATGGTCGAGGCCCACGAAGCCGCCGCTGAACGGGTCCAGCAGCGTGATGTCGCGCACCGCGTAGGACAGGCCGATGGCGAGCGGCACCAGCATCACGGCCGCGATCAGCACCACCGAGGGCATGGTGTAGAGATAGGGCTCCAGCACCAGCGCCAGCCGGCGCCTGCCGAGGCGCCGGACCTTGGGGGCGGCGAGGCTGAGGGCCGTCACGCCCGCGACCCGCCTGGTCTCACTGACTGGCCGCCTGCTTCTTCTTGGCCTTGGTGAGGAAGTCGGCCCATTGCGCGTTGAGCTGCTCGGGGGTGATCTGCCCGAGCAGGGCCTGCTGGCTCGACTTCACGGCGAGCGAGTCCGCGAAATAGGCGAAGCCCGGCAGGCTGGTGGGCATGATGGTGGGCACTTCGTCCTTGTCGGCCAGCTCCGCGAACCAGCCCTTGAACTGGTCGCTCGCGTAGAAGGGATCCTGGGCCGCGGCCTTGTAGATGGGCAGCGCCCCCGTGCGCTTGTTCCAGGCCAGGTTGCCCTCGGGGCCGTCCAGCACCTGGACCAGCTTCCAGGCGAGGTCCTTGTTGGCGCTGCTCGCGAAGACGGACCAGCCCGCGTAGCCCAGCGTCGGAAAGGCCTTGCCCGCAGGCCCCTTGGGCATGGAGGTGACGCCGAATTCCTCGGGCTTCATGCGCTCCGCCACGGCGATCAGCGCGTCGGGGTCCTGGTCGAGCATCGCGCAGGTGCCCGAGTAGAAGCCCGCCACGATCTCGTTGAAGCCCCAGTTGACGCTGTCCTTGGGAG
>CAXTFJ010000038.1:0-35506 GCA_964243405.1 uncultured Lichenihabitans sp. | reverse complement strand
GGCAGCCCGAGCCCGTCACGCCCGAGAATGTCGTGGCCGGCAAGCCCGCCCCGGCGCCCCGCACCGCCGCCGTGGCACCGGCCCCGGTCAAGCCCGCCCCGGTCCATGCGGCCGCGCTCGTGCCGGCGCCCGCCGCTGCCAAGCCTGCCCCGACTGTTCAGCCCAAGCCCGCCGAGGTCGCGTCCGCGGCACCGGCGGCTCCCGCGGCCGCCCCCGTGGCGGACGGCGCGGGCAACCCGGAGTTCCGCTGGCCCGCCCGCGGCCGCATCATCCAGGGTTTCAAGGGCGGCAACGACGGCATCAACATCGCGGTGCCGGAAGGCACGGCCGTCAAGGCGGCGGAGACGGGAACCGTGGCCTACGCGGGCAGCGAGCTGAAGGGGTACGGCAACCTCGTGCTGATCCGCCACCCGAACGGCTACGTGACCGCCTACGCCAACAACGGCGAACTCGACGTCAAGCGGGGCGACCAGGTCAAGCGCGGCCAGACGATCGCCAAGTCCGGCCAGTCGGGCAATGTGTCCTCGCCCCAGCTCCACTTCGAGCTGCGCAAGGGGTCCACGCCGGTCGACCCGACCCAGTATCTGGCGGGTCTCTGACAGGATTGCCCGGCTCCAAGGAGAGCCGGGCCAGGAAAGCGCCCGCGGGTTCCCGCGAGACACGAGACCTCGGGTGCGCAATGGAGGCGGCAGGTCCAAGGAAAGGCCTGCCGCTTTCGTTCTCTTATCGTTCGGCCTCGATCGGGACGCCTTCGCGGCCCGCGAGGTCCTGGATGAACTGCCACGCCGTGCGCCCGGAGCGCGACCCCCGCGTCGTCGCCCATTCCAGCGCCTCCGCGGCCAGCCTGCCCGACGGGACGTCGAGGCGCAGCGCGGCCGCGTAGCCCGACACCATGTCCAGGTAGTCGTCCTGCGAACATTTGTGGAACCCGAGCCAGAGGCCGAAGCGGTCGCTCAGCGACACCTTCTCTTCCACGGCCTCGCCCGGGTTGATGGCGGTGGCGCGCTCGTTGTCCATCATGTCGCGGGGCAGCAGGTGGCGGCGGTTGGACGTGGCGTAGAGCACGACGTTCGCCGGACGCCCCTCGATGCCGCCGTCCAGCACGGCCTTGAGCGACTTGTAAGACGTGTCGTCGCCGTCGAAGGACAGGTCGTCGCAGAACAGCACGAACCTGTGCGGGGCCTCGCGCAGCAGCGCCATCAGGTCGGGCAGGCCGTCGATGTCCTCGCGGTGGATTTCCACCAGCTTGAGCCGCCCCGTGCCGCCCGCGTTGACCTCCGCGTGCACGGCTTTCACGAGCGACGACTTGCCCATGCCCCGCGCGCCCCACAGCAGCGCGTTGTTGGCCGGCAGCCCGCGAGAGAAGCGCAGCGTGTTGTCCAGCAATTGATCGCGCACCCGGTCGATGCCGCGCAGGAGAGCGAAAGCCACGCGGTTGACGCGGGCCACCGGCTGCAGTTGACCGCGGGCCGCCGACCACACGAAGGCGTCGGCGACATCGAAGTCCGGGGCGGGCGGCGGCGGGGGAGCGAGGCGCTCCAGCGCGTCGGCGATACGCCTCAGCAGGTCGGCGCGGGACGGGTCGGGCAAGCGGGCTCCCTCGGGCAACACCGGGCTCACCGGATCAGGAAGGTTTCCATCCTCCCTTTGCCCTTGATGTCCATCGGCGGCAAGGCGTCGTAGGTGTAGCGGTCGCCGAGCGCGCGACGGGTGGCGTCCGTGATGTGGACGCGGCCCGGCGTGCCGTGCCGCTCCATGCGGCTCGCCGTGTTCACCGTGTCGCCCCACACGTCGTAGGCGAACTTCTGGCTGCCGATGATGCCCGCCACCGCGGGCCCCGTGTGGATGCCCAGCCGGAGGTCGAGCGGCTGCCCGCGCCCGCGGCTCGCCGAACGGACGATGGCGGGCATCCTGAGCGCCACCGCCGCGACCGCCGCGGCGTGGTCGTCCCGCGGCTCGGGCAGGCCCGCGGCCGCCATGTAGCCGTCGCCGATCGTCTTGATCTTCTCGAGCCCGCTTTCCCCCGCCAATTCGTCGAAGCGGGAGAAGATGTCGTTGAGCAGGCTCACGATCTCGCCCGGCTTGAGCAGGGATGCTATGGCGGTGAACCCCACGAGGTCGCAGAACAGGATTGTGACGCTCTCGTAATGGTCCGCGATGGCCGTTTCGCCCCGCCGCAGCCGCTCCACGATGGGCGCGGGCAGCACGTTGCGCAGCAGCGTTTCGGAGCGGACGCGCTCGACTTCGAGGCGTTCGGCGATCTCCCTTTCGCGGTCGCGCAGCAGCTTGCGGTCGAGGGCGGCATTGAGGCGGGCCCGCAGGAGCACGGGGTCGAGCGGTTTGGCGATGAAGTCGTCGGCGCCCGCCTCGATGCAGCGGACGGCTCCGTCCACCTCCTCCATGGCCGAGGTCATGATGACGGGCAGCGTCCGCGTGGCCTCGTCCGCCTTCAGCGCCCGCAGCACGTCGATGCCGGTGAGGCCGGGCATGATGAGATCCAGCAGCACGAGGTCGAACGCCCGCTTGCCCACGAGGTCGAGCGCGGCCTCGCCCGACTGGCAGGCGGACACTTCGTGGCCGTCCCGCTTGAGCCGTCGCGTCACCAGGTCGAGGTTCGATACGTTGTCGTCGACGACCAGGATGCGCCCTTTCACCACCGGCTGAGGCTGCGGCTCGTCGAACAGCACGGCGCGGATGCTGTCCACTGCCTGCGGCAGGCCGGGCGTGTCCAGCGCCGCCTCGTCGGAACTCGCGTCGGCGGGACGCTGCACCCGCAGCAGGTCGACCAGGGCGTCGATCTGCTCGAGCAGGCGGCGCGACGCGTCGAGCAGGCCGTCGAGCGTGCTGAGAAGGGCGTGGTGCCCGCTGTCGCGCGCCTCCTCGCTCAAAAGTTCGCCGTAGCCGAGCAGGGCGGTGATGGGCGTGCGCAACTCATGCCTGAGCGCGCCCGACACCGCCTCCACCTCCCCCGAGGCGAGCGCGAGGTCGGAGGCCGTGTCGTCCAGCAGCTTGGCGACCAGCGCTTCCAGGGTCGCTCCCGCGGTCCTCATCTTGCCGAGGTCGTCGAGGTAGGCGTCCAGCCCGTCGCGGGCGGCATCCTCGATCAGCAGGTCGCAGAACCCCACCACCACGTGGACGGGCGCCTCGAACTCCGCGCGCACGAAGGAAGCGATCGCCTTGCTGAGCCGGTCGGCCTCCTCTTGCTCCGTCATCGCCGCACGTTTCCGAGGTCCTGGTCCGCCACCGCTGCCGGACTAGCGGGCAAGCGCCACAAAACTATGTCCGGGCGCCCCGCTTGCCACGGCGGCGGCCGGACGGTAGCTGCTGCGTCCTGCATAGGGGCTTCTGACCGCGAGGACCACCATGGCATCGTCACACCCGATCGTGGCCGGCAATTGGAAGATGAACGGGCTCGACGCCTCGCTGAGGGAGGTGAGCGCGGTGGCCGACGGTCTCGCGCGCGGCGCCGCCGGCCGTGCCGATTGCGCCCTGTGCCTTCCCGCGACGCTGATCGCCCGCGCGGCCCCGCTGGCCGGACCGACCCTGCGCCTGGGCGGGCAGGATTGCGCGGTGCCGGCGGCGGGGGCGCACACCGGCGACATCGCGGCCGAGATGCTGCGGGACGCGGGCGCGAGCCTGGTGATCGTCGGCCATTCCGAGCGCCGGGCCGACCATGGGGAAACCGACGCCCTGGTGCGCGCCAAGGCGCAGGCCGCGCGCCGGGCGGGTCTCCTGGCCGTGCTGTGCGTGGGCGAAACACGGGCCGAGCGGGATGCGGGCGCGGCCCTGTCGGTCGTCGGGGGGCAACTCGAAGGCTCCGTGCCGCCGGACGCGGACACCGACACGATCGTGCTGGCCTACGAGCCCATCTGGGCCATCGGCACCGGGCTCGTCCCCACCGTCGAGGACGTGGCCGCCATGCACGCGTTCATCCGGGAGCGGCTCCGGCAGCTCCTGCCCGGCCGGGGGGCCGCGGTCCGCATCCTCTACGGCGGGTCGGTGAAGCCCGACAACGCCCGGGTGCTGCTGGGCCTCGACAACGTGGACGGCGCGCTGGTGGGCGGCGCCAGCCTGAAGGCCGCGGACTTCCTCGGGATCGCGGGCGTGTACCGCGACTGACGCCGCGCGGGCGGTCCCGTCGCGGGACGGCGTCGCGGCTCAGGGCTCCGAATTCAGGTTAACGCGATCGGTGCCGAGCGATGCCCTTCTTCCCCGAGGGGAGAAGGGCAGAACCGGCCGTCGTTCACCTGAAGTCGGAAGCCCTGCGTCGCGGCTCCGGCCGGTTTGCCAACCCGGCCCCTTCGTGTAGAAGCCCCCCAACCCGTTCCGCCCGCCGCGGTCGCTCCCCCGCGACCGCGGCTTGGCCCGTTGTTCGAGCCCCGTTGATGCAAACCGTCCTGATCGTGTTCCACCTCATGATCGTCGTGGCCCTGGTCGCCACCGTGCTGCTGCAGCGATCGGAAGGCGGCGCCCTGGGCATGGGGGGCGGGGGCGGGTTCATGACCGGGCGGGGCCAGGCCAACGCGCTCACCCGCGCGACCGCCATCCTGGCGGCCCTGTTCTTTGTCACCAGCATCGCGCTGTCGATGATCGCGAGCTACGGCCGGGCGCCGAAATCGATCCTCGACACGGCCGTGCCGCGCGCCGGGCAGACGGCGCCCGGGCCGGCGGACGGCAATCTCCTCGATCGCCTGAAAACGCTCGAGAACCAGCGCAACGGCGCCCCGACGGCGCCCACGGTTCCCAGCGCGCCCGAGGCGCCGAAGTCGCAGTAGCGTTGGATCCTTCTCCCGTTCACGGGAGAAGGTGGCGCGGCATGAGCCGCGACGGATGAGGGGAGCCGCAGGCCAGTGATCCCCCTCATCCGCCCCGTCGGACAGAACCCCGGGCGTCCACAGGCGTGGTCTTGCGCTTCACCGTTGGGACTCGTCAGCCCGTCCCGAACCCGCTAAGCGTGACACCCCATGGCGCGGTACATCTTCATCACCGGCGGCGTGGTGTCTTCGCTCGGCAAGGGGCTGGCGTCGGCGGCCCTCGGAGCATTGCTTCAGGCCCGCGGCTACTCGGTCCGGCTGAGGAAGCTCGACCCCTACCTCAACGTCGATCCCGGGACGATGAGCCCCTACCAGCACGGCGAAGTCTTCGTCACGGACGACGGCGCCGAGACCGACCTCGACCTCGGCCACTACGAGCGGTTCACCGGCCGTCCCGCGACCCGCGACGACAACGTCACGGCGGGCCGCATCTACCAGGAGATCATCGCCAAGGAGCGGCGCGGCGACTACCTGGGCGGCACGGTGCAGGTGATCCCGCACGTGACGGGCGCCATCAAGGAGTTCGTGCTGTCGGGCAACGAGGGCACCGACTTCATCCTGGTGGAGATCGGCGGCACGGTGGGCGACATCGAGGGCCTGCCCTTCTTCGAGGCCATCCGCCAACTCGGCAACGAGCTGCCGCGCGGCCACGCGATCTACATCCACCTGACGCTGCTGCCCTACATCCCGAGCGCGGGCGAGCTCAAGACCAAGCCCACCCAGCATTCCGTCAAGGAGCTGCGCTCCATCGGCGTGCAGCCCGACATCCTGCTCTGCCGCACCGACCGGGCCATCCCGCCCGAGGAGCGCCGCAAGCTCGGCCTGTTCTGCAACGTGCGCGAGGACGCGGTCATCGAGGCGCGCGACGTGGCCTCCATCTACGACGTGCCGCGCGCCTACCACGCCGCGGGCCTCGACCGCTCCGTGCTGGCGGCCTTCGGCATCGAGCCCGCCCCGAAACCCAACATGACGCGCTGGAACGCCGTCATGGACCGCGTCACCACGCCCGAGGGCAGGGTGACCATCGCGGTCGTGGGAAAATACACGGGCATGAAGGACGCCTATAAGTCGCTCAACGAGGCGCTGATGCACGGCGGCCTCGCCAACCGCGTCGAGGTCAAGCTCGACTGGATCGAGTCGGAGGTGTTCGAGGGCGACGACCCGGCGTCCCACCTCGAAGGCGTCAACGGCATCCTGGTGCCCGGCGGCTTCGGGCAGCGCGGCGCCGAGGGCAAGATCAAGGCGGCCCGCTTCGCGCGCGAGCGGAAGGTCCCCTATTTCGGCATCTGCTTCGGCATGCAGATGGCGGTGATCGAGGCCGCACGGACGCTTGGCGGGGTGCCGGACGCCAATTCGACCGAGTTCGGTCCCTGTCCGGACCCGGTGGTGGGCCTGATGACGGAGTGGATGCGCGGCAACGAGCTGGAGCGCCGCTCCCGCGAGGGCGACCTCGGCGGCACCATGCGGCTGGGTGCCTACCGCGCGATGCTGGAGCCCGGCTCCAAGATCGCCGCCATCTACGGCGAGGCGGAGATCAGCGAGCGGCACCGGCATCGCTACGAGGTGAACACGGCCTACCGGGAGCGGCTGGAGGCCAGCGGCCTGCGCTTTTCCGGCATGTCGCCCGACGGGCTGCTGCCCGAAACGGTCGAGTTCACCGACCACCCCTGGTTCATCGGCGTGCAATACCACCCCGAACTGAAGTCGCGGCCGTTCGCGCCGCACCCGCTGTTCGCGAGCTTCGTCGCGGCCGCGCTCGTCCAGTCGCGGTTGGTGTGAGCATGGAGCCTCCAGTCGCGCAGCGCGAGGTATTGGTCGGCGAAGGGCGCGGCGCGGTGCACTTCGGCAACCGCGCGCCGCTCGCCCTGATCGCGGGGCCGTGCGCGATGGAGAGCAGGGATCACGCGCTGGAGATGGCCCACGCGCTGGTCGAGATGACGGCCGCGCTCGGTCTCGGCTTCGTGTTCAAGACGTCCTTCGACAAGGCCAACCGGACCTCGGCCGACAGCGCGCGGGGCGTCGGGCTCGGCGAGGCGCTGCCGGTCTTCGCCGAGATCAAGGCGCGGTTCGGCTGCCCCGTCCTCACCGACGTCCACTCGGCCGAGCAGTGCGCCGCCGTCGCCACCGTGGTGGACGTGCTGCAGATCCCCGCCTTCCTGTGCCGCCAGACCGACCTTCTGCTGGCCGCGGCCGCCACGGGACGGGTCGTCAATGTGAAGAAGGGGCAGTTCCTCGCCCCCTGGGACATGCCCAACGTGGTCGCCAAGCTCGATCGCGCGACCGGCGTGCTGGTGACCGAGCGGGGCACCAGCTTCGGCTACAACACGCTGGTGTCCGACATGCGCGCCCTCCCCGCGATGGCGATGGGAACGGGTGCGCCGGTGATCTTCGACGCGACGCATTCGGTGCAGCAGCCGGGCGGCATGGGCTCGCGCTCGGGCGGCCAGCGCGAGTTCGTTCCCGTGCTGGCGCGCGCCGCCGTGGCGGTCGGGGTCGCGGGCGTGTTCATCGAAACGCACGAGCGGCCCGACGAGGCCCTGTCGGACGGGCCCAACATGGTGCCGCTCGCCGAGATGCGCCCGCTCCTCGAAACGCTGATGGCCTTCGACGCGCTCGCCAAGCGCTGATCTACTGTTGGCGCCAGCCCGGAGCAGGCGGTCACACGCCTTTCACGTCTCGACGCTATCGCTGTCGGGATGGAAGACTCGCTGTTCACCTACGCCGACCCGGCCGCTCCGGCGGTCAAGCGGAACCTCATCCGCCTGGTGGAGGCGGCGACCGGGCAGCGGAAGCTGAAGACGATCTACATGGGCCACCGGCAGTGTCCGGTGCCGGGGGAAAGCTTCTTCCAATCCGCCATTCGCCGGCTCGCCCTGAACGTCCTCTTCGATCCCGCGGCGCTGGACGCGATTCCCAGGCACGGGCCGGTCGTGGTGGTCGCGAACCACCCCTACGGCGTGCTCGACGGCCTGGTGATCTCCTGGCTGGTCGAGAAGGTCCGCAAGGACTTCCTGGTCCTGACCCACTCGCTCCTGCTGCGCGCACCGGAGGTCAGGCCCTACCTGCTGCCCGTCGACTTCTCGGGGTCGGAAGAAGCGCTGCAAACCAACCTGACCTCGCGTTCGCTCGCCCGCGACCACCTCGCCCGCGGCGGCTGCGTCGTGGTGTTTCCGGCGGGCGCCGTGTCGACCGCACCGGACCGCCTCGGCCGCAAGCCCGCCGTCGACTCGGCTTGGCAGCCGTTCACCGCCCAGCTCGTCCAGCGTGCCAAGGCGACCGTGGTGCCGATCTGCTTCATGGGGCAGAACAGCCGCCTGTTCCAGGTCGCCAGCCACGTCAGCCAGACGCTCCGGCTCTCGCTGATCTTCCGCGAGGTCAAGAAGCGGATCGGCACCGACCTCGCCGTGGCGGTCGGCGCGCCCATTCCCTATGCGGAGCTCAGCGGCCTGCGCGACCGCAACGACCTCGCGGTGGAACTGCGCCGCCGCACCTACGCGCTGCAGGTCCTCGCGGCCTCCGGCCTACCCGCACGCCGCGAGCCCCGCCTGCCGCTGCCGCTGTTCAACCCCGAACTGCCGTCGCTCCGCCGGGCCCGCGCCGCCCGCAGAGCCGATCAGCCCCGGCCACGGTAGGGCGGCACGCCCTGGTCCGGCAGCCACACCCCCTCGGGCGGCACCCCGGTCTGCCAGAAGACGTCGATGGGAATGCCGCCGCGGGGGTACCAGTAGCCGCCGATGCGCAGCCAAACGGGATCGAGCCGCTCGACCAGGTCCTTGCCGATCCGCACCGTGCAGTCCTCGTGGAAGGCGCCGTGGTTGCGGAACGAGGTCAGGTAGAGCTTCAGCGACTTCGATTCGACGAGCCAGTCACGGGGCACGGTGTCGATCACCAGGTGGGCGAAATCCGGCTGGCCCGTCACGGGGCAGAGCGAGGTGAATTCGGGGACGGTGAAGCGCGCGAGGTAGAGCGTGCCCGCGTGCGGGTTGGGCACGCGATCGAGCACCGCCTCGTCGGGGGAAGCCGGGGCTTGCACGGCGTGGCCGAGCTGGGTCGTGGTGAAGGTCATCGCCTGAGGTGAACTCGCGCGGCTGGGGTCGGACGTATGGGCAGGAGAAGGCTCATGCCAGGGCCAGCCGGACGCGCCTGTTCTGCTTGCCCTTCTTCTCGATGCCCGTGATCGCCACGCGGCCGATCTCGCCCGTCCGGCCCACGTGCGTCCCGCCGCAGGGCTGCAGGTCGATCGTGCCGATCCGCACCAGCCGCACGCGGCCGGACCCCCTCGGGGGCTGGACCTTCATGGTCTTCACGAGGCCCGGGTTCGCGTCGAGCTCGGCGTCGGTGATCCATTCCGTTGTCACGGGCGCGTCGCTCGCGATGAGTTCGGCCAGCTTAGCCTCGGTGGTGGCGCGGTCGGCGCCGTCCGCGGGCATGTCGAAGTCGAGCCGCCCCTCGCCGGTCCCGATGGAGCCGCCCGTCACGGGAAAGGGCAGCACCACGCTGAGCAGGTGCAGGGCCGTGTGGACGCGCATGCGCGCGAACCGCCCTTCCCAGTTGAGGACGGCGGTGACGGCGTCACCCACCCGGACCGCGTCGCCGCCCTCGCGCAGGCGATGCTGCACGGTCGTCCGGTCCGCGGCGTAGAGCGTGTCGGTGACGCTCACCAGCGTGCCGTCGCTCAGACGCAGATGACCCGTGTCGCCCGGCTGGCCGCCGCCCTGCGCGTAGAAGGGCGTGCGGTCCAGCACCGCGGCCCCATCCTCCGAGAGCGACACCACCGTGGCCGCGGCCTCGCGCAGGTAGGCGTCGTCGCGAAACAGCAGGGTCGTCATCGAAGGTCCTCCGCCGTCACGCCCGGCTCGCGACCGAGCCAGGGCGGCACGGGCAGCGACTTGGCGCGCAGGAAGACCGGGTTGAACAGTTTCGAGGCGTAGCGATATCCCGAGTCGCACAGGATCGTCACGATCGTATGGCCCGGGCCGAGCGTCCGGGCGAGACGGATCGCGCCCGCCACGTTGATGCCCGCCGACCCGCCCAGCAACAGGCCCTCCTCCTGCGCGAGCCCGTACAGGACGCCGAGCGCCTCCGTGTCGGTGATCTGGTAGGCGTGGTCCACGACAGTGCCGTCCAGGTTGGCGGTGATGCGGTTCTGCCCGATGCCCTCCGTGATAGACGAGCCCTCGGCCCGCAACTCGCCCGACGTGTAGTAGCTGTAGAGCGCCGCACCCATCGGGTCCGCGAGCCCGATCCGCACGGCCGAGTCGCGGGCCTTCAGCGCGAGGCTCACACCGGCCAGCGTGCCGCCGGTGCCGACCGCGCAGATGAAGCCGTCGATTTTGCCGTCCGTGCCGTCCCAGATTTCCGGCCCGGTGGTTTCGGCGTGGCCCTGGCGGTTGGCGACGTTGTCGAACTGGTTGGCCCAGATCGCCCCGCCGTCCCGCGTGCGGGCCAGGCGCTCGGCCAGGCGTCCCGACACCTTCACGTAATTGCCGGGATTGGCGTAGGGCACGGCGGGCACTTCGATCAGTTCGGCGCCGGACAGCCGCAGGACGTCCTTCTTCTCCTGGCTCTGCGTGTTGGGGATGACGATGACGGTTTTGTAGCCCAGCGCGTTCGCGACGAGGGACAGGCCGATCCCGGTGTTGCCCGCCGTCCCCTCGACGATCGTCCCGCCGGGCCGGAGCGTGCCCCTCCGCTCGGCGTCGCGCACCATGGCGAGCGCGGCACGGTCCTTCACCGACCCGCCGGGGTTCATGAACTCCGCCTTGCCCAGGATCATGCAGCCGGTCTCCTCCGAGGCGCGCCGGAGTCTGATCAGCGGCGTGCGGCCGATGGCGTCGACGACGGAAGGGATGACAGTCATGGCACGCGCCGGGTCCGCTGCGGTGTGGAGCGCCGGCCGTGACCTGGACGGCCGTGTCCGAAGAAGGCCGGGACCCTAAGGGCCGCGCCCGCGCCCCGCAAGCCGCGCCGGACGGTGTTTCTTCCGCGCGGCTTCTGGTCCGGACGCCTCAGGATCGGGCGAGCGCGTCCAGGGCCTGGGCGAGCCCGCGGAACGAGATCGGCAGCGCCACGTCGCGGCCGGCCGCGTCCTTGAATGCGAGCCGCCCGGCGTCGGTCGCGGCGCGCCACGCCTTCAGGCTGTCGTCGTTCGCCACCGCGTCGGCGAAGCAGCCGCCGGGCAGGCAGCGCCGCCACTGGAGGTCGGCGGCGTGCGGGGGCTTGTCGGGACCCGCGAACTGCACGCTGCTCGGGAACGACACGTTGGCGGGCAGCACCGCGGTGACGTGAAGGGCGGACTCGCCCGGCGGACGCCCGAGCGCGACTTCGGCCACGGGCGCGGTGCGATCGGGCAACTGGACGACCTGCGCGACCTCGCAGAGCTTGCGCTGCTTGTCGGCTTCGCCGACCCGCTGGCAGCGAAGGACCCAGTCGCCGAACGTCGCCGACGTGTTGGCAGGGTCGGCGCTGACGGGGCCGGGCGTCGCCGGTTTGACACCCTGCGCGGCGCCGGGCTGCGCCGCGAGGGCGAGGAACAGAGCGAGCGGGAGCGGGCGGGGCATGGACGGGCTCGGGGGAAAACGGGATCGTTCCTCCGTCATAGCCGCACTCCGCGACGCTGCGAAGGACTGTCGGGACGGGGCTTGCGGGGGTGACGACGGACCCGCTATGGCTCGTCCGAGAACCGGGGAGTTGCCCCTTGTACCAGCCACCTCACTTTCGCGAAGACCGCATCGACGTCCAGCACGCGCTGATCCGCGCGCACCCGCTCGGGCTGCTGGTCACGGCGGGGCCGGGCGGGCTGGTGGCCAACCCGATCCCCTTCCTGCTCGACGCGGACGGGGAGGGGAATGGCACGCTGCTCGGCCATCTCGCGCGGGCCAACGGGCAGTTGGCCGAGCTGGCCTCGGGAACCGAGTGCCTCGTCGTCTTCCAGGGACCGCAGGCCTACGTGACGCCGAGCTGGTACGCCACCAAGCGCGACACGGGCAAGGTGGTGCCGACCTGGAACTACATCATGGCGCAGGTCAGGGGGCGGCCCCGGGTCATCGACGACATCGGCTGGCTGCGCGCCCAGGTTGATCGTCTGACCGTGGCGCACGAGGGCGCACGTGCGGCGCCGTGGGCGGTGGAGGACGCACCTCCCGCCTTCGTCGCCGGTCAGCTCAAGGGAATCGTCGGCGTGGAGATCCCCATCGAACGGATCGAGGCCAAGTGGAAGATGAGCCAGAACCGCTCGGAGGCGGATCGGGCGGGCGTAGCATCCGGCTACGAAGACGCGGGCGAGCGAGGTTTGGCCGCCCTCGTCGCCTCGGGCCGCACCGGCGCGGCCGGCTGACCCCGTCCCTCAGTACCGCCGCATCAGGCTCACGAGCTTGCCCTGGATCTTGACCCGGTCGGGTCCGAAGATGCGGGTCTCGTAGGCCGGGTTGGCGGCTTCCAGGGCGATCGAGGCGCCGCGGCGGCGGAGGCGCTTGAGGGTCGCCTCCTCGTCGTCCACCAGCGCCACGACGATGTCGCCCGTGTCGGCCGCGTCCTGCCTGCGGATGATGACCGTGTCGCTGTCGAGGATGCCCGCCTCGATCATCGAATCGCCGCGCACCTCCAGCGCGAAATGCTCGCCCGCGGCCAGCAGGTCGGGCGGCACCGCGACCATGTAGGCGCGGGTCTGGATCGCGGCGATGGGCACGCCCGCAGCGATCCGTCCCATCATGGGGATCGACACGGGCCCGTTGTCCTGCTCGGACGCCCCCGCGGCGGGACGAGGTGGCCGGCCCCGCCCCAGGCTTCCCTCGATGACGCTCGGCGCGAAGCGCGCCTGCCTGGCTTCGGGAGCCGACGCCGCCTCGGGCATGCGCAGCACCTCGAGCGCGCGCGCCCGGTTGGGAAGCCGCCGGATGAAGCCACGCTCTTCCAGCGCCATGATCAGGCGATGGATGCCCGATTTCGACCGGAGGTCGAGGGCATCCTTCATCTCGTCGAACGATGGCGGTACGCCGTCGGCCTTGAGGCGCTCGTGGATGAAGCGCAGCAATTCATTCTGCTTACTCGTCAACATCGACCGCTCCCACAGCCCAAGGTCCATCACCGATGATGATGGATGCTAAAACAAAAAGGGAACGGATGCACGATGTTCTTGCTGTGTTCGCCTTTAAATTGCAGGTGAAAACCGTGGTGGTGGGCGCGTTTTCGTTTTTTGGCGGAAGCCGGTCAGAGACAGTTGGTGGACCGAGTCGGGGCCGTCGCGGTCAAGCCACTCGTGAGGGAGTCGTGCGCAGCCGTTCGGGTTGGAATGCAGCTGGATCATTGTCGTGGCGGCTATTTCACTGTCCTGTGAAGATCAATAGATAAGCGTGTTCGGTCGGGGTGATGCCAAGACTCGTAATATTCGAGCACCTCGCCGTTCTGGTCATACGTGACCTCGCGGTTGAAAAGCGCACGCGATCCAGGTTTGAGGCCGAGCAGGTTGGCCGTACTCTGGCCGACCTTACCGATCTCGATGATACGCTTGCCGGTAGACGCGATCAGTCCGCATTGCTTTCCAAGGTAATCGTAGAGCGAGATGGTCTCGAGTTCCGCAAACTCGAGGAGCTGAGGCACACGCGCGTACGAAATGTAGTTCTCGACCACCAGCAGCACTTGCCCGTCGGCGTACCGAAGCCGCCTGAGAAACACGGCGCGTCTGTCGCCGATATGGGCCGCAACGTAGGCCGGCGCGTCGACGAGGCGCTGCTGAAGCAGTTTGGTGGTCAGCTGAAAGCCGGCCTTGGCCATGTCGTCGTGCAGCGGGTCGAGGTGCTGCGTCAGCTTGAAAGGAACCTTGCGCTCGCGGACGAACGCGCCGCGGCCTCGTGCTGTGTCGATCAGCCCGTCGTTTGACAGGGACTGCAAGGCCTGCCGGACCACGCTGCGCGACACGTCATAGTGGGTACAGAATTCCTGCTCGGAGAGAAGGCGGCCGCCGGGGGCGAACAGGCCGGAGGCAATCTGGCCTCTGATCTCCTCAGCCAGCTGAAAATAAAGCGGAATTGGCGTTGAGCGATCGATCATGTGCATGTCCGCACAGGATCATAGGTGGGCTGCCGTCGGTTCTCAAGGGTCAGCGTCGGCGGCCCATTTCCTCAATTGAAACCACTTGAGCGGATGTTGGGTTGTCCGGACAAAATGAAGTGTGCCACGCTCGCCGTTTCCGGCAAAGGCGTACCAAGTCGCCGTGCCAAGGAGGGGAAATCGTGACTGTCCGAGAGGGTCGGCGTACTTTTTCTGGATCGAGGACGCCGCCCCGCGCTTCGCGCGGGCGGTCGGCATCTTGGAGTCCACGTTGGACCCGGAAACCGTGATCCTGGGGGGCATGGCGCCTCGCGGGCTTCTGGAGCGGCTCGCGAGGGCGGCGAATCCCCTGCCGGTATCGGTCGGCTCGCGCCCCGGCCGACCTCTGCCCCGCGTTGTGCTCGCAAGCGGAAGCCAGCAGGCCGTCGTCCTGGGGGCCGCGTCGCTGCCGATCTTCGACGAGGTCAATCCCCGCTTCGAAAGCCTGCTGAAGGTCAGTTGATGCGCGGCGCCCCGAAATAGTTGGAAGGTCTTGCAACACACGACATGGCTGGTGGCCAACGAAGGATGCCCGAGCCCTCCGCACGACGCGTTTCGCCCGGGCGCACTCCACTCACTGCAAATCGCCTAAAGCACCAGCGAGGCTTCGGCGTTGAACCGCTCCCACATGGCCCGGTACCCGTCGTGGGAGAACGCGTAGGGGCGCCGTTCGAGGCGCTCGATCCAGCGGTCCGTGGTCTCCGAGGCCGCGTGCCAGCACGACGCGGCGAACTGGAGTTTTTCGGCCGCCGTCCCCCCGCGGACACCCGCCGATGCGTCGTGGAACCCCCGTTCCAGGGCGTCGAACTCGGCGCGGATCTCGGGCCGCACTTGCGCGTAGTGCGCCATGGCGCGGCGGTGGAGGCGCTCGTGCCGCCACCAGAGCGTGTCGGGCGCGTCGACCTCGGTGGGCCGGAGGCCCGCCACGGGCAGGTCCACGCCGAAGAACAGCGGCTTGAAGATCGACAGGTCGGTGGCCGAGGTGCCCGTCATCCAGACCACGACACTGTCCGGCCGCGCTTCCGTGATCATGGCGCCGGTCGCGTGCCAGAAGCGCTGCGGCGTGGGGCCAGCGTGCATGCACAGCCGCACGGAGCGCTCGTCGCTCACGACGTCGTAGCCCTCGCCCACGTGGCGCAGCACGGCCGCCATGTCGTGCATCGTGATCCGGCCGCGCTTGGCCGCCAGCAGCCCCGTCGCGCAGGCTTCGCGCTCGTTGGCGCCGCTCTCGTGTTCGCGGTGCTCGTCGGCGAAGCGGGCGCGGAAATCGGGCTTCGCGCCCGCGTCGACGGGCAGCGACGACATCTCCCAATCGTCGGTGATCTGGTAGCGGTTGGAGATCGCCTCCGTGGCGCGCGCCCGGCGCGCCGCCCAGTGGCGCCCGGCGCAGTTGACCACCCAGGCTTCCGTCCGGTCGGCGACGAGCAGCCCGCCGTCGAAGCGGTAATTGCCCATCATCTGGACGTTGCCGCCCTGCCCGTAGGCCTCGACGTGGTGGCCGATCACGTCCACGGCCTCCCGCGCGGTCGCGGCCCGTTCCAGGGCCAGCCGGAGCAGGTCCAGCACGACGACGCCGTCGCCCTCGGCGGGCTGATTGCTGAAGGCCGCCTCGTTGCCCACCGCCACGCCGTGCTCGTTGCAGCCGATCTCGCCGCCCCAGGCCCAGAAGGAGCGGTCGAGCAGCACTTCGTGCGTGCGGGCGGCCTGGGGGATGACGCGGTGGGTGATGCGCACGGCGGCGCCCGGCGCGTAGCCGCGGGCGGGCAGGCGCAGGATCTGCTGCGCCTCGTTGACCTCCGTGTCGGCGTTCTTGGCGAGCAGCACGGCGCCGTCCGCGGTGGCCTCGGGCAGGGCTACGATGGTGTCGCACATGCGGTGGCGTCCTCCGGGGTGGGGAAGGGATCGGCTCCAGCCGCCACGGCTTCCGCAAAATGGCAGGCGGACCAGCGCCCGCCCGGCAGCGCGACGCGGGGCGGTTCGGTCGCGCAGACGGCTTCGGCCCGCGGGCAGCGGGTGCGGAACGGGCAGCCGCTGGGCGGCGACACGGGGCTTGGCGGGTCGCCCCGGAGCGCGGGCACCCGTGCCGTCCCGGACCGCGCGGGGTTCGGGCGCGGGACCGCGCGGAGCAGCGCGCTGGTGTAGGGATGGGCGGGACGGCCGAACACGGCCTCGGTCGGGCCCGTCTCGACCAGGACGCCGAGATACATCACCGCGACCCGGTCGCACAGGTACTCGACGACGCCCAGGTCGTGGCTGATGAACAGCAGCGCCAGCCCGAGGTCGCGCCGCAGGTCGTCGAGCAGGTTGAGGATCTGGGCGCGAACCGACACGTCCAGCCCCGACACGGCCTCGTCCGCGACCAGCAGCCGGGGGCGCAGTGCGAGCGCCCGGGCGATGCCGACCCGCTGGCGCTGGCCACCCGACAGCTCCGCGGGGTAGCGCCTCGCCGCCGCGGCGGGCAGGCCCACGCGGTCGAGCAGGCTCGCCACCTCCGCGCCCACCCTGTCGGGCGGTACCACGCCGTGCACGCGGATCGGCTCCGCCAGAGCGGCGCCCACCCGCATGCGGGGGTTGAGCGACGCGTAGGGGTCCTGGAACACCATCTGCACGCGGCGGCGGGCGGCCCTGTCCTCCGGGGCGGTGCCGGCCGGGTCGCGTCCCTCGATCGTGATCCGCCCGGCGTCGGGTCGGACGAGCCCGAGCACCATGCGGCCGAGCGTCGTCTTCCCGCACCCCGACTCGCCCACCAGCCCGAAGGCTTCGCCGGGCCGAAGCACGAGATCGACGTTTCGCGCGGCCTGCACGGCCGGGCTCGGCTGGCGGGCCAGCGCGGCCCTCAGTGAACGCCGCAGCACGAAGCGCTTCGACACGGCCTCCACCCGGAGCAGGGGCACCTCAACCATGCCCGGCGGCTCCGGCCCCCGGATTGTGGCAGGCATGGCCTCCTCCGCCCCGCGGCCGCACCGTCCAGGTCGGGATCACGGCGGAGCAGACGTCGATTTGGCGCGGGCAGCGGGGCGCGAAGGCGCAGCCCGGCGGCCGGTGCGCGGGGTCGGGCGGCAGGCCCGCGATGGGGCGGAGCCCGTGCCGGGCGCGGGGCCCGCGCGGGATGGAGGCCAGCAGGGCTCGCGTGTAGGGGTGGACGGGCGCTGCGAACAGGTCCGCGACCGGGGCTTCCTCGACGATGCGCCCGGCATACATCACCGCGACCCGCGTGCAGGTCTGCGCCACCACGCCCAGGTCGTGCGTGACCAGGAGCAGCGCCATCGCCAAGCGGGCGCGCAGGTCGGACAGGAGCGCCAGAATCTGGTCCTGGATGGTGACGTCGAGCGCGGTGGTGGGCTCGTCGGCCAGCAGCAGGCGCGGCGCGCAGGCAAGCGCCATGGCGATGCCGACGCGCTGACGCTGGCCGCCCGACAGCTCCTGCGGGTAGGCGGCCGCGATCCGGTCGGGATCGGGCAGGCCCACGAGCCGCATGACGTCGCGCACGCGCGCGGCCCGGACGGCGCGTCCCCGCACCCCGTGGTGGCGCAACCCTTCGGCGATCTGCCGGCCTGCCGGCAGCACGGGATTCAGCGCCGAGAGCGGGTCCTGGAACACCATGCCGATGCCACCGCCGCGCACGGCTTCCACCTCGCGCTCGCCGAGCCGCGCGAGGTCGCGGCCCTCGAACATGATCGAGCCCTCCGCCACGCGGGCGCCCGCGCCGAGCAGGCGGATGATGGCGCGCACCGTGGTGCTCTTGCCGCAGCCCGACTCGCCCACGAGCCCGTAGGCTTCCCCCGCGCCGACCGTGAGCGACACGGCGTCGACCAGCCGGATCGCGTCGCCCGGCGTGCGTCGCACCTCCACGCTCAAGCCGCGCACGTCCAGCAGCTCCGTCACGCGCGTCCGAGCTCCGGCCGGAGCGCGTCCGCGAGCCCGTCGCCGAGCAGGCTGAAAGAGATGGCCAGCCCCACGATGGCGAGCCCGGGGAAGCCGCTGATCCACGGGGCCTGGCTCACGAAGCTGTAGCCGTCCGCGATGATGAGGCCCCATTCCGGGTCGGGAGGCTGCGCGCCCAGGCCCAGGAAACCCAGGGAGCTGCCCAGGAAGATGCCCAGGATCACGTCCGAGCTCGCGTAGACGAGCGACTGCACCACGACGTTGGGCAGGACGTGCCTGAACAGCACGCGCCCGTGGCCGAGGTCGAGCAGGCGGGCCGCCTGCACGTAGTCCATCGACTTCACGACCAGGATCTCGGCCCGCGTGATGCGCGCGTAGCTGACCCAACCCACCGCCGCCACGGCGAGATACATGTTGATCAGCCCCGGCCCCAGCACGGCCACGATGGCGATCACCGCCACGAAGAAGGGGAACGCGACGGCGATGTCCACCAGACGCATCGCCAGGATGTCGGCGACGCCGCCCAGGTAACCCGCGAACGTTCCCACCATCGTGCCGATCAGCAGGGCCGGCAGAACGGTGAACAGCCCGATCTCCAGGTCGACGTGGGCGCCGTGGACGATGCGGGTCAGCACGTCGCGCCCGAGACTGTCGGTGCCGAAGGGAAAGTCGAGGCTGGGAGCGTGCAGGGCGTTGGCGAGGTCCATCTCCGTGGGGTCGCCGCGCAGCAGGAGCGGCCCCAGAACAGCCAGAACCAGCCAGGCCCCGAGCAGGACGAGGCCGAGGCGCAGGTTGCGCGGCATCAGGCCCTCGCGAACTGGTTGCGCCGCGCCCGCGGGTCGAGCGCGAGCTGGACGAGGTCGGTCAGCAGGTAGATCAGCACCACGACCGCCCCGAACAGGAGGGTGACGGCCTGGATGGTCGGGTAGTCGCGGGTGCCGATCGAGGAGATCATGAGCTGCCCGAGGCCCGGCACCGCGAACACGTTCTCCACGATCACCGTATTGCCGACCAGGAAGCCGACGTTGAGGCCGAGCACGTTCAGCGCGGGCAGGATCGCGACACGAAGCGCGTGGTCGATCAGCACCGCGCGGCCTGGCAGCCCCTTGGCGCGGGCCGTGTCGATGAAGGGTGCCGACAGCGCCTCGCTCAGGCTGGAGCGGAGCGAGCGCATCACCAGGGGCGCGACGTTGAGCGCGATCGTCAGCGCCGGCAGGAACAGGCTGACGGCTCGCGCGCTCCAGGTCGTCCCGTAACCGCCCACGGGGAAGACGGGCAGGAGCACCGCGAAGGCGAGGATCAGCACGAAGCCCGTCCAGTAGCTGGGTAGGCCGACCCCCACCGTCGCCACCACGCGCACCAGGTGGTCGGCGGCCCGGTCGCGCCGCGTGGCCGCAAGCACGCCGGTCGGTACCGCGATGAGCAGCGACAGGAGCGTCGCGTAGGCCATCAGGAGCAGCGTCGGTACCGCGCGCGTCAGAACCAGCGAAGCGATCGGCTCGCCGTAGAAGTAAGAATGGCCCAGGTCGCCGCCGAGCAGGTGACGCAGGTAGACGAGGTATTGTTCGGGCAGGCTGCGGTCGAGCCCGAGCTCCTGGTGGACGGCGCGCAGCGCGTCGGGCGTCGCGTGGATGCCCAGGATCGCGTGCGCGGGGTCGCCGGGGATCAGCCTGATCAGCAGGAACACCGCCAGCGTGATGCCCACCGCGACGGGAACAAGCAGCGCCACACGTTTGGCGAGGTAGCCCAGCACCGGCCCGCGCTGCGCGTCAGGCCTTCCACACGTCTTCCAGCCGATAGTTGCCGGTCGGCAGAACGAGATAGCCGCGCACGGTGTCGCGCATGGCGGTGACGGCGGGGGTCCAGTAGAGCCAGAGGAGCTGCGCGTCGGCGTAGACGGTCTGCTGCAATTCCTTGTAGGTCGCCTTGCGCTGGGCGGGATCGGTCTCGGTCATGGCCTTGTGGGCCAGCTCGTCCACCTTCGGGTTCTTATAGGAGCTATAGATGGCGTTGCTGCCGCCGTCGCTCTGCACCGCGAAGGCGACGAGTTCCGAGGGGTCGATGATGTCGCTGGTCATGTAGACCTGCGCCATCTCGTAGTCGCCGTTCTGGATCTGCTGCCACTGCGTGTCGGGCTCCACGGGTTCGACAGACAGGTGGATGCCGAGCGGCAGCAGCATCTGCTGGACGATCTGCCCGACCTGGTTGCCGATCGTGTCGCCGGCCATTGTCTTGAGCTTCACCGCGAAGCCGTTCGGCTGCGAGCTCTCGGCCATGAGCTGCTTGGCCTTGGCGAGGTCGTAGGCATAGGGCTTCTGCTCCAGGTCGGTCATGTCCATCTTGGGCAGGAAGCTGGTCGGCACCTCGCCGTAGCCGAACAGGACGGCCTTGATGATGGCCTCCTTGTTGACCGCGTAGTTGCAGGCCTGCCGGATCTTGACGTCCTGGAAGATCGGCAGCTTGTGGTTGAACTGGAACCAGTCCACGCGGTCGTAGGGCGACACCTGCACGGTGAGGCCGCCCGTCCGCTTGAGCCGGTCGATCTGGTTGAAGGGCACGAAGGTGGCGACGTCGATGTCGCCCGACTGGACCTTCAGCATGCGGACGTTGTCGTCCGCCACGATCGAGAGCACGACGCGGTCGAGGTAGGGCTTGGCGGCATCCCAGTAGTGGGGGTTGCGGTCGAGCGTGATGGCGTCACCCTTGCGCCATTCCGTCATCTGGAAGGGACCCGACCCGATCGGCTTCTCGCCGAAATCCTTGGCACCCAGCTTGGTGAAATAAGCCTTCGGCACGATGCAGGCCCCGTGCAGGGAGGCCACCGCGAGGAAGGGGCCGTAGTCTTCCTGCAACCGGAACACGATCGTCTTGGGGTCCGGTGTCTCCATCGCGAGCTTCGGGTAGAGCGTTCCCCAGGGCGTGTCCTTGTCGTGCATCACCCGGTCGAACGAGAAGGCCACGTCCTCGGCGGTCACCGGCGTGCCGTCCGAGAAGGAGGCGTTGGGGCGGAGGTGGAAGGTGTAGACGCGCTTGTCGTCCGACACGTCCCAGCGCTCCGCGAGGTCGGGGTCGACGCCGTCGCCGGTCGCGTTGGGGCGGGCCAGCATCTGGAACACGAGCAGCTTGGCCCAGATCGAGAAATTGTCGGACGGCACGACCGGCTCGAACGACACGACGTCGCCCGTCCGCGCGACCGTGAGCGTACCGCCGCGTTTGGGCGCATCCGCGGCGCGTGCGAACTGCTCGGTACCGAGCAATCCCGCACCCGCGAGGCTCGCCGTCACGGCAGCCGTCATCAGGAACTGACGGCGCGTCGCGTCGACGCCGTGGAAGCCCGGACGGAAGCGATCGAAGTCGGTCGACATGGAACTGCCTTTCAGGGAAACGTCGGCGATCGGGAAGCCCCGAGCATCAGTTGGCCTCGGAGTCGGTGGTGCCGCTCCGCCGGGCCAGGACATCGATCAACACGGAAATGCTCCGGCTCCTCGAAGAACGGCACGTGGCTCGAAGCGGTACCCCGCCCGAAACTGTAGGCCGCGACCTGGTACCCATCCACCGCGACGGTGCGCGCCTCGTCGGGTTCGATCTCGCGCCGCATCAGACCAGCCTAGGCCGCGTCAAACCGTGCGCGTAGCAGGAATCCCTCTTGCGCGTTTGGTGTGCAGGTAGAGCAGAAACAGCGCAGAACGGCGTCAATAAAAGCAAAATACTGCCTGCTATTTAATGTAACTGCTTGATCGTAAGGTTTGACTTTCAGACAAGTCAATACACGTCAGCAAAGATTGACAGATCTCACGAAAAGCTGGCGCATGACGATCAGCGCCGCGCGGCGAGGTCGGCAAGGCGTTCCAACCCAGACGGTCTTCGCCACCAAGCCGCGCGACTGGCGCGGGTCACGATCGAGCGGACGAGCCCACCAAGCCGAAGCGCAACGTGCGCATCTCAAGCTCGGACGGCCGTTGTGGTGCAAGCTCATTTCACGCGACGCGAAGGCTGGGACGCCCCGCGCGGTCTCCCAGCAGCTGCTCGGCTCGGCCTGCGTGCCATCGCGCGAGGAAGCCCGGAACGTCGTCCGGGTGCAGCGGGCGGCCGAACAGGTAGCCCTGACCGCAGTCGCACCCCATCCGCCTGAGCACGTCGAGCTGCTCGGCCGTCTCGATGCCCTCTGCGGTGACCCGGAGGCCGAGGTCGCTCCCGAGCGCGATCATGCATCGCACGATGGCCTGGTCGTAGAGGCTGGTGCCCAGGTTCGCGACGAAGGAGCGGTCGAGCTTGATCCGCTCGACCCGGAACGTCCGCAGGTGCGTCAGGGACGCGTAGCCCGTCCCGAAGTCGTCGAGCGCGCTGACCACGCCGAACCGGGCGAGTTTGTCGAGGGTGGCCGCGACCTCGTCGGGGCACCGCTCGACCAGCGCCGTCTCCAGCACCTCCAGCTTCAGCCGGTCCGGCGTCAGGCGGTGCCGCTCCAGCAGCGCGACGATGGAGGCGTAGAGGCCGGGCCGCCGCAGCTGCGCTCCGGACACGTTGACGCCCACGCAGGTGACGGGCACGTCCGCGTCGAGCCATTGCCGCATCTGCCTCAGGCCCTCGTCCAGCATGAAGTCGTCGATCGCGACCGACGTTCCGGGATCCTGGAGGGCCGGCAGGAAGCGCCCGGGCACGAGCAGGCCCTTGCTCGGGTGGCGCCAGCGCACCAGCGCTTCCCATCCCCGGACGACGTGGGTGCGCAGATCGACGATCGGCTGGTAGTGCGCCTCGAACTGGCCCCGGGACAGTCCCACCCGCACCTGCTCGAGCAGGCGGTCGTGGTCGCGCGAGGGCCTGCGCAGGCTTGCCCGGTACAGGCAGGCCTGGTCGCGGCCCGCGGCCTTCGCCTGGTAGAGCGCCAGGTCCGCCCGTTTCAGCAGGGCGTCCGTCGCCACCTCTCCGGTCCCCAACGATGCCCCGACGCTGACCGTGGGCGTGAGCGTGACACCGTCCAGGCTGAAGGGGAGGCGGACGGCCGCCACGACGGCGGCCATGATCCTGGTCACCTCGGTCCTGGTCGACGCGCCGCGCAGCACGACCGCGAACTCGTCGCCTCCCAGGCGCGCCACGAGGTCGGTCGTCCGCACGGCGCCGCGCAGGCGCGCCGCGACCTTTTTCAGGAGCGCGTCCCCGTAGGTGTGGCCGTGCACGTCGTTCACCCACTTGAAGCGGTCGACGTCGACGAGGCACAGGGCCGTGACCGTGTTGTCCGCGACGGCCTGCCCGAGCAGGACTTCGAACGCGCGGCGGTTCGGCATGCCGGTCAGGGCGTCCTGGTTGGCTTGCAGGCGGAGTCGTTCCTCGGCGGCGCGCTCGTGCGTGATGTCGCGCAGCACGCCCACGAGCCGGACGGAGCCGTCCACTCGCTCGACCTGCGCGACGATGCGTGCCCAGCCTTGCTGCCCTGCCGGCAAGCGAAACGGCACCGTGATGTCGTAGGCCTCGCCTGTCCGCCTGGCGACGTCCATGCGCCGTTCGATCTCGCGGCGCGCGTCGGCGTCGAAGAACGCGAAGGCGTCTTCGACGGTTACGGGTCGCTCAGAATCGTGACCGAAGATGGCGTACATGCCCGGCGACCAGGCGAGGGCGCCCGTGTCGAGGTCGGCCTCGAAGCTGCCGAGCTTGACCAGCCGCTCGACCTGTGCCGCCCTTCTGCGCAACCCGCGCGCTTCCGCCTCGTAGGCGCGGCCCGCGGTCGCGCCACTCCGCTTCGAGGGGGCGAGCCGTGCCGCGGACCTTGCACCCATGCCTTCCTCCTGCCCGCGTCAAACCTCTTGTTGGCCGGGACCGGATGACGGCGCGTCCGCTGTTCCGACGTCGTCATGGTTCTTTCGACTTCGTGGAATGGGATCCTGGACCCCAATCGTTGACGAATGGTGCTGGCACATGGAGCGCATCGAGGTGGTGCGCGGCCCCGAGGCCGTGCTCTACGGCGGCGGCGCCCGGGTGGCCTCGACGACCGGCTGACCAACACGACGGTGGAAACCAACCCGACCGTGACCTCGGGCAAGGTCGGGCGATCTACACCTTCGCCAACGGGATCGCGCCCTGCGTCAGCTACGCGACCTCGTTCAACCCGATCCTCGGCACCAACAGCATCACGGGGCGGGCTTCCGAGAGGGTGGTCGGAGCGGTCGCACGACGCTCGGGGTCGAACTGGTCAGGTTGACCCGATAGAAGCCAGAGGGCACGGCCGTTCCTCGATCAAGCCGCGACTCGCGCCCTGCTCCTCGCGACATCCAGGTCCCGGACGGGGGGTAGGCCAAACATCCGGCCGTATTCCCGGGTGAACTGCGGCACGCTCTCGTAGCCGACCGAGAATGCCGCCCGGCTCGCAGAGGCCCCCTCCCGAAGCATCAGTCGCCGCGCCTCGATCAAGCGCAGCTGCTTCTGGAACTGCAGCGGCGAGAGGGACGTCACGGCGCGGAAATGCTGGTGGAAGGAGGACGGGCTCATTCCGGCCACGGCGGCGAGGCGCTTGACCGGCAACGGCCGCGCGAACTCGGCCCGAAGCACCGCGATCGCGCGCGCGACACGCCGGGCGTGGCTTTCCGGCCGGCCAAGTTGGCGGATCGCCGCGCCGTGCCGGCCGATCAGCAGCCAGGTGTGCAACTCGCGCATGAAGAGCGCGTGCAGCATCGGTTCCGCCGCGGGGCGACCGATCAGCCGCATCAGCCGCAGGGCCGCGTCCGCGACCTCGACGTCGGTCGGTTCGACCCGGACCGGCGCCGCGTCCGCGACGGGCCCGGCCGGCATCTGCACGAGCAGGTCTGCGATGACGGCCGGGTCGAGCTCAAGAACGAGCGAGAGGTAGGGCGCCGCGACGCTGGCGCGGGTGATCTGGCTCACGGTCGGCACGTCGGCCGTGATGATCAGCGAGTCGCCCGCCGCGAACGTGAAGGCCCGCGGTCCCATCGCGACCTGCTTCTCTCCCTGCAGCACCAGGCAGACCAGCGGGCGCGAGACGGCGTGGATCAGTCCGCTGGACCGCGTGGCCCGCACGGTTGCGAGGCCTGGAACGGGGGTCTGCGCCACGCCGGCCGTATCGGCATGCGCTTCGGCGTGACGGCGGACGAGGTCGCGCAAGCTTTCCATCGCGCGACCCTAGCCGGTCGCCGACCGCAGCGCACGCTGTCTTGGAGGATTAGGCAAAGAACGTCGAGGTTTCGGCAACACGGGCCGCTGTTCCCGCCCGATACCGGGGCGGTCACGCCACAGGAGCCAGACCATGACCAAGATCACCCTCGTTACCGGCGCCAGCCGCGGGCTCGGCCGCAACACCGCGCTGAGCATCGCCCGCCGCGGCGGCGACGTCATCCTCACCTACCGGAGCCGGGCCGAGGACGCGCAGGCCGTGGTGGCCGAGATCACGGCCCTGGGCCGCAAGGCGGTCGCCTTCCCCCTCGACACCGGCGACGTCGCTTCCTTCGCGCCCTTCGCCGAGCGGCTGCGGACGGTGCTGCGCGAGACGTGGCGGCGCGACACCTTCGACCACCTCGTCAACAACGCCGGCCAAGGCATCTACGCCACCCTCGACCAGACGACCGAGGCCCAATTTGACGACCTGTGCAACGTCCATTTCAAGGGGGTCTACTTCCTGACCCAGATGCTGCTACCGCTGCTCGCGGACGGCGGCCGCATCGTGAACCTGTCCTCGGGCCTGACCCGGGTGTGCTTCCCCGGCTTCGCGGTCTACTCGGCCGTGAAGGGCGCGGTGGAGGTGCTCACCCGCTACATGGCCAAGGAGTTGGGGACGCGCGGGATCGTGGTCAACACGGTCGCCCCGGGGGCGATCGAGACCGATTTCGGCGGTGGCGGCGTGCGCCATAACCCGGAAGTCAACAAGCTGTTCGCGGACATGACGGCCCTGGGCCGCGTCGGCCTGCCGGACGACATCGGGCCGATGATCGCGAGCCTGCTGTCGGAGGATAACCGCTGGGTCAACGCGCAACGGATCGAAGTCTCGGGCGGGCAGGGCCTCTGAGAAGACCCGTGTGCCCGGCGACCGGCGCCGGGCAGCAGCGCGATGGCGAAGCCCGATCGGCCCGCAATCGTTGGAGCCGATGGAAATCTGACCGACGATAGGCTGTCGCTCGGCGGACCGGACCGAAAAGCAAAGGATCGATATCGGGTCGCGGTCTCGCCAAAGGCGCTGTCCTGTCGTCCCGGTCTCCCGAGCCGGGCCTCGCCGATCCGTCCACCTCGTGGGTTCGCGTCTGCGCTCCGGCCGCCCGTGACGACAACCGTGCATCGGAGGCGGCCATCGGTTCGTCATCGCAGGTCCGCGGTGCTTGAATCGTTCCCCGACCCCGCGCCCCTGGAAGAGGCGGCCAACGTCCGTTACATTGTAAAGGAGAGGTGGCGCGAGAACGCCGTCGAGAGTGAGTGACGGGCGAGGTCATGGCCAACCGCAGGGGTGCCGAACACGCGACGAACATCATGGGTGCTCTGACCGAGGCCTCGCGCCCGCTCAGCGCCTACGACCTCCTGGACAAGTTGCGGCCGACGGGGGTCGCGGCTCCGCTGACGGTCTACCGTGCGCTCGACAAGCTGATCGCGTCCGGCAGGGTCCACCGCATCGAATCGCTCAACGCGTTCGTGGCGTGCCGCAGTGGCGAACATCATCACGCGGGCCACGATCACGACGCCAACACCGTCGTGCCGCGTCGATCCGTCGGGTTCACGATCTGCAACGATTGCGGAGCGGTGGAGGAGTTCATCGATCGCAAGCTTTTCGCGCAGCTCGATCGGAACCTGACGAAGAAGCATTTCAGCCCGCGAGCGAGCGCCATCGAGGTCCACGGTGTCTGCGCAGCCTGCAGCACGGTGTCGACGGGCGGACATGACCCGTCGTCGGCCGCCGCGGGGCGGTGAGCGGGCCAGGCACGGCCGAGTCTGACTTACTCCGATTTTCGCGACCGTAGCATGGTGCGTGGGAGCGACCCGTCCCTTGATCGATCAGCCCAATCCTGCGGAAGGACTGTTGAACAGTCCATAGTGAACGTCTTTCAGGGTGCCGCGCCGTCGGGATCGCGCATCCGCGTGGCAGGATGGGGGGCGCGCAGGCGTGGGTGGCCGAACAGTTTTTCGCGCAGGGTCCCCTCGGCATAGGCGCGCTTGTAGCGTCCGCGCCGCTGCAACTCCGGCACCAGCAGGTCGACGATGTTGACGAAGGTTTCGGGCCGCACCGCGAAGGCGAGGTTGAACCCGTCGAGGCCCGTCGCGTCGACCCAGTCCTCGAAGGCGTCGGCGACCGTTTCCGGCGAGCCGACCACCAGCGGCCCGATGCCGCCGATGCAGACGTGTTCGGCCACCTCGCGCACGGTCCAGCGGCGGCCGGGCTCGGCCCGGGTGATGTTCTCCAAGGCGGTCCGCCCGGCGTCGTTCTCGACGTGCTGCACGACCGTTTCTGGATCGAGCGTCGAGAAGTCGATCCCGGTCCAGCCCGACATCAGGGTGAGGGCGCCCACCGGATCGGCATAGCGCCGGTAATCGGCGAGCAGGGCCCGCGCCTCCGCATCCGTCGGCGCCACGATGGCGGTCATCATGGCGAAGATCTTGACCGACTCCGGATCGCGCCCGGCGTCGCGGACGGCCGCGCGGACGGCGGCGACGCGGGGGCCGATCACCCGCTTGGACGGCCCGGACATGAAGACGCATTCGGCATGACGCCCCGCGAAGGCTCGTCCCGCGGGCGACGTGCCGGCCTGGTAGAGAACCGGCGTGCGCTGGGGTGAGGGTTCGCTCAGGTGGATGGCGTCGAGGCTGAAGTGCGGTCCCTCGTGGCGCACGCGACGGACGCGGTCGGGTCGGGCGAACACGCCCGTCGCACGGTCGGCCGCGACCGCGTCGTCCGCCCAGGAGCCTTCCCAGAGCTTGTAGACGACGTCCATGTAGTCCTCGGCCACCGCGTAGCGGTCGTCGTGGGCGCGCTGGCGATCCTGGCCCGCCCCGCGCGCGGCGCTGTCGAGGTAACCGGTCACGATGTTCCAGCCGATCCGCCCCTCCGTCAGGTGGTCCAGCGTGGACAGGCGGCGGGCCAGCGTGAACGGCGGCTCGTAGGACAGGGTCACCGTCACCCCGAAGCCGAGATGCGTCGTGGCCGCCGCCATGGCCGGAACGAGCAGCAGGGGGTCGTTCACCGGGACCTGCGCGGCATGGGCCAGGGCCGCCGCGGGTCCGCCGCCGTAAACGTCGTAGACGCCCAGCACGTCCGCGAGAAAGAGCCCGTCGAACAGACCGCGTTCCAGGGTCCGCGCGAGATCGATCCACGGTTTCAGGTGGCGATAGTCCCGCGAACGGTCGCGCGGGTGGCGCCACAGCCCGGGGGATAGGTGGGCGACGCAGTTCATGTCGAACGCGTTGAGGCGGATGTCGCGCGCCATCGCTCAGGCCGGCCCACGCGCGATCACGGGGGAACCTCCGTCCGATCCACCGTGAAGAGCTCGCGGGGCCGTACGACGCCGCGGAGCGCGTAGCGCCCGACCGACACCAGGTCACCCCGGCGGGCGTCCGCGGCGGCGGCACGGAACTCTTCCGACACCAGAACATCCTTGTCCGCCGAACGGCACAGCGCCGCGATGCGGGCCGCCTCGTTCACCGCGCGACCCACCACCGTGAAGTCCAGGCGGTCGAGGCTGCCCACGTTGCCGTACCACACGTCGCCGATGTGGAGGCCGAGGTAGACCTCCGTCGTGGGCACCTGGTCCGCAAACCGTCGTTCGTTCAACGCGGTCACGCGCTTGCGAAGCTCGACCTCCGCCGCGAGGGCGCACCCGCAAGCCTCCTGGGGCGTGGGAGCCGTGAAGATGGCGAGCACGCCGTCGCCGATCAGCTTGAGCACGTCGCCGCCCGCGCTGTGGACGGCCGAGATCACCACGTCGGCGTAGTCGTTCAGCAGGGGGATGATGACCTCGGCCTCGACCCTGTCGGTGATGCGCGTGAAATCGCGCAGGTCCGAGAACCACAGCACCGCGTTGATCGGTTCTGCCACGCCGCGCAGGATGCGGCCGCTCAGAACCCGTCGGCCCGCGTCGCGGCCGAGGTAGGTTTCCACCAGGGTCCGGGCGATCCGCGTGAGCGAGATGGCTTTGATGGCGAGAGCCAGGCTCGGCAGGAGTCGGCGCAAGGCCTGCAGGTGCGCGGGCGTGAAGCCCGAGGGTGAGCGCGTGCACCAGTAGGAATAAACGCAGTCCATCTCACCGATGACGCCGGTCTGCGCGAAGCGGTGCACCAGGGCCACGAGCTCGGAATGGCCTTCCCGCCGCGTGTCGTCGAGTTGCGAGTAGGTGACGCCATCCCGCCCGAAGCGGTAGAGGACCTCGTCGCGCCCCGTGTCCAGCATGTGGAAGAAGATGCTGTTGCGCCAGTTCTCGGCCGCCGTTCCGTCCGTGGTGCGGCCGTATTCGAGCGGCGGCGTGTCCGCGCTGTCGTCGGCGGTCCAGCGGAACGCGCGTCCCTCGTAGACCGGGTGGAGCGTGTCGATGAGGACCAGGGCGCGCGACACCGGCAGACCGGCGGCCCCGCATCGCTCGCAGAAGCCGCGCAGCAGGCTCGGCTCGCTCACCCCGGCGAGCCCGCCCTCCGTGACCCAGGCCGCGACGGCGTCGAGGGCGTCGTTCACGCGCTCACCGGCGTCGCGGCTCGCTCACGCGGTCTCCGCGAGCAGGGCGTCGAGCGTCTCCGAGCATCCCCGCTCGGCGATCGCCGAACGATAGGCGAGGAACGCGTCCGCGAAGGTCTTCCGTCCGGCGAGGTCGAGCTTGGCGAACGGACTGCCGCGCAGTAAGCCGAGCGGGTCTCCGCCCGCCATCAAGGCCCGGTCCTCGTCGCCGACGTGCGGCTCGTAGACCGTGAAGGTCTGTCCCTTGTCGTCCACCCCCGACAGGTAGCGCTCGATGCAGGCCAGGAAGAAGGCCTCGCGGCGGATGTCGGAACCCGTCTCGAGCAGGGTTTCCAGGATCTTCGAATGGTAGACGGGGAACTTGGCCCAGCCGTCGAGGGAGAGCCGTTGGAGCTGGTCGCCGATGGCGGGGTTGGCGAAACGTTCCAGCACCTTCGCCTTGTAGGCCGTGAGCGACACGCCTTCGGGCGCCTGCAGGTGGGGGATCACGTCGCGGTCCACGAAGCGATCCAGGTGGGTGAAGAAGCGCGGGTCGGCCATGGCCTCGTGGACGATGCGCTGGCCGACGAGCAGGCCGGGGTAGCCCAGCATCATGTGCGAGGCGTTGAGAATGCGCTGCTTCATGACCTCGAACACGCCGACGTCGTTGCGCAGTTCGACCCCCACGGCGCCGAAGTCCGGGCGCCCCTGGCCGAACTCATCCTCGATGACGAACTGCATGAAGTCCTCGCCCAGCGCGGGCAGGGCGTCGTCGATCCCGCTGCGCTCGTTCAGCCAGGCCCGCGTGGCCTCGGGCACCTGCGGGGCGATGCGGTCCACCATGCTGTTGGGGAAGCGCACGGTGGCATCGATCCAGGCCGCCAGTTCGGGGTCGCGCGCCTTGGCGAAGCCCACGATGGCCTTGCGCGCCGTGTCGCCGTTGTGGCGAAGGTTGTCGCAGGACATGACCGTATAGCCCGGCTGCCCCGCGGCCCGGCGCCGCGCGAGACCCTCGACGATGAAGCCGAAGGCGGTGCGCGGCGGCGCCCCCGACAGGTCGCTCGCGACGTCCGGGGTGTCCAGCACGAAGGCGCCGGTGGCCTCGTCGAGGTTGTAGCCGCCTTCCGTGATGGTCAGAGAGACGATCTTCGTGGCCGGGTCGGCCAGGCGCTTGAGCACGGCTTCGGGGTTCGCGGGCGCGTGGTGGTAGGCCACCATGGCGCCGATCACCCGCGTCTCGGCCGAGCCGTCCGGCGCGCATTCGGTGACGGTGTAGAGGTTGTCCTGGGCGGCGTAGGCCTCAGCCTTACGGCGCGTGCCCTCGTTGTCGATCAGCTCCACGCCGCAGATGCCCCAACCCTCAGCCCCCGCGCCGTGCAGGCAGCGGTCGACGTAGACGGCCAGGTGCACGCGGTGGAAGTTGCCCAGGCCGAAATGCACGATGCCGGGCCTGACCGCCGCGCGGTCGTAGCGGGGAACGGCCACGTCGGGGCCGAGGTCGCCGAGGGTCGCCTGCGATAGGGTTTTCATGGCGTCATCTCCCGAGGTCGATTTGGAACGCGGTCGGCCCCGAGGCGCCGCGAACGGATGGGGGAAACGTGCGGCCCCGGGGCCGCGGCGTCAACCGACGCGACCTCAACCGACCAGGCCGATCCCCTTCTCGCGCCTTCGCTCGACGGAGGAGGGGATGCGCAGGCTCTCGCGGTACTTGGCGACCGTCCGTCGGGCGATCACGACGTTGGCGGCCTTGAGGCGCATCACGATGGCGTCGTCGGAGAGGATGTCGGCGGGGTTCTCGCCGTCGATCATCTGCCTGATGCGGAAGCGGACGGCCTCGGCCGAATGCGCGTCGCGGCCGTAGGTGGAGGCGATGGAGGCGGTGAAGAAATATTTCAGCTCGTAGAGCCCCCGCGGGCTCGCCATGTACTTGTTGGAGGTGACCCGCGACACGGTGGATTCATGCATGCCGATCGCGTCCGCCACCGTCTTCAGGTTCAGCGGGCGCAGGTATTCGACGCCGCGGGCGAAGAAGGCGTCCTGCTGCCGCACGATCTCGGTCGACACCTTCAGGATGGTACGGGCGCGCTGTTCGAGGCTCTTGGTGAGCCAATTGGCGCTCTGCAGGCAATTGGCCACGAAGCTGCGGTCCGTATCGCTGCCGCCCCCGCGCGTCACACGGGCCTGGTAGGTGCCGTTCACCAGCAAGCGCGGCAGCACGTCTCCGTTCAGTTCGATGAGCCAGCTGCCGTCGGGTGCGGCCCGGACGTAGACGTCGGGCACGACGGTGTGAACGGGGGCACCTCCAAAGGTGCGGCCGGGTTTCGGGTCGAGGCGGCGGATCTCCGCCACCATCTCGGCCATGTCTTCGTCGTCGACGCCGCACAGGCGCCGCAGGGCCGCGTAGTCGCGCCTGGCCAGGAGGTCGAGGTTGGAGACCAGCGCCCGCATGGCGGGGTCGAAGCGGTTCTGCTCGCGCAATTGCAGTTCCAGGCATTCGGCGAGCGTGCGGGCGCCCACGCCGGTGGGCTCGAACGTCTGGACGACGGCGAGCATCGCTTCGACCCGGCCGAGTGGCGTGCCGAGCCGCAGCGCGATCTCGCCCGGATGATCGGTCAGGTAGCCCGCCTCGTCGATGGCGTCGATCAGCGCGTGGCCGATCAGCCGGTCGACGGGGTCGGCGACCGCCACCGCGAGCTGCTCGGCGAGGGTGTCCCGGAGATCGATCGGGCGGGCCACGTAGCTGTCGAAGCTCGACGGCTCGCCCTCGCTGCCCGCCCCCGCCGTTCCCGTCCAGGACGTGGCGGACAGGCCGTGCTGGTCGGGAAGCCCCAGGGCTTCGGCTCCCCCCGGACCGCCCTCGAAAGCATTGCCGAGGTCCGTGCCCAGGCTCGACTCCAGCGCGCCCTGGTCCACCGCCAGCTCGGAGGAGGCCCAATCCCCTTCGGTCCGCTCGGTCGCGACGACCGGATCGGCGTCTCGCTCGACGAGGGGCTCGAACGGGTCGGCGCGGTCCTCGGCCCGTTCCAGCAGGGGGTTGCGCTCCAGCTCCTCCTCGATGAAGGAGGCGAGCTCCAGGTTGGACAATTGAAGAAGCTTGATGGCCTGCAGCAGCTGCGGGGTCATGACCAGGGACTGGCCCTGCCGCATCACGAGTTTGGCCGATAGCGCCATCCAACACACTCAACGCCGCTTGACATGGAGGCAGGCTCGGCGCGCCCACTCTCCGACCGAAGCGAACCCTGATCCCGGGCCCGCGACGCCTCATCTTTAAGCACATCGCGGGCATTGAAAAGCGCCGAGGGACGATTTTTGCAGACGCCTCGCTCCTTCGGGGTAAGCGCGCCGCCTTTCGGCTTCGTTAGAGGCGGAGATCGTCCCCCAGGTAGAAGCGCCGGACGTCCGGATCGGCCACGATCTCGGCCGGGCTCCCCTCCGTCAGCACGCGGCCGGAGTGGATGATGTAGGCCCGGTCGATGAGGCCCAAGGTTTCGCGGACGTTGTGGTCGGTGATGAGAACACCGATGCCGCGGCCCTTGAGATGGGTGACCAGGTCCTGGATGTCGCCGATGGCGATCGGGTCGATGCCCGCGAAGGGCTCGTCGAGCAGCATGAAGGAGGGATGGCCCGCGAGCGCGCGGGCGATCTCCAGCCGCCGCCGCTCGCCGCCCGACAGCGCCACGGATGGCGCCTTGCGCAGGCGGGTGATGGAGAACTCGTCGAGCAGGGAGTCGAGCTCGGCCTCGCGCCGGTCCCGGTCGGGAACCGACAGCTCCAGCACGGCCCGGATATTGTCCTCCACGCTCAGCCCGCGGAAGATCGAGGCCTCCTGCGGCAGGTAGCCGATGCCGAGGCGGGCGCGCCGGTACATCGGCAGGCTCGTGACTTCGTACCCGTCGAGCACGATCACGCCCCGGTCGGGCCGCACCAGGCCGGTGATCATGTAGAACACGGTGGTCTTGCCCGCCCCGTTGGGGCCGAGCAGTCCCACCGCCTCGCCGCGACGGACGAGCAGGCTCACGTCCTGGACGACCTGCCGGGCCCCGTAGGTTTTGGCGATGTGGTGGACCCCGAGCGAGCCCACGCCCTCGTCTTCCGCGATCTCGAGCGGCGGGATCACCGCGGCCGGAGCCGGGCGGGGGCGCGGTAGCAGGTCCGCCATCCGGCGCAGCAGGCCGGCGCCCGACCGTCCGGGATGCGCGTGGTCGACCATGCCGTCAGGTCACTGCGAGGCCTGCGAAGGCGTGGTGCCCTTCGCGGCCGGAACGCTGCCCTTCGGCTTGCGGGGCGAGGCTCCCAGGCCGCCCGGACCTCCCGAGCCCGGCGTGAACACGCTCGTGACGCGAAGTTGCGTCCGTCCGGACGACACCTGGGCGCGGCCGGACGTCATGTCGTAGACCAGCGTGTCGCCCTTGATGACGTTGGTGCCCTGGCTCAACGTGACGTTGCCGCTGAGCGTGATCCTGTTTTCGGCCTTGTCGTACACGCCGCTATCGCCCGTCCCGACTTCTTCCTTGGAGACGACCGTCACGGGGCCCGCCACCTCCATGCGGCGCACGGACGTGCCCGCCTGCTTGGTGTCGAGGGGCGACGTGTCCTCGGACTTCGCCGCGTCCCCGCTCTTGGCGGGGTCTTTCGTGAGAAAAATCGTGAGGACCGAGCCTTTCAGCGTCGACTCGCCCTGCTTGGCGCGCACGTCGCCCGTGTAGACCAGCCTCTGTTCCTTGTCGAAATAGTCGAGCTTGCTCGCCTCGATGCTCACGGGGTCGCGCGCGCTGGCCCCCGGCAGGAGCGACGCCGACCCGCCTTTCCCCGCCTGCGCCCCAGCAGGTCCGCCAGTCAGCGACAGAATCAGAAGGACCGAGGCCGCGAGGAGGATCGGCGGGGTGCGAGCCGTGGCGGTCGCGCTCACGGCGAAGCGGCCGGGCCGGGGGCCTCCGGTTTCTCCTCACCCGGCAGGAAGGTGGTGCGGACGTGGCCCTCGAAGGTCACCTGCCGGCCGTTGTCGATCATCCGCATGCTGTCGGCGTCGATCGTGTCGCCTCGCATCGCCACCGACACGGGATGGGGGGTCACGACCGAGCCCGCCCGGAACTCGACATGGGCGTCCTGGGCGCGGACGCTCAGCCCACCGTCGCTGGTGATCTGCACCTGGCTGGTCAGCTCCATCTGGTCGAGCTTGCTGTCGTAGGTGCCCGCCGCGGAGGTCACGTGGGTCACCGTGCTGTCCTGCATGGTGAGCCGCGCGTCCATGTCGTGCAGCTCGAACCGGGTCGGGACTTTCAGGTCCTGCACGGCTTCGGAGGCTATGATCTCGTAGGGGCGCCCGTCGTTGCGATAGCCCGACAGTTTCGGATGGGACATCGTCACCTTGGTGCCGTCGAGCCCGACGTGCTCGACCGACACCCCCGCCGGGACCAGCCGGCCGAACGGGTTGAAGGTGAACAGCACCATGCCCGCCACCCCGGCTACGGCGCCGCCCACCAGCAGCCGGCGCAGCAGCTTGACGTGGCGGCTGTGCCGCGCCGCGGCCCGGAACGCGCCCGCCTTGTCGATCGCGCCGATGGCGGTCGAGAAGGGCAGGGGGGCGTCGAGGGAGGTTGCGTCCGTCATCGGGGTTCAGCGGTCGGGGGCGGGGCGGCGTGTCATAAGGCGGGCTGCAGGCCGGCCAGATGCCTCGTCGCGCCGGGCCATGGCCAAGTTATGACGTCGATCGTTAAGGGTCCGGCAATCGGAGGTGCGCACCGCCTCGGGACCTCGTCACTCGTGCGAGAAGATGTCCGTTTCCGGCCAGCCCGCGAGATCCAGGCGCGCGCGTGTCGGCAGGAACTCGAAGCAGGCGCGGGCCAGGTCGGCACGGTGCTCCCGGTCGAGGACCGCATCGAGCTTCGCCCGCAGCGCGTGGAGGTGCAGCACGTCGGAAGCCGCGTAGGCCACCTGCGCGTCCGTGAGGACGGCGGCGCCCCAATCGGAGGATTGCTGCTGCTTGCTCAGGTCGATGCCGAGCAGTTCGCGGCACAATTCCTTGAGGCCGTGGCGGTCCGTGTAGGTCCGCACCAGCGTCGAGGCGATCTTGGTGCAGTAGAGGTTCGCC
>CAXTFJ010000037.1:1716-35658 GCA_964243405.1 uncultured Lichenihabitans sp. | reverse complement strand
GGATGGCGCGGCACCGCCCTGCCCTGCTTCGCGCTGGCGGCGGCGATCGGCCTCGGCCTCCCGGCCCTCACCCGCCTGGGGCTCGCGCACGGCGTACTCGCCTGCCTGCTGGGGATGGCGGCGGCCGCCTGGGTGGTCGGGCTTGCGCGACGCCACCTCGGCGGACATACGGGGGATATCGCGGGCGCGGCCCAGCAGGCGGCCGAGATCGGCTTTTTGCTGGGGCTGATCGCCTTCCCGTCCTGAGTTCGAACCCATGCCGCCCTCGTCGCCTTGCGTGAATCTCTGCCTTATCGACGACCTGTCGGGATTGTGCGCGGGCTGCGGTCGGACGCTCGACGAGATCGCGCGCTGGGGATCGCTCCGCGAGGAGGAGCGGCTGGCCGTCATGACGGCCCTGCCCGGCCGGCTGTGTCCGCAAGGTGACGCAACCTTAACCTTTGATCGCCTCGACGCCTGGGGGATGGATTCCTAGGTAAGGTGCACGGCCGTCGCGGGCGTAGGTCTCGCCATGGTCAGGAGCTCACCAGCCCTCGATGGACGACCTCACCAACGCCGATCTGACGAGCCTCCTGTTCTACGGCGCGATCGCGCTGTGGCTGGCCTTCGCGATCCCGCGGCTGTTCCGCGGTCGCATCCTCGCGGGCTTTCTGGCGCTGGGCTTCTGGGTCGCCGCGCTGGCGGTCGCGGTGACGGGCTATTCCTATCGCTACGACCTCAACCGGGTGGCGGGGCGGGTCGTCGCGACCCTGGTGCCGGGCACACCGATCGACACGGGGATCCGCGAGGTGACGGTGATCCGCGATCCCGGCGGACAATTCCTGCTGCGCGGCAACGTCGGGGCGACGCGGCTCGGCTTCATCCTGGACACGGGGGCGTCGGCCGTGGTGATCCGGGCCGAGGACGCGGCCCGCCTGGGCGTGCACACCCGGCAGCTCGCCTACGACGTCGACGTGTCGACCGCGAACGGCCACGCGCGCACCGCCGAAGCCGTCCTGCCCCAGCTTTCCATCGGCGACGTCACCGTGCACGACGTGCCGATCCTCGTGGCCCGCCCCGGCGTGCTGCACGAGAACCTGCTCGGCATGAGCTTCCTGAACGAGCTCGCCAGCTTCTCCGTCACCGACGACAGGCTGGTGCTGCGCGGCCGATAGACGGGCGGGACCCGCTCAGCCGGCCCTCAGGAATCGCGCGGGCTTCTCGCCCAGGATGCGCCAGGTTCCCGCCAGGCCGAGCAGCACGGTGAGGGCCAGGGCCGCGAACGCGGCCCCGAGCGCCGGTCCCCAGGCGAACGCGAAGGTGAGGTCCATCAGGCGCGACACGATGAAATAGGCCGCCGTCCCGCCCGCCACGACCCCGAAGACCGCGGTAGCGGCCCCCAGCACGGCGTATTCGATCAGGATGGCGGCCAGCAGCCGCCCGCGGGTGGCGCCCAGCACCTTCAGCACCACGGCGTCGTAAACGCGACTGCGGCGGCCCGCCGCGAGCGCGCCGGCCAGCACCAGGATCGAAGCCGCCACCGTCACGCCCGAGGCGCCGCGGATGGCGAGCGCCAGCTGGCCGACGAGGTGGGTCACGGACTGCAGCACGTCCTTGACGCGGATGATCCCCACCGTGGGATAGGCGCCCGCCACGTCCTTGAGCAGGGCCAGTTCGGGGGCGGCGCCCGCCCCCTCCGGGAAGGTCGCGGTCGCGAGGTCGGCGTGCGGCGCCCCCGCGAAGGCGTTGGGCGAGAACACCATGAAGAAGTTGATGCCGAGCTTCTCCCACTCGATCCGGCGCAGGCTCGCGACCGTCGCGGTGAGGTTGCGGCCGAGCACGTTGACGGTGATGCGGTCGCCCAGGTGCAGTCCGAGGCCGTCCGCGAGCCCGGCGTCGAAGGACACGAGGGGCGGCCCGCGGTAGTCGGCGGCCCACCACTGCCCGGCGGCCAGCTTGGACCCATCCGGCAGCGTCGCCGCCGTGGTGATGCCGCGGTCGCCTTCGAGCGCGAAGGCCGATCCCTTCTTGGGGGTGAGCTTCTCGGCCGGCACGTCGTTGACCGCCGTGATGCGGCCCCGCATCATGGGTACGCTCTCGACGGTCGCGGTCGGGGCACGGTCCTGGACGAAGCGGCTGAAGTCCGCGCTGCGGGCACTCGGGATGTCGATGAAGAAGAAGCTCGGCACGGGGCCGGAGCCCGCGCGGTCGATCTGCTGGCGGATGTTGCTGTCGATGAGGGTCAGCGACACGAGCAGCGCCAGACCGAGGCCGAGCGACAGCACCACGGCCGGCGTGAGGGCTCCGGGCCGGTGGATGTTGGCGAGCGCCAGGCGCAGTTCGACCCGCCCCGCGTGCGGCAGGGAGCGGGCGAGCCGCATCAGCCCCCAGGCCACGCCGCGCAGCAGCGCGAAGCCCGCGGCGGTCGCCGCGATGTAGACCGCCGACAGCCGCCAGTCCGGCGTGAAGGCGAACACGCTCGCCCCGAGCAGCAGGACGGCGCCCGCCACCGCGACGCGGTAGCGCGGGCGCAGCGGGGTGGGGTCGGGCTCGACGGCGTCGCGGAACAGCGCCGAGACGGGAACGTCATGCGCGCGGCCCAGCGCGCCGAGCGAGAAGCTGAGCGTGGTGAGCAGACCGTAGACCGCCCCCTGGCCGAGTTCGGCCGGGTAGAGGGCGGGCGACAGCGGGAACGGGATCACGGCGCCGAACAGGGCCGCGACCGCGAAGGGCATCGCGGCTCCCAGGACCAGACCGGCCGCGATGCCGATGCAGGCCACCAGCAGGACCTGGGCGAGGCTGATGGCGAACACCGACGCGCCGGGCGCGCCCAGCGCCTTCATCACCGCGAGGTCCGCGCGCTTGCGCTCCACCGTGGCGCGCACCGCGTTGGCGACCCCCACCCCGCCGACGATCAGGGCGGTCAGGCCCACGAGCGTCAGAAACTGGGTGAAGCGCGCGAGGTTGCGGTCGAACTCGGGCGACACGTTGCGGCGGGTGTGGACGTCCCACCCGGCATCGGGGAAGGCCGCCTTCATGCCCTCGACGAAGCGGTCGAGCGCCGGGTCGCCGACGGGGGCCGTGCCGTCGCTGGCAAGCGCCACGCGGGTGATCCAGCGCACCAGCGAGCCGTCGTCGAGAAGGCCAGCGGCGCGCAGGCCTTCCACCGAGGTCAGCACGCGCGGGCCGAACGCGATGCCGCCCGCGAGCTTATCGGGCTCGGACGCGAGCGTGGCGCGCAGCACGAAGCGGCCGGTGCCGATCGCGAGCACGTCGCCCACCTTGACGTCGAGCCGGGCCGCGAGCGTGGGGTCCGCCACCAAGCCCTGCACGCCGTCGGGTCCGGGTCGTAGCGCGCTTTCGAGGGGTTGGGGCGGGTCGAGCACCACCTGCCCCGCCAGAGGGTAGGCGTCGTCCACGGCTTTCACGTCCACCAGCGCGGCATTGCCGTCGCTGCGCCGCGCCATGGCGCGCACGCTGGCCGCGCTCGACACCCTGCCGCGCGCCGCGACCGCGGCCTGCTCCGCAGCGGTGAGCGGTGCGCCGATGCGCGTGAAGGAGGCGTCGCCCCCCAAAATGGTCCGTCCCTGGGCCGCGAGGCCGCCCGACAGGCTGTCGGCCACCGATCCTACACCGACGATGGCCGTGACCCCCAGGCCGATGCAGGCGAGAAAGATCCAGAACCCGCTCAGGCCGCCGCGCAGGTCGCGCAGCGCCAGGCGCAGCACGACGGACGTGGGCGTGCGGACGGGAGCGGCCACGACCGACGCGCTCACTGGGCCGCGATCCGGGTGGCGGCCGCGGTGTCGCTCTCGATCCGCCCAGAGCGGAGGCGGACGGTCCGGTCGCAGCGGGCCGCGAGATCGCTGTCGTGCGTGACGAGGATCAGGGTGGCGCCGCGCTCGCGGCGCGCGGCGAAGAGTAGTTCCACGATGGACTGCCCGGTGGCGTCGTCCAGGTTTCCGGTCGGCTCGTCGGCCACGATGATGGCGGGCTGGGGTGCGAGCGCGCGGGCCAGCGCCACGCGCTGCTGCTCGCCGCCCGACAATTGCGCGGGATAGTGGCCGAGACGCGTTTCGAGGCCCACGGCCGCGAGTTCCGCCCTCGCGCGGTCGAAGGCGTCCCGCCGCCCCGCGAGTTCGAGGGGGACGGCCACGTTCTCGAGCGCCGTCATGGTCGCGATGAGGTGGAAGGACTGGAACACGATGCCGATCCGCGCGCCGCGGAACCGGGCCAGCGCGTCCTCGTTGAGGCGGTTCAACACGGTGCCGTCCACCGTGACGGTGCCCGACTGCGCCCGCTCCAGCCCCGCCAGGATCGTGAGCAGCGTCGACTTGCCGGAGCCCGAGGGGCCGGTGAGGCCCAGCGCCTGCCCGCGCTCGACCGCGAGGCTCACGCCTTTCAGGATGTGCACCCTGGCGGCACCCCGCCCGAGGCTTACATGCACGTCGTCGAGGTCAACCAGCGGTCCCGCCATTCCATGTCACCTTCACGCGCCACCGCGGGCAGATCCGACGCCGCCCACCCTAGTGCAACCGGAGCGCGACCGCCCCGCCCATATGGGATCGTCCGGGCGCTCCGTCAGGGTGGGTGCGCGGTCGTGGTCGTGCTGATGGCAGCCATGGCGGTCGCGGCACCCGCGATGGCCCGCACCGTGCAGCTCGTGGCGCTGGGCGACAGCCTGTCCGCGGGCTTCCGCCTGCCCGCCGACGCGGCCTTCCCGGCCGTGCTGGAGAAGGCGCTGCGGGCCGACGGGCTCGACGTGATGGTCGCCAACGCGGGTGTCTCGGGCGACACAGCCCAGAACGGGCTCGACCGGCTCGACTGGTCGGTGCCCGACGGCACGGATGCCGTGATCGTGGAGCTCGGCGCCAACGACATGCTGCGCGGCCAGGACCCGACGGCCACCGAACGCGTGCTGGACGAGATCGTCACCCGGCTGAAGGCGCGCGGCATCAAGGTGCTGCTGGCGGGGATGTACGCCCTGCCGAGCCTGGGCAAGGACTACGTCGACCGTTTCCAGGCCATCTATCCGGCGCTCGCCAAGAAGCACGGCGTGCCGCTCTACCCCTTCTTCCTGCAGGGGATCGCGCGCGACGCCAAGCTCAACCTCGACGACGGCATGCATCCCAACCCGGAGGGCGTGTCCGTGATCGTCAAAACCATCCTGCCCGCGGCGGAGTCGCTGGTCCGGTCGGTCGGCGCGAAGGGATGAGGCGGTCGGACCCTACGGGAGCGCGGCGATGAGCATGGAATCAGCAAACCGCCCGGGCCGGCTGTCCGGCAAGGTCGCGCTCATCACCGGCGCGGCGCGGGGCATCGGGCGGGCGACCGCCCTGGCCTTCGCGCGGGAGGGAGCCGCGGCCGTGGCGGGGCTCGACGTCGCCGGGCCCGTCAGTGCCACGCTGGACGTGGCCCCCGCCGCGCCGGCCGAACTCGAGGAAACCGGCCGCGCCGTGGAGGCCGCGGGCGCGCGATGGCTGTCCCTCACGGCCGACCAGCGCGACCTGCCAGCCCTGCGCCGGGCGGCGCAGCAGGTGGTCGACGCCTTCGGCGGGCTCGACATCCTGTTCGCCAACGCGGGCATCCAGGGCTTCAGGTCGATCCTCGACATGGAGGATGCCGACTGGCACGACCAGATCGACGTCAACCTGACGGGCACCGCCAACGCGATCCGGGCCGCAGCCCCCCACATCGTGCGGCGCGGTGGCGGCCGGATCATCGTGACCTCGTCGACGCAGGGACGCCACGGCACCGCGTCCGGGGCCGCCTATTCGGCGTCCAAGTGGGGCATCATCGGGCTGATGAAGTCGGCGGCGCTCGACCTCGGAAAGCACAACGTCACCGTCAACGCCGTCGTGCCCGGCCTGATCGACACGCCGCTGACCCGCCACCGGGACCGCTACGCGCAGGCGGTGGGCGACCTCGGCTCCACCGAGTCCGTCGAGGCCCTGGAAGCCGCGGCGAAGGAGAAGCTGCTCGCCAAGACGCCGCTGGGCGTCCCCTGGATCGACCCCGCCGACGTCGCGCCCGTGGTGGTCTTCCTGGCCTCCGACGACGCCCGGATGGTGAGCGGGGCCACCTACGACGTCACGGGCGGCGACAGCGCCAACAATGCCGCGTGACGGGATCGACTGACGCGAGCGCGGGCCGGGCAGCGGACGGTGCGGACAGGCGCACGGTGCTGGCCGCCAACCGCACGGTGTTCGCGGCCGAACGGACCTACGCGGCCTGGGTCCGAACAGCCCTGGTGGCGCTGGCCTCGGGGGTGGGCGCCAAGGCGACGCTCGGCGGCGTCGTTCCCGAATGGGTCGTGGTGGGGGCCGGCACGCTGCTCGTGCTTTTCAGCGTCTTCTGCTTCGGCGCGGCGGTGTGGCGGGAGGTGGACAGCGGCGAGGCTCCCCCGCACCCGGACGTGCGCCACCTGCCCCGCCCGCTGCTGGTGGCCGTCAACACGCTTCTCGCGCTCGTGTCGCTGTTCGCCCTAGCGGGGATCTGGCTCGGCCGCACCGGCGGCGGTCCCTGAGGCCGCGGCGGCAGCGGGAGCGACGTGGCCTTCCTCGGCCTTGTAATAGTATTGGCTCGCGACCAGCCAGCCCTTGAGCGGCCTGAGCGGCAGGATGCAGGTGATGAGCAGCACCGGGAGCGTGGTGACGAGGTGGACCCAGTAGGGCGCCTCGTATTCCACCTCCAGCCACACGGCCAGGAACACGGCCGGCAGGCAGCCGAAGCACAGCACGAAGAAGGCCGGCCCGTCGGCCGGGTCCGCGAACGTGAAGTCGAGGCCGCACACCTCGCAGCGCGGCGCGAGGTTCAGAAACCCCTTGAACAGGTGTCCTTCGCCACAGCGCGGGCAGCGTCCGCGCACGCCGGTCGAAAGCGGCGGCAAGGGAGCCCAGGCTTCATCGCCTGCCATCGTCGGAGCGGTCCGTTCGTCCGTCATGCCCGAATCCCCGCGCTTTCCCTGTGCCAACGCAACACCTGAACGGCGGGAAAAGCCGCAACGGCGTTCCCTCGCGGCAAGGCTTGCGCTAGAACGCGCTCGACGCGGGGGGCGCCGTCGCGCTTGCACGGATGCCCGCGATTGGTGGAGGCGAACGCATGGCTCCCTCGGTCCGGTTGCGTCCATGCGTCAGGCACCTGGGAATGGCCGCGGCCCTCCTCCTGCCGTTCGCTCCCCTTCCGGCGGGCGCGGTCGACTACCTCGACGTCACCGTGCAGCCCGACCGCGCCGTGCCCGGGGCCTGTTTCACCTTCACGACGCCCCTGCCCCGCAAGGAAGGGCGCGACTTCGAGCCCTACGTCACCATCGATCCCGCGGTGGACCATTCGCTGCAGCCGCGCGGCAAGGACCTGTGCGTGACGGGCCTCAACCACGGCAAGCACTACGCCGTGCGCCTGAAGGCTGGCCTGCCTGCCGCCGACGGCACAGCGCTCGGCAAGGACGTCAGCGTCGACGTGACCGTGCCGGACCGCGACGCCTCCGTGAGCTTCGAGAACGGCAAAACGCTGCTGCCCTACACGGTGGGCGTGGGTCTCCCGCTCCGCAGCGTCAACGTCGGCAAGGCCCACGTGGTGCTCTACCGCGTGGGCGACCGCGGGCTGGCCGACCAGGTCGGCAACGACTGGTTCGGGCAGGCGCTCTCGGGCTACAGCCTCAACCAGCTGGCCGACAAGGCCTCGAAGGTTTTCGAGGGGCGGGTCGACATCGCGAGCAAGCCCAACCAGCAGGTCTCGACCGCGCTGCCGGTCGACCAGCTCGTCAAAGCGCTGCAGCCCGGCGTCTACGCCGCGGTGGCGACGATCGACGGCAGGCCCACCGACGACGACACCGAGCGCGCCACGCAATGGTTCAGCGTGTCCGACGTGGGCCTGCTCACCGTAAAGACCGACGCGGGCCTGCTCGTCGTCGCCCACTCGCTGCAGTCGGCCGAGCCGATGGCCGGCGTCGAGGTTCACCTGCTCGCGCGCAGCAACGAGGTCCTGGGCACCTACCGGACGGACGCGGACGGCCGCCTGATGATCCCCGGCGGCCTGCTGCGCGGCAAGGGCGGCGATGCCGCGAAGGTGCTGACCGCGTCCACGCCGCGCGGCGACTATTCCTGGCTGCAGGTCGACGACCCCGCGCTCGACCTGACCGACCTCGACACCAAGGGCCGCACCCCGCCGGGGCCGCTGGACGCCTTCCTGTGGAGCGACCGCGGCATCTACCGGCCGGGCGAGACGATCCACCTCGGCGTGCTGCTGCGCGACGCCCAGGCGAAGCTCGTTCCCTCGACGCCGGTCGTCCTCCACCTCGTCCGCCCGGACGGCATCGAGGTCGACCATCTCAAGCCGGACCTCGCGAGGGCGGGCGGCGGCACGCTCGACATCCCCGTGCCCGACAACGCCTACAGCGGCGACTGGACCGTGTGGGCGGGAGCCGGCACCACCGACGAGCATATCGGCACGCTGAGCGTGTCGGTGCAGGACTTCGTGCCGCCCCGGCTCGAGGCGAAGATCGAGGATGCGCCCGCTCCGCTCGACGGCAAGGGCCCGATCGCGGCGGTCGTGGACGCGGACTATTTCTACGGCAGCCCCGGCGCGGACCTGACCGGCAAGATGGAGGCCACGATCCAGGCCGCGGGGGCGCCCTTCCCGGACTGGCCGGGCTACAGCTTCGGCCTCGTGCAGGAGCCGTTCCTCGCCAAGCAGCTCACCGCCCAGGACTTCACCACCGACGATCATGGGCACGCCGCGGTGAGCCTGCAGCCCGACGAGGTGCCCGACAGCACGGGTTTCCTGGAAGTCGCGCTGCACGCCACCGTGAACGACGTGGACGGGCGCGCGGTGACGGCCGAGCAGACGCGGCCGCTGCGCACCGCCGACCGCTACATCGGCGTGAAAGGCGATTTCACCGGCGGGCTGGCCGAGAACGCGGACGCCTCGTTCGACGTGGTCCTGGTCGACGCGGGCGGCAAGCCGCTCGGGGCGGGCAGCCTCAAGTGGGACCTCGTGCGGGAGGATCACGTCTACAACTGGTTCTACCGCGACGGCCGCTGGCAATCGCAGGACATCACCACCGACACGCGTCTCAACGGGGGCGACGTGGCGCTCGGGCCCGACGGCAAGGGGAGGGTCTCGGCAAAGGTCACGAGCGGCGAGTTCCGCCTGGAGGTCTACGACCCCGACGGCAAGACCGCGAGCAGCCTCCGCTTCGGCGCGGGCTGGTACGGCAGTGCGGACGCCGAAGACCGCAAGCCCGACGTGCTGCCGATGACGCTCGACCCGACCCCGCCGGCCGGCAAGGTGCGCGTGCGGCTCGACTCGGCCTTCGCGGGCCGCGTCACCGTCATGCTGGACGGCGACGGCCTGCACCAGGTGCAGGACCGGGTGCTGGCCAAGGGCGGTGACACGGTCGAGTTCGACGCGGCCGACGTGCCGGCGAGCGGCGCCTACGTGCTGGCGGTGGCTATCTCCAAGACGGGCGCCGTGATCCCCCGCCTGCCCGCCCGCGCCGTGGGCCTGGCCTGGGTGCCGGGGGCGGCCGCCTCGCACAAGCTCGACGTGTCGCTCGACGCCCCCGACAAGGTCCAGCCCAAGACCAGGCTCACGGTCAACGTCAGCGCCACCGGCGCCCCGCGCGACCAGCCCGTCACCGTGACGGTCGCGGCCGTGGACGAGGCGGTGCTGCGCATGACGGAGTTCGAGACGCCCGACCCGGACGACTACTACCTGGGCCGCCGCGCGCCCGACTTCGAACTGCGCGACGTTTACGGCAGCCTCATCGACCCGGACGGCCAGGCGGGGCGGCTGGTCGAGGGCGGCGACGCCCGCGCCAAGCTGCAGCTGGGCGGGCTCGACGTGAAGACCTTCAAGACGGTGGCGCTGTTCTCGGGCCCCGTCGCGCTCGACGCGGACGGCCGCGGCACCGTCCAGCTCGACGTTCCCGAGTTCAGCGGCCGCGTGCGCCTGATGGCGGTGGCCTGGACGGCCGACCGCTTCGGCTCGGCCGAGCGGCCCGTGACCGTGCGGCCGCCGCTGCTCGCCGAACTGACGCTGCCGCGCTTCCTGGCGCCGGGCGACAAGGCCCAGGCCCGCGTCATGCTGACCGACCTGGAAGCGCCCGAGCAGACCTACAAGGTGATGCTGACCACCGCGGGCGCGGTGGCGCTCGACCGCGCGGACGTGCTGTTCAAGGACGTCAAGCGCGACAAGCGTCGCTTCGTCGACCGGGTGCTCACCGCCACCGGCCCCCTGGGCGCCGGGCACATCCACCTGGTGGCGACGGGCGACGACGGCACGGTGGCGGAGCGCGACTTCGACATCGGCGTGCGCTCCCCCAACGCCTACGTGACGCAGCGCCAGGTCCGCACGCTCGACCCCGGTCAGACGCTCACGGCCGGCGACGCGCTGGGGCAGGACCTGCTCCCCGGCACGGCCGCGCTGGACGTGACCGCCGCGACCGCGCCCGCCTTCGACGTGCCGGGCCTGCTCGCCGAACTGCGCCGCTACCCCTACGGGTGCGCCGAGCAGACGGTGAGCCGCGCCTTCCCCGAACTGTTCGCGAGCGCCTTCGAGGGCGGGAAACCCGGCCCGGCGTCCGAGGCCGCCACGCCCCAGGGCGCCGTGGCGCGGCTCTACTCGCTGCAGGCGAGCGACGGCAGCTTCGGCTACTGGACGGCCTTCGACAACAGCGGGGCGGTGTGGCTGACGTCCTACGTGCTGGACTTCCTCCAGCACGCGGAAAAGGCCGGCGTCTCCGTTCCCGACACCATGAAGGCGCGCGCCACGACCTGGCTCGCGGGCCGGTTCGCGACCGCGGGTCACGACCCGGGCGACGTCGCGGGATCGGCCTACGCCTCCATCGTGCTCGCGCGGGCGGGCAAGCTCGACCTGTCGCAGCTCCGCTACGTGGCGACCCAGGCCAGGGACGCGCTGCCGAGCGACATCGCGCGCGTCCAGTTCGCGGCGGCCCTCACCCACGCGGGCGAGCGGGGGCTCGCGTCCGACTTCATCAAGAGCGCGGTCGTGACCCGCAACCCGAAGATCTACCTCGACGACTACGGGAGCGCGCTGCGCGACGAGGCGATGGCGCTGAGCCTGGGCGAGGAGGAGAAACTGCTGTCGCCGCGCGACGCCGTCGCCAAGGCCAAGGCGCTGGTGCGCCGGGCCGGCGGGACGCCCTGGCTCAGCACGCAGGAGGAGGTGTGGCTGCTGCGCGCCGCCTTCGACCTCAAGAGCAAGTCCCCGCTCGACATCGTCCTCGACGGCAAGCCCGTGGCGGGCAAGTCGAGCGCCGCGGCCAGCCTGCCGCTCGGCAAGGGCCGCTCGATCGCGGTGCAGAACCGCGGGCGCGACGCGATCTACCTGTCGCTCGCCACCACCGGCGTGCCGTCCGGCGCGCAGCCCGCGGAAGCCAACGGCTTCACCGTGGGCCGCAGCCTGTTCCACCTCGACGGCAGCGCGATCGACCTCGCGGACGTGCACCAGAACGACGAACTGATCGCCGTGGTGGAGGGCACGATGGCAGACGATATCCAGCGCAAGGTGCTGGTCGTCGACATGCTGCCCGCGGGCCTGGAGCCGGAAACGATCGGGCTCGCGGGCGACCGCGACACGGACAGCTTCGCCTGGCTGAAGGACGTCACCACCCCGACCTTTACGGCCCTGCGCGACGACCGCTACGTGGCGGGCCTCGACCTCACCGGCGACGCGCGCGGCTTCAAGCTCGCCTACGTGGTGCGGGCGGTCACGCCCGGCAGCTACGCCTTCCCGGGACCGCAGGTGGAGGACATGTATGCACCCGCCTACCACGCCCGGACCGCGTCCTCCACCCTGGACGTGAAGCCCGCGCGCAAGCCGTGACGCGCCGGCTCGCGCTTGCCGCCGCGACGCTGATCGCCCTCGGGACGGCGGCGGCGGCGCTCGACCGGGCCTTTCCGCCCGACCTGAGCCGGTTGCAGGATGCTTCCGTCGTGGTGACGGACCGGGCGGGCATCCCGCTCCGGGTATTCACGACCCCCGGCGGGCTATGGCGGCTTCCCGCCGGGCCCGCGGACGTGTCGCCCAACTACCTCGCCCTGCTGGTCGACGTCGAGGACAAGAGGTTCTGGCGCCATCCCGGTGTCGACCCCCTCGCGGCGGTGCGCGCCGTAGCGCAGCGCATGACGCGCGGCCGCGTGGTGTCGGGCGCCTCCACGCTCACCATGCAGGTCGTCCGCCTGCTGGAGCCGCGCCCCCGCACGCTCCGCTCCAAGCTGATCGAACTGGCCCGCGCCGTGCAGCTCGAAGCGCACTGGAGCAAGGCCGACATCCTGCGCGCCTACCTGACGCTGGCCCCCATGGGGCGCAACCTGGAGGGCGTGCGGGCCGGAAGCCTCGCGTGGTTCGGCCACGAGCCCGATCACCTGTCGGACGCGGAGGCGGCGCTGCTGGTGGCGCTGCCGCAGAACCCCAGCCGGCTGCGGCCCGATCGTGGAACGGCGGCGATGGAGCGCGCGCGGGAGAAGGTCCTGCGTCGCGGCACGGCCGACGGCGTGCTCGCACCCGACGCGCTGCCGAGCGACCTCGCGTCCCCGCTGCCCACCGCGCGCCATCCCATGCCGAGGCTGGCCCCGCACCTGGCCGAGCAGGTCGCGGCCAGCGCGGCACCCGGCCAGCGCGTCGCCACCACGCTCGACGCGACCTTGCAGGCCGGGATGGAGCGCCTACTCGCGCAATCGCTCGACGCCCTGCCCCGTCCCGTCACCGTGGCGGCGCTCGCGGCCGACTGGCGCTCGGGCGAGATCCTGGCGCACGTGGGCAGTGCGAACTATTTCGACGCGCGCCGGGCGGGCGCGGTGGACATGACCGCGGCGCTCCGCTCCCCGGGTTCGACGCTGAAACCCTTTATCTACGGCATGGCGTTCGAGGCGCTCGAAGCGCATCCCGGCACGCTGGTGCGCGACGCCGCGACCCGGTTCGACGACTACGCGCCGCACAATTTCGACGGGGCGTTCAACGGCGACGTGACGGTGCGGCAGGCGCTGCAATGGTCGCTGAACCTGCCCGCCGTGGTGGCGCTGCAGCGCGTGGGGCCCGTGGCCTTCACCGAGCGGTTCAAGACCGTGGGGCTGCCGTTCGATTTGGGGGACAGCGATGCGCAACCGGGCCTGCCGATCGCCCTGGGTGGGGTAGGCACGACGCTGCACGCTCTGCTCACCGCCTACGCGGCGCTGGCCGACGGAGGGCGGGTAAAACCGCTGGTCGACCGGCCTGACGCGCGCGGCGGTTTCGGGCCGTCCGGCGAGTTGGTGGCGCAGGGCGCAGCCGATGCCGTGGTCGACATCCTGTCCGACATGCCCGCGCCCGCGGGATCGAGCGGGCGGGCGGGCCGCGTGGCCTATAAGACCGGCACCTCCTACCGCTTTCGCGACGGCTGGGCGGTCGGCTTCAACGGTTCCGCGGTGATCGGGGTGTGGATGGGCCGCGCCGACGGCGGAACCTGCCCGTCCTGCGTGGGAGCCTCGGCCGCCGCGATCCTGTTCCGGCTGTTCGACCTGATGCCGCAGAGCCCCCTCCCCCGCCGCACGCTCGAGCCCGTCTTTGCGGGCCCGCCCCCGCCCGCGCTGCTGCGGCTCGAGCCCGCGGCCACCGCGGAGGCCGACGGCCCGCGCATCACCTTCCCGGTCGACCGGTCGAACCTGCTGGTGGACGCCCGGGCCGACGAGAGCGTTATGGATCCCGTCAAGCTCGCGGCGTCCGGCGGCCAGCGGCCCTATCGCTGGCTGGTGGACGGCCGGCCGGTGGACAGCCAGCCCTTCGCGCGCGAAACGCTGTGGCGGCCCGACGGCGAGGGCTTCTCGGACGTGGTGGTCGTGGATGCCGCCGGACGGAGCGACCGCGCCAGGGTTCGCGTCGTGGATCGGGCGCCGGAGTGAGGAGCCGGCGACCGCAGGGCTCGACCCGCGTTCGAGGAACGGAGAGCGAAGGCCGTCCTACCGGATCGGGCTAGGTGAGCCGGACCTGAAACCCCGACCCAACGCGAAGGCTTCAACCGGCCCGTACCCGGTCCACAGCCCCCAGGGCGGCCCGGAACGCGCCCTCGATGTCCAGCGCCGACGTGTCGAGCATCACCGCGTCGGAGGCGGCGCGCAGCGGCGCCACGTCGCGCGACGCATCGCGGGCGTCGCGCTTCACGATGTCGGCGAGGATCGCGTCGAAATCGACCGCGCCGCCGCGTCCTGCCAATTCCAGCGCCCGGCGCTGCGCCCGGACCCGCGGGGTGGCGGTGACGTAGATCTTCGCGACCGCGTCCGGGCAGATCACCGTGCCGATGTCGCGGCCGTCGAGCACGGCGCCCTCGGGCCTGCGGGCGAAGGCGCGCTGCGCCTCGATGAGCGTGTCGCGCACGGCCGGCATGGCGGCCACGACGGAGGCCGCCTCGCCCATCTCGCGGCCGCGCAGCACGGCTTCGTCGAAGTCGAGCAGCGCCAGGCTTCGGGCCGCCGCGACCGCGGCCGCGACGTCGCCGAGCGGGCGCTCGGCCTCGATCAGCGCGCGCGCGGTCGCCCGGTAGAGCAGGCCGGTGTCCAGGTGCGGCAGGTCGAAATGCGCGGCGAGGCGACGGGCCAGCGTGCCCTTGCCCGAGGCGGCAGGGCCATCGATGGCGATGACGAGGGGCGGCGCCACCGACGACGTCAGGCGAACGGGGCGCCGAGCGCCGCCATGGTGGCCTTGAAGGTCGGGAAGCTGGTGGCGATCATCGCCTCGTCGTCCACCGTCACGGGAGCCTCCGCCGCGAGCCCCAGGCACAGGAAGCTCATGGCGATGCGGTGGTCGAGATGGGTACGGATCAGCCCACCGCCACCCCGCACCGGGCCGCCCCGACCCTCCACCAGCAGGTCGTCGCCCTGCACCTCGTGCGGCACGCCCACCTCGCCCAGGCCCGCCGCGACGGCGGCCAGCCGGTCGGATTCCTTGACGCGCAGCTCGTGCAGCCCGCGCATGCGCGTCACCCCGCGGGCGAACCCTGCCGCCACGGCCAGGATGGGATATTCGTCGATCATCGAGGGCGCGCGGGCCGCGGGCACGTCCACGCCCTGCAGGTCGGACGCGCGGACGCGGAGGTCGGCCACCGCCTCGCCTCCTTCCGTCCGCCTGTCGAGGAACTCGATGCGCGCACCCATCTCCAGCAGCGTTGCGACCAGCCCCGTGCGCAGCGGGTTGGTCATCACGCCCTCGATGACGATGTCGGAGCCTGGCACGATCAGCGCGGAAACCAACGCGAAGGCGGCCGAGGACGGGTCGGCGGGAACCACGACCTGCGCGGGCCGTAGCTCCGGGCGGCCCTGCAGCACGATCCGCCGGCCGTGCGCCTCGAAGGGCTCGACCCGCAGGTCGGCGCCGAAGTGCCTCAGCATGGTTTCGGTATGGTCGCGGGTGGCCTCAGCCTCGACCACGGTTGTGGTGCCGGGCGAGTTCAGCCCGGCCAGCAGCACGGCGGACTTGATCTGCGCCGAGGCCACGGGCGTCCGGTACGCGATGGGGAAGGGCTCGGTCGTGCCCTTGAGCAGGATGGGGCAGCGGCCGCCTTCGCCCTGCTCGATCACCTGCGCGCCCATGCGCTCGAGCGGGTCGAGGATGCGGCGCATGGGGCGGTTGCGCAGGCTCGCGTCGCCGTCGAAGCGGGCCGTCACGCCGTGGCCGCCCACGACTCCCATCATCAAGCGCGACCCCGTCCCGGCATTGCCGAAATCCAGCGTGTCGCGCGGCGGCAGCAGCGATCCCACCCCCATCCCCTTCACGGTCCACAGGCCTTCGCCCTGCCGCTCGATCGTGGCGCCGAGCGCGCGGCAGGCCTCGCCCGTGCGCAGCACGTCGTCCCCTTCGAGCAGGCCGGCGATGCGCGTCGTGCCGACGCTGAGCAGGCCGAGGATGAAGCTGCGGTGGGACATCGACTTGTCGCCCGGCGGCCTGAACCGCCCCTTGAGGGCACCGCTCCGGGTGGCCGTGAGCGGCCGTCCGACCGTGCCGTCCGGGACGGGATGCGAGGAATGCGACACGTCCGTCCTTCCACCAGAAAACACCACCCACCGGGTGCGCGGCGCTCGTACCATGGGGTCCGGGCGCTGTCATCCGAGCGTCATCGCCCCGCGTTTCACGCCGATTTGGCATTTGACACCGCCCCGCGTGCCGACTAACCGGGTGCGCTCTCTTAATCGACGTTCCGGCGTCGCCCTCAGGACAAAGCGAACGTGGCCAGACCGGACCTCGGCGGCAAGCGCCAGTGCCAGACTTGCGGCACCAAGTTCTTCGACTTCAACCACGACCCGATCACCTGCCCCAAGTGCGGCAGCGTGTTCCAGGTGATCGCGATGACACGCGCCACCGCGCGCGCCGTCCCGGCCGCCCGCAACACCGTCGACCCGGAGGTCGAAGAGGCCGGCCCCGAGATCGTGTCGCTCGAGGAGGCCGAGGCCGGTGAGAAGACGGAACCGGTGGCTGAAGACGACATCGAGGTCGAAGAGGACACCGGGACCGACGACACCTTCCTCGAAGAGGAGGAAGAGGAGAACGACGACGTGGCCGACCTGATCGACGGCGACATCGAGAGCGACGAGGAGGCTTGACGCTTCTCCGGTCCGCGGGGAAAAAAGCCCGCAGCCAGGACTTGTCGGGGCCGGGTTTTCGAGGCTATACAGCCGCTCCGCCGCAGGCAGCGTGGCGGACGGGCCATGCTTCCCAAGGGATGGTCTCAACGAGACGTGGGGCCATAGCTCAGTTGGGAGAGCGCTTCAATGGCATTGAAGAGGTCGTCGGTTCGATTCCGTCTGGCTCCACCATTCCTCGGAAAGATTGCTGAACCCGAGGCTTCAACCCTGTTGAGCGCTAAGCAAGCGCACTGAACCGGGTTAGGACCCTGCACCGACCGTAGAATGCACGGTGCCTTTACTCCACGGGAGCTGGTGCGGCTCTGAAATACCACGCCGCGGATCGGTGACCGTGTACCACGGGAACACCCGTGAGGACCGGCTCGGATGGAGCACGCAAACGGGCGCTACGGTCCAGGCATCGGCCCGAACCTGGTCGAGATCACGGAATGGGCCGATCTCCATCACGATCTGATCCAGGCTCAGTCGCCATGCAGGATCAGGTGATGCCTCGACGGACAGACGTCGATTTCCCGCGGGCCCCGGCGATCGTCCGTATCAGAAGCGGAAGCCCGACGTAAAAGTCTGTCTCGCGAGACTTTTGATGTCCAGCGCGCCGGCGGCGTCGACGGCCGTGGCCAGGGCGACTTCGTCCTCGGCGGAGACCGGCACGACGGCCACGCCCTGGTTCCTCACCGACGGTAACGAGACCGCCAATTCCGACCGTGCGGGCCACAGAAGGTCGAGCAGGACTTTCGCCCCGTCCGGCGTGACGATCTTCTCCAATGTGGTCTGGTGCAGCATCACATTGACCATGCCCTTGAGGAGCATGCGATAGTATTCAGCCCTCGCTCGCATCTCGACGACGTACCAGACGCACAGATTGGACGCGTTTGTCTCGCCATGAACGGCTGTGATGTTCTTCGGATAGCGTGGGTCGAGATACCACAGCCACATATTGCCGTAATTGAGAAAGTCTCCGCGCTGTCGCAGGCTCGTAGCCGTCCGCAGCATGTTCCGTTGCAGGTCCACGATGTGGACCTCGCATGACGAGTCCAGTCCATCAAGGTTCTCGATCAACCCACACTTGGCGAGGACGTGGGAGGTTTCGCAATAGACTTCGTCCGAACCAGACGTGACGGTGTCGAACTTGCGCTTCCAGAAATCCTGGATCTTGGTCGTGTTGCCTTTCACATTGAACTCGATCATGTGGGACAGGTCGGGCGTGTCCACCCCGAAATGATCCCAGCCGATGATCTCGTGATGGAAGAGCCCGGTGCGGCTGTTGCTTTTCAGCAGGTCCGCCAGATAGGCGGTGCCACTCCGCCCGGTCGTGATCGTGAAGATCAGTTTCCTGCCTGCCATGACCTTCACAAGCTCGCGTCGCGAAGACGGAATGGCTTCAGCCGTGACGAATGGATCTGCCGTGCGAGCCGAGATCCGTGTGTCCAGTGTGCATCAGGGGAAGCCTCGAAGAACCAAGGGATGGGTGGGAATTCTTCCCATTTTGCGAAACGGGATGTCGGCATCCTTGGTAGCTCCCCGAAGACTCCGGCCTTTGGGCGATGCGTTTGAATTCGCTCTGCACGATGACAGGGGCAACCCGCACCATCGGACGATGGCTACCTGTCCTTGCCGCAAACGATCGTTTGCTGAATTACGTGTGAATTTTTCCCACGTCAATGAGGGCCACAGGTTGTCTCATCCACGGACAGCGCTATCACCTCAACCATGGTGGACGCGCATGAGTCTGGAAGTCCCAACCCGACGACACTGCAGAAGCCTCTCGCGAGGCTCTTGCGACCTCTCGTACGGTTGTTGATTCGCAGCGGCGTGACCTTCCCCGCCGCGTGCGACCTTCTCCGGGAATTGTTCGTCAACGTTGCCGAACACGAGTTCGCACTTGCCGGCAAATCCCAGACCGACAGCCGCGTCAGTCTTCTCACCGGCATCCATCGCAAGGAGGTCAGCCGCTTGCGGGGAGCAGGCACGCCGGTGAGCGAGGTGCCGACGGCGCTGTCGCGCACGAGCCTCATCATCGCCCGCTGGATTGGAGGGCCGCCCTTCAGCACCGCGAAGGGTGATCCGCTCCCGTTGGCCCGCTCATCGGGGCAGGGTCCCTCGTTCGAAGCGCTGGTGGACGCGGTGACCCGCGACGTGCGGTCTCGTGCCGTCCTGGACGAGTGGCTCGACCGGGGACTGGTCCAGCTCGATGGCGAGCAGCGGGTCGTCCTGCAGCAGCCGGCGTTCATCCCCAAATCGGGGGACGAGCAGCAGCTCTACTATTTCGGGCGCAACGTCCACGATCACCTCGCTGCGGCGGTCGAGAACGTTCTGTCGGCCAAGCCGCCGTTTCTCGAACGCGCGGTCCACTACGATGGCCTGTCGCGGGCCGTCGCGCTGCAGCTTCGAGACCGGTCCCGCGCCTTGGCGACCGACGTGCTGAAGGCGGCGAACCTGGAAGCCAGCGCGGCCTGCGACAGCGACGCGGGCGGGCCGTGGCGCTGGAATTTCGGTGTCTACGTCTATGCCGAGACGGTGGAAACCGAGGCACCCGACGCGTCCGCGAAACCAGGCTCCGGCCGTTGACGTCGCGCTTCGTCCTGACGCGTCGGGGCCTCGCCAAGCTTCTCGGCGCGGCGGCTCTGGTGCCGGCATCTTCGGGGATAGGGCGCGGCAACCCGCTCGATCGCGGGATCGGCGGAACCGGCGTCGCCCCGGACTCGCCGCCCGACCGCGGCATCGGCGGCACGGGTGTCGTGGGCACGATCCGGGGCTTCGGCAGCATCGTCGTCAATGACGAGCACATCGCCTATCCCGACGATGTCCGGGTGACGCTCGACGAGGTGCCGGTCGGTCGGACCGCACTGAGGCTCGGTCATGTCGTGAGCGCGGTGGTGGAGGGCGGGAAAGACCATCCCGTGACCCGGAAGATTGCGGTTTCACACGAAGTCGTGGGACGCGTGCAGGCGATCTTCGGCCGAACCATGAGTGTTCTCGGTCAAACGGTCCTGATCGACACCTCGGACGGGCGGCGCTGGACCGTCGGAGACCGGGTCGCGGTGAGTGGCGTGCGGCGTCCCGACGACGTCATCGTGGCCACCCGGATCGGCCGGGGACGGGGCGGAGAGGACCGTCTGGTGGGTGTTGTCGGGCAGGCCAAGGACGGAACGCTCACGCTCGGCGATCTGCGGTTGAGCGGTCTCGATCCCGCCTTCGTCGGGCGACGCTTGATCCTCAACGGCAGGATTGTCGGCGGCCGCTTCGTCGTTGCCCGAAGCCGCGGCGCCCTGGACGACCTGGCCATGACGGAGCGTTGCACGATCGAGTCTTACGTGACGCGGGCGGGGACCGGCATCGTGTTCGCGTCGGGATACAGGGCCGAGGCCACCATCGTCGCGGACGACCTGCCGGACGATCGTACGGTCAGGGCGGTGCTTTCGGGCCGCCGCGACGCATCCGCCGGTTTGATCGTGGAGTCGTTCCGCGTTGCCGGGACCGGTGGACCAGGTCGTGGGTCGAATAAACGATCCTACGATGCGAAGCCCGCGCCATCGCCGCACGGTGGTCCGGGCGATCCGCCCAGCCGACCGATGCCGCGTGGGTCCAGGTCTCACGCGGGAGATCCGGGAACCGGGATCCAGGGAGGGTCTCCGGACTCGGAGGACGCCAAAGCGTCGTTTTCTGGTGAGTCGCGAACCCCGGAGCACGTCACGTCAGGACGGGCGGGACCTAGCCTGAGCGGTCGACGCTGAGGGAGGCGCGCTCGAACGGCCTCCTTCGTGCGGCGCTGCGTTGGCCACGTCCGACGGTTCCTCGCCGCCCCGAGGCCTCCTCGGGTCGTGAGGAGGAAGCGTCGTTCGGGGGCATGGTGGCGGATCAGCCTTCCGCGACCGTCCAGATCCGCTGGGACGCCTCGACGCCGCGCAGCACGAAGGTCCCGAGATCGACCAGATCGGCCTCGCATCGTCGGGCGAAGCTGTCCGACAGGAGGATGTTGCGCCCCGTTTGGTCGCACAGGGTCTCGATGCGGCTGGCTTCGTTCACGGCCCGACCGATGGCGGTGAAGTCCAGCCGGCTCGCCGTCCCGATATTGCCGTAGACCACGGGGCCGAAGTGGAGCGCGAGGTCGGCCGGCAGCGCCGGAGCGCCGGCCGCCCTGCGCCGTTCCTCCAGCGCTCGATTGTAGGCGAGCCCTGCCCGGGCGGCCGCCAGCGCCCGTCCGCAGACGACACAGGGCGAGGCGTCCGCTTCGAGGACGGGAAAAACCGCGATGAAGCCGTCGCCGGTGAATTTGAGGATCTCGCCACCGGACTGCTCCACGTCCTGGCCGAGGGCGTCGAGGTGCTCGTCGAGCCAGCCGACGAGACGGAGGGGGTCTTCCCGGTCGGCCATGGCGGTGAAACCCTTGAGGTCGACGAGCAGGATCGCGGCCGCCATCAGTTCACCCTCGCCGCGGCGCACCTGCCCGGCCAGGACCCGCCCGGCCGTGCGGTCGCCGACGTAGGCGCCCAGGAGGTTGCGAAGCGAGCGCGACAGGCTCAGCCGCAGCACGGCCAACCCCATCGCGTCGCGATGCTCGGCGATGAGGGAGACATCGGCGGTGGAGAAGCCGCCCGGATGATCCGATGCGTAGGACAGGCCCACGCCCCGGAGTGCCGTGCCGGGCGGGAAACCGATGATGTCGAGGAGGTAGTCGGTGCAGCCTTCGTCCCTCAATCGCGCGAGGAGCGGGAAGCGATCGCAGCCTTCGCCACCGTCGAGGCGCCACCGGTCGGAGAGGCGCCCTTCCGACAGGAGAACCCCGATGGGCGTACGGCCGAACTCCGCCTCGCCTTGGGCACCGTGGCGCAGGCGCGTGATGCTCGTGCCCTCCCCGCGCCGCCAGTCGAAGGTGATGCCGCGATGGGACGTGTTGAGCGTGGCGAGGCTGACGCCGATGCGAAGGATCGGGACTCCGGCGCCGTTCAGGGCCCGGCCGAGGCCGTCCGTCAGTGTCCTGCTGTCCTCGACCGTCGTGGCGTGCCGCATGATCCAACCCGGGATGTCGGCGGCGTCGCGGGGAGTGTCGGGCGGGATCGGCATGGAAGGCCTCCGGGTGCGCGTCCAAGCTATCGCAGGCCCAGGGCGATGTGCCCACTCCCGGCCACAGCCTCGGCTCTGTCGATCGGGCTCGCGCGCGTCCTCCGGGGTGTTCTCGGGGGATGTCCCGCACGACCCGACGCAGGTCAGCGTCTCGTGCTGGACTCCGGTGTTCAGCGAGAACCGGGGCCGCGGCGAGCGGGGCGACGTCCTCGCTGAAGTCGATCGCGAGGTGGGCTTCGCGGTGGACCTGGTTTCCCGCGGCCGGCACGGCGAGGCCCTTGCCTGGGGCGGCCATCATAGCAACCGTGGGCTGCCGCTGGTATGCAGCCCTGGAAAGCGGCGACCGCCATGACCTGCGTCGCTTGCGGGCCGCGCGACCGCGACGCCGCTTTGAAACTCGTCAAAAACGCGTGTCGTTTGTAATGACTGGCCGGCTCGGGGCGCTCACCCTCGACTGGCTCACCGGAGAAGGAAAACGCCCTTGCAATCGCGCTGGTCCGATCTGGACTACGAGTCCACCGTGGCGCGCTACGTCGGGGAGGGTCACCCGGCCGACTTGGCGGTGCGGGTCTACACCACGCGGTTGCTCGGCCAGGACCCGGAGCTGGTGCTGCACGGCGGCGGCAACACCTCCGTCAAGACCACCCTGCCCGACGCCGACGGCACGCCGGTGGAGGTGCTCTGCGTCAAGGGCAGCGGCTGGGACATGGGCACCATCGAGCCCGCGGGCTTGCCGGCCGTTCGCCTGCACCCGCTGCAGGCCATGGTGGCCTTCGACGCGCTGTCCGACGACCGCATGGTCATGCTGCAGCGCCGGCTGCTGATGGACCCGGCCGCCCCCAACCCGTCGGTGGAAGCGATCCTGCACGCCAACCTGCCTTTCAGGCACGTCGACCACACGCACGCCAACGCCATTGTGTCGCTCACCAACCAGCCCGAGGGCGAGGCGCTGATCCGCGACCTGTTCCCCGATAGCCTCGTGCCGCCCTACGTCATGCCCGGCTTCGACTTGGCGGTGGCGGTCGACGCCGCCTTCAAGGCGCAGCCGGGCTGCGACGGCATGATCCTGCTCAAGCACGGCATCTTCACCTTCTCGGACGACCCGCGCGCGGCCTACGAAGACATGGTGGCCAAGATCGACCGGGCCGAGCGGCGGCTGGCGAAGGGGCGGTCCCGGCCGTTCAAAGGCGTCACCCTCCCTCCTGGCGGCCTGCCGACGGCGGCCGCGGTCGCGCCCATCCTGCGGGGCGCGGTCGCGCGGGCCACGGGCGTCGAGGGCCAGCCGCGCCGCATGATCCTGGAGCACCGGGTCAGTGCCGCGATCCTCGACCTCTGCAACGCCGAGGCCGCGGCGAACCTGGTGGGCCGCGGCAACGCCACGCCCGAACACGTCATCCATATCAAGCGCAAGGGCCTGGCGCTGCCGGCCCCGACCGCCGACCTCGACGCCTACCGGCACCTGGTGACCGAGGCGGTCGCGGCCTACGCGGCCGACTACGCCGCCTATTTCGCGCGCAACAACGCCCGGGTCGGCGGCGGCAAGGTGATGCTCGACCCCAACCCCCGCGTGTTCTACGTGGCCGGGCTGGGCCTGTTCGCGGCGGGCACCAGCCGGGCGGGTGCGCGGATCGCGGCCGACGTCGCCGAGGCCACCGTGGAGGTCATCACCAGGGCGGAGGGGATGGGCGGCTGGGCGCCGCTGCCCGAGGCGGACCTGTTCGACATCGAATACTGGTCGCTCGAACAGGCCAAGCTCGCCAAGCTGGCCGAGAAGCCGCTGGGGCGGCAGGTCGCGGTGGTGACGGGCGCGGCGGGCGGGATCGGGTACGCGGTCGCCCAGGCGCTGCGCCAGGAGGGGGCCGAGGTGGCGCTGCTCGACGTCGCGGCCGAGCCGCTGGCCGCGGCCGCCAAGACGCTCGGCGGGTTGGCGGTGCCCTGCGACCTCACCGACCCCGCGGCCGTGGACGCCGCGGTCGAGGCCGTCGCGGGCCACTTCGGCGGCCTCGACATCGTGATCTCCAACGCGGGCGCGGCCTTCCAGGGGCGCATGGTGGACGTGCCCGACGCCGTGCTGCGCCAAGCCTTCGCGCTGAACTTCTGGTCGCACCACTACGTCGCCCGCGCCGCCGTGCGGGTGATGCGGCGGCAGGGCACGGGCGGCGCGCTGGTGTTCAACGTGTTCAAGCAGGCCGTCAACCCGGGACCGGACTTAGGTCCCTAAGGCACCTCCAAGGCCGCGCTGCTGGCCCTGATGCGCCAGTACGCGATCGAGCACGGAGCCGACGGCATCACCAGCAACGCCGTCAACGCCGACCGCATCCGCACGGGCCTGATGACGGACGCCATGGTGGCCGAGCGCTCCAAGGCGCGCGGCCTCGCGCCCGAGGCCTACATGCGCGGCAACCTGGTCGGGCGGGAGGTGCTGGGCAGCGACGTGGCGGCCGCCTTCGTCCACCTCGCCAAGGCGCGGACGAGCACCGGCGCGGTGCTGACCGTCGATGGCGGCAACGTCGCCGCCATGATGCGCTGAGCGAGAGCCCGCGGGTGCTTGCCTGACAAATGCCAGTGTGATCTCACGATCGCCGACGGTGGCGCGGTGGGGTCGGCCGGCCCCAAGGGCACGCTCCGCCACCTGACGGCCTGTTCCCGCGAGACTGTCGATCAGCGCGGCGGTTCGATCGCCCTGGGGGTTTCGGCCTTGAGCCTGGCCAGTTCGTCGTCGACGGCCGTGGTCGCCTTGAGGGCGTCGAGTTCGCGCTTGGACGCGGAGCGGTCATCGAACTGATCGGTGAGCACGCCGTGGTCCAGCATGCGGCCCAGGGCGTCCGCCTTGTCGCGCATGCCCTCCACCCTTTCGCTCGCCCGTCGCATCGCGTCGCCCGTGCCGCCGAGATGGCCGTCGAGGCCGGTCAGCGCCTGCGTCACCTTCACCTGCGCCTGCGCGGCCGTGTAGGTGGTCTTCATGACCTCCTTCTGCGTGCGGAACCCGTCGATGCGGGCGGCGAGCTTCCGCTCGTAATCGACGAGCTTGTGCACCTGCGGCGCGATGGCGGCGAGCGCCTCCTCCAGCGTCCTGCGCTTGCCGAGCGCGTCCTGCTTGTGGACCAGGGCGGCCCGCGCGAGGTCGTCCCGCCCGGCGCCGACCGCGAGCCGGGCGTCGTTGTCGGCCTCGGCCACCTCGGCCTCCACCTTGGCGACCTGGCGGTGGAGCGACTGCTCCTGCGCCACCACGTCGGCCAGGTGGCGCTTGGTGTCCTGCAGGCCCACCATCATCTTCTCGTAGCTCAGGTCGAGGGTTTCGTTCGGATCCTCCAGGCTCGTCAGCAGCTTGTGGGTCTTGGCCTGGAACAGGTCGGCGATGCGCCCGAAGATGCTCATGGGATGGGCCTCAGCTGTTGACCGACAGCACCAGCTGCGGGTCGGGGATGGCGTCGGGCGCGAGTTCGGCGGCGATGGGCTTGACCGCCGTGCCGACGGCGAAGAACTCGATGACGTGCGGTCGCCAGTTGTGCGAGCCCTCGTGCAACTCCATGCCGACCACGCCCTCGGCGCCCGCGGCCGTCGCCTCGTGCTGCATGCGCTCCATGGCGATCTCGCGCGCGTCGTAGAGCGCCTGCGAGAAGTTGGTCATCTCCGTGTTGCGGCCGACCTGCCCGAGCGACTGGAGCAGGCCCTGGTGGGCGACGTGGTAGACGCAGGACCCCATGACCAGTTCGAGCGGCCGGTAGCCCGCCTGCAGCAATGTCCAGAAGTCCTGGCCCGACAGGTCGGAGGTGAAGGGACCGCCGCTCGGCCCCTTGAACCCCGGGTGGCCGGCCGCGTGCACGATGCCGGTGCCGATCGCCATGAACTCCAGGATGTTCTCGTCCCACTCCAGGCGCTTCACCGCGAGCCGCACGCCCACGATGCCGTCCGCCCCCATGTCGCGCGCTTCTTCCCGCATGCGCGCGATGGCGAGTTCGCGGGCGTGGTACATGGCCTGGGACAGGACCGTGAGCTCCTGGTTCTTGCCCCACGACCCGTACTGGATGCCGACGTGGTAGACGCAGGTGCCCACGCACAGGCCCACGGGTTCGAACCCCGCCTTGCGGACCAGCAGGAATTCGTTGACGCTGAAGTCCGAGGTGAAGATGCCGCCCGGGTGACCCTGCCCGCGCAGGCCCTTGAGCCGCTCGATCGCGTGCTGCGGGATCGTCGCCGTCGCGTCGCTCATCAGATCGCCCCTTCCTCGTCCACCTGTGCGCCGTAGGCCGTGTGGCCGTGGGCGGCCTTTCCGTCCAGAGGCGAGAGCGCGTCCCGCATGTCAACGACGGGCGTGATGGCATGGGGCACGACGGCGTGCGAACCGCACTGCACGGCCGTGCCGAGCACGATGTGGCGCCCCAGCACCTGGGCCGGCATCTCGTCGCGCTCCCGCTTGATGAGCTGGGCGAAATGGGTATGCGCCAGCACGCCGTTCCCGAGGCGGCCGGCGTCCCGCTTGAGGTCGGCCACGGCTTGGCGGCGGATCCGTTCCCAGAAGGCGCCGAGCTCGGCGCACTCGCCGTTTCGTCCGAGCGTTCCGAACGTCCGCGCCGTGGCGGTCAGCCAGTCGTAACGCGCCCCGATGGCGACGCCGGTGGTGACGATACCGGCCTCCAGCAACCGCACGAAGGCGACCGCCGGCACGGTGGCGACGACGGGATCGGGGCTCGGCGGCAAGCCGTCGACCCGGATCGCGGTGCCCATGACCGTGTAGTCCATGCTGGATCCGGTGTTGGGCAGATGCACCGTCCTGAGCTTGACGTCGACGACCGCGTTGGCCCCGGCCGCGACCGCCTCCTGCCGCATCCGATCCAGCGCCATGTGCCAGCCTTCGGCGTGGCCCTCGGTCCAGGACCAGGCGTAGCTGTACCAGCAGGTGCCCGAGACGGCCGCGACCGGGCGGACGCCGTGGCTGCGCGCCAGCAGGAGTTCGGCGGGCGTCATGGTGGACAGCCAGGGCGTCCTCCCCGCCGCGGCGTCCTTCAGCCGGGAGTCCACGAAAGCGGGAAGCCGGCCCCCGTCAAGCGCGACCCGCCATCCTTCCGTCCTCTGCGCCGCCGCCGCGCGGCGATCCGCGTCGTCCGGGTCGGGTTTCCTGAACCAGGCCATCACCTTCCCCTCACGACATCAGGAAGTCGTGCAGCACCGCGTGGGCGGCCTCGTCGCCCTCGCCGAGGGTCCGGGTCCGGCGCACGACCTCGTCGAGCCAGGCCGGTACGCCGGCCTCGTCGCTGCTGATCGTGACGCCTCGGACCACCTTGGCCCGCCGGGCCGTCAAGCGACCGTGGTCGAAGGCGAGGGTGAGGACGCAATCCTCGAAGCTGAGCGCGAGGCGCGACACGTGTCGGCTCGAGGAGAACAGACCGTCCCTTCTCCTCTCGACGAGAACCCGGCCGGGCAGCGCCGGCTCGAGGCGTGCGGCCAGCGCTTCCATGAACGCGGGCATGTCGGCGTGCGCCCTGCGGGCCCAGGCTGCCGCCACATCGAAACCCGACCGATCGACTGACATGGGGCTTTCCTTCCCGCCGAGCGGGCAAACTGGCGGACACGCGATCCTATCCAAAGCACCGACGGGACGGAAGCGACGCCGTGGCGGGACGGTGTCCGAAGGATCGGGGGTCGTTCCGCGGCAGGCGGCGGCGGGGACCCAGGGCTCCGAACTTGGGTTGACGCGATCGGTGCCGAGCGATGCCCTTCGCCTCCGCGCAAGCGGGGAGAAGGTGCCCGACAGGGCGGATGAGGGGTCTTTCCGCGCTAACAAGACCCCTCATCCGGCCTTCGGCCACCTTCTCCCCCGACGGGAGAAGGGCAGAACCGGACGTCGTTAACCCAAATTCGGAGCCCTGGTCGGGAACGTCGCCCGATTGCAACCGTCGCGCTGGACGCCATACTCCGCGGGAGTGCCACTCGACGGGATCGAAGGCCAGGGCACCGATGCGACCCTCGGAACGGATAGCAGCGACCGTGGTCCTGATCATGGTCGCGCCGGCATTTCTCGCGTTCCCGGCTTTCGGGATCTGGTGCGTCTTCAGGGTCTGGCCGACGCTCGACCTGTTTGAGCGCGTTGTCTTCTGCCTGTCGGCCGCCACGTTGTGTGCAAGCTTGGCTTATTGCTTTTGGAGCAGGCTCGATCTGTTCTTCTACGGGCGTACCAAAAAATTCACGCTGCTCGACGAAGCACTCGTCGCCACTCCTCTCGTGACTGGACTGTGGGCGGTGACGCATACCTGGTTTGGGCTGCTGCTGCCTTTCGTCTGGAAGGTGATCAGTATCCAGTTGGCTGCCATCAATGAGAGCGGGAACAGGTATCGAGACAATGATTCCGAAGATGCGGTCGGGGAGGTGAAGTGGCCATCACTCCTCAAGCGTGCCGCAAAACCACGAAAGAGGACGACGACTGTCTATACATCGAATGCCCGTAGAAGACGGTTGTACGATCGATGACGGTTTGACCGCGCCCATCGGTTTGAAGGCGCCTTCCGCTCGCCCTAGCTCCGGTCTTTCCCGATCGGGTTCCGCTCCTTGAGCTTGAACCCGCTCGTTCCCCTTTGCCGACCACTCCGGCCCGCCACGTCAAAGACCTGCTGCCCTGGCGCTGCCTGCCGTCTCTTCGGATCGCCCAGGACGCGGAGCGACCCCCGACCTCACCCAGCGGCAGGCCTGCCGTCTTCGCCGGAGAGAGGCAGCGCATGTCGCTCGTCCCGAGCAGGGATAATACCCGCAGTGAAACCTGACCTCCTGTCGGTCCAGCACCATCTTCAGCTTTGCGCTTGTCCAAACCGAATTATCAGATAAATCTGATCTACGACGCGCCGCGAAGATGGCGCTCAACGGGAGGATCCCATGAAGCTGGCCGCCTACGCTTTCACGTCCGCACTTGGTCTGCTCGCCGGCGCCTCGACGGGGCCGGCTACTGCGCAGGACGCGAAGCCCTTCACGCTCGGCTACTCGGCGGGCTACCTCACCGACCCGTTCCAGGCCATCGAGGTGAACCTGACGGTGGCGGCGGCCAGGAAGGCCGACCTCAAGACACTGCCGGTCGCGAACGCCAACGGCGACGCGGGCCGGCAGGTGACGGATTTCCACAACCTCATCGCCAGCGGCGCTCAGGCGCTCCTCGCAATGCCCACCGACAGCGCGGCGCTCGCGCCCGCCGTGGCCTTCGCGACCGAGAAGAAGGTGCCGGTCGTCACGATCGACAACGGCGCGGCGGGCGGCAAGGTCTACATGGTCGTGCGCGCCAACAACGTGCAGATGGGCAAGGAGGCCTGCGAGGCGGTCGGCAAGGCCTTGGGCGGCAAGGGGACGGTGCTGTCCCTGATGGGCGACCAGGCGACCTCGGCCGGACGCGAGCGGACCGGCGGGTTCAACGACTGCATGAAGGCCGAGTTCGCGGGCCTCAAGGTCAACCAGCAGCCGACCTACTGGAAGACCGACAAGGCCGTGGGAGCCGCGCAGACCGTGGTGTCGTCCACGCCGGATCTCGGCGCGATCTACATGCAGAGCGACTCGGTGATGCTGTCGGGCGTCCTCAGCGTGCTGAAGAGCGCCGACCGCCTGACCAAGGTCGGCGAGCCCAAGCACGTCTTCCTCGTCACCATCGACGGCACCCCCGGCGCGCTCGAGCGCGTTCGCGACGGGATCGTCGATGCCGTGATCTCCCAGCCGGTCGACCTCTACGTGAAGTACGGGCTGTACTACATCCAGGCGGCCATGGCGGGCAAAACCTTCCCGATGGGCGCGACCGACCACGGCAGCGAGATCGCCGACTACGAGGGCAGTCCGATGGACCTGCTGCCGGCTCGCATGGTGACGGCCGCGAACGCGGGCGATCCGTCGCTCTGGGGCAACGCGGCCCGCTAGGCCGCGGACCGCCCGTGACAGCCCTGGCGTCGGACCGGGTCGCGACGGCCGCGCCCGCGGCCGAGGCCCGGCACGTGAGCAAGTCCTTCGGCGCCAACCTGGTCCTGCGCGACGTGTCGGTCGCCGTCCCGCGTGGCAGCGCGCGCGCGCTCGTGGGGCGGAACGGCGCCGGCAAGTCGACCCTGGTCGGCGTGCTCACCGGCCTGCTCACGCCCGACGGAGGCAGCGTCGCCTTCGAGGGGGAGCCGGCGCAGGTCAGGCGGGTGATGCCCGACGGGCGGCGGCAGGTCGCCTGCGTGTACCAGAAATCGACGCTGGTCCCGACCCTCTCGGTCGCCGAGAACCTGTTCATCAATCGGCAGCCGGGTTCCGGGCCCTGGGTGGACTGGAGCCGGATGCGCCGGCAGGCGCAGCGCGTCCTCGACGAGTGGGGCCTGGGCATCGACGCCGCCACCGTGACGGAGCGGCTGCGCGTCGAGCAGCGCCAAGTGGTCGAGATCGCCCGCGCGCTGCTGCAGGGCGCCCGTTTCATCATCCTCGACGAGCCGACCGCCGCGCTGGAGTCGAGGGAGATCGAGGGTCTGTTCGAGCGGCTCAACCGGCTCAAGGCCGAGGGCGTGACCCTCCTCTACATCTCCCACCACCTGCAGGAGATCTACGACATCTGCGACAGCGTCACGGTGATGCGGGACGGGCGGGTCGTCGCCGACGCACCTTTGGGCGCCATGCCCAAGGAAGCCGTGGTGGCCGCGATGGTGGGCGAGGAGGTTGCGATCTCGCACGGCCCGAAAGCCATGGCGGCGCGCCGGACGGACCGTCCGGCGGCGCTGGATCTCCGGGGACTCTCGGGCTCGGGCGCCTTTGCGGCCGTCGACCTGAGGATCGCACCGGGCGAGTGCGTGGGTCTCGCGGGCCTGGGCGGGTCGGGCAAGGAGGAGATCGGCGAAGTCGTCGCGGGACTGCGCAGGCCCGGAACGGGGACCATGGCGGTCGCGGGGCTCGCGGCCGGCTTCGGCGACGTCGCGGCCGCGCAGCGGATGGGCGTCAGCTACGTTCCGCGCGACCGGCGACGGCGCGGCATCCTTCCGCAACTCTCCATCGCCGAGAACCTGACCGTGACGGTGCCGAACCGCGTCGGCTGGGCCGGCGTACTGTCGCCGCGGCGGCGCGACGCGGTGGCGGGCTCCATCGCGCGGGCGCTGGGGGTGGTCTGCACGTCGGTCGCGCAGGCGGTCGGCGAACTCAGCGGCGGCAACCAGCAGAAGGTGGTGATGGGGCGAGCGCTCGCCTCGGCCCCGAAAGTCCTCGTGCTGGTTTATCCCACGCAGGGCGTCGATGTCGCCTCCAAGGAGGCGCTGTTCGACATCGTGCGAGACGCGCAGACCGCGGGGACGGGCGTGCTCCTGATCTCCGACGACGTGGACGAGCTGCGCGTCTGCGACCGCACGCTCGTCATCTTCAAGGGACGCGTGGTCCGCACCTTCGGCCCCGACTGGACGGAGCGCGACCTGATCGCTTCAATGGAGGGCGTAGAGCCGTGAGTACCGACGTAGCCCGAGCCGCGGGCGCTTCCCCGGCGCGGCCCCCCGGTCTGCTGCGCCGGGTCGGCGCGTTCCGGCTGCGCGAACTGACGCTCCTCCCGGTGCTGGTCGTCATCGCCTTCATCGGCTGGCTCAACAACGGCGCGTTCCTGACGGCCGACAACCTCGTCAACATCCTCCAGCAATCGTCGGAGCTGTCGATCCTGGTGATCGCCGAGACCATGGTCCTGCTGGCGGCGCGCATCGACCTGTCGCTCGAATCCGTCGTGGGTCTCGCCCCCATGCTGGGCGCCTGGCTGATCCTGAAGGACACCCTGCTGGGCGGTTCGGGCATCGGTCTCGCGCCCTGGGCCGGCATCCTGGTCGTGTTCGCCGCGGGCGGCGCCATCGGCACGCTGAACGGCTTCTTGATCGTCAAGATGAAGCTCAACGCCTTCATCGTGACGCTCTCGATGCTGATCCTGCTGCGGGGGTTGACGCTGGGGCTCACCAACGGCGCCACCTTGTCGGACCTGCCCGACTCCTTCACCTATCTCGGCAGCGCGAAATGGCTCGGTGTGCCGGCCTCGATCTGGATCGCCGGGGTGCTCTACCTCGGGTTCGCGCTCTTTCTGCGCTACCACCGGGTCGGCCGCGCGCTCTACGCCATCGGCGGCAACTGGGAAGCCGCGCGCGTCGCCGGCATCCGCAACGACAGGATCGTGTGGGGCATCTACGTCGTCGCCGGCTTCCTGGCGGCGCTGGCCGGCCTGATGCTCAGCGGCCGCATCGCCTCGGTGGTGTCGAGCCAGGGCCAGAACATGATCTTCTACGTCTTCGCCGCTTCGGTGATCGGCGGCATCGACCTGAACGGGGGACGCGGGAGCCTGATCGGCGCGCTCACGGGCGTCCTGCTGCTCGGCGTGCTGCAGAACGTGCTGACGCTCTCGCAGGTCCCTACCTTCTGGATCGACTCCGTCTACGGTGCGATCATCCTGCTCGCCCTCATCTTCGCCCGCGTGGCGGGGGAGAAGGCGCCGGACGTTTGAGCCCCCTGATCGACGTGCGCGAGGCGTTCCCATGAAAGCTGTTGTGATCCACGCGGCCGGCGACCTGAGGGTCGACGAGGTGGAGGAGGACGCGCTCGGCCCCGATGACGTCCGGGTCCGCGTGGGCGCGGGCGGGATCTGCGGGTCCGACCTGCACTACTACCGGCACGGCGGCTTCGGCACCGTCCGTCTCAGGGAGCCGATGATCCTGGGCCACGAGGTCGCGGGCGTGGTGACCGACGTGGGTCCCGCCGTGACCTCCGTCCGCCCCGGCCAGAAGGTCGCGGTCAACCCGAGCCGGGCGTGCGGCCATTGCCGCTTCTGCGTCGCCGGCCAGCAGAGCCACTGCCTCGACATGCGCTTCTACGGCAGCGCGATGCGTTTCCCCCACGTCCAGGGCGGCTTCCGCGAAGTCCTGGTCTGCGATGCCGCGCAGGTGCATCCCGTGCCGGACCATGTTGCCGTGACGGAGGCGGCGGTGGCCGAGCCCCTCGCGGTCGCGCTGCACGCGGTGGCGCGGGCGGGCTCCCTGCTGGGCAAGCGCGTTCTCGTCACGGGCGCGGGGCCGATCGGGGTGCTGACCGCCGCCGCGGCGCGCCGGGCGGGGGCGGCCGAGATCGTCGTCACCGACATCCTCGACCCGCCGCTCGCCATCGCGACCCGCTGCGGCGCCGACCGGTCGATCAACGTCGCGGCCGATCCCGACGCGCTCGGCGCCTACGCCAAGGACAAGGGGACCTTCGACGTGACGTTCGAGGCGATCGCCTACGCGGTGCCCACGGCGACGATCCCGGGGGGGCTGATGAACCTGATCCCCGCCTCGGACACCGCCGGGACCGGTGCCGACCTGTTCAAGATCTACACCGCCTCGCACGCCGACTCGTACATCTCCCTCACGACCTACACGGTTTCGGCGACGACCGGGATCGTGCTCACGCCCTACTCGGGATCGGCCACGACGTTCGTGTCGGTCACCACCCAGAACGTGGCCCCGTACTCGCCCGCCTTCGGCAACGGCGGGGTGACGATCGGGGCCGCCACGGCCGGCAACGCCAACGGCATCCCGTCGGCCCCGCTGACCACGTCCTTCGGCCTCCAGCCGGCCCCCGAGGACGGGGAGCTGGCGGCCGGCATCGAGGTCGCCAACGTCAGCCCCACGACCGACGCCCCGAACAACTTCGGCAACTTCCTCGTCGGCGGGACGGTCTTCGGCCAGGTCTACTTCGGCGGGAACGTGAACGAGTTCTACGCCGCCAACATCGCCACCGGCGTGCTGACCGGCGGCTCGGAGACGCTCGTGGCCGACACGACGGCCCCGCTGGCCCCGGTCGTCCCCACGACCGCCGCCGTGACCGCCACCCCCACCACGACCGTCGCCCCCCGGTACGCCAATTTCTCCGTCGCCGGCGACCTGCGGAACCTGATCGTCCGCGCCGACGTCGGGACCGACGGGACCGGCACGGCCCAGCTGCCGACGTTCGTCACCGACTTCGCCATGACCGTCGGCGGGACGCTGGGGAACGTGCAGATCGGCAACGCCGAGCTGGGCACGGTCGGCGACCTGGCCGGGACCATCACCGTGGCCCACTCGGCCGCCATCGCCTCGGGCGCGGCCCCGGCCGGGGCGACGTTCTTCGACCCCGGCGACGACGCCCCCCAGACCAAGGTCGAGACGCTGGCGACCGGGTACATCGGGGACGAGTTCGGCGAGGGGCAGGTCTACTTCCCCAACGGCCCCACCACCCTCGTCGACGGGACCGACCCCGACGCCCAGTTGCTCGCGTCGGTGCCGGAGGTCAGCTCGATCAC
>CAXTFJ010000037.1:0-1704 GCA_964243405.1 uncultured Lichenihabitans sp. | reverse complement strand
GGCAACGGCAACCTGGTCTACGAGGCCGTCGTCGACGCCCAGCTGTTCGGCCTGGTGCAGAACGTGGCCACGGACACGGCCGACTACTACGCCCTGCCGGTCGTGGCCGGGCAGACGTTCACGGTCGCCCTGTCCGGCGGGGGCCTGCTGACGATCCTCGACCCCGACGGGCGGGCGGTCGCCTCCAACGCCGAGTCCGGCGCGGACCCCGTCCAGATCACCGCCGACCGACCCGGCCGGTACCTGTTCGAGATCACCGAGCCCGGTAGCGACGGCCCCCTGCCGTACTCGCTGACCGTCACCGGGACCGGCGACATGGGCTTCGCCGGCGTCACGAGCACGGGGTTCTACTCCGACGACGGGTACGACTCCGGCCTGGTCACCGACGCCGGCGACTTCGGGGGCATCCAGTTCGCCGGCACGTACGCCTCGCTCACCACCGGCCCCACCCCCAGCAACACGCCCGGCGTGCCGGTCCACGCCGCGACCAGCATCGGCGTCAACGCCGGCGGCCTGCGGTCGATCGTCGCCGGGGCGTTCGGCGTCCCCTCGATCGCCGACGCCCTCATCCTGATCGACGGGCCGACCCTGGACGTCCCGTTCGGCGGCGTCGGGCTCGTCCGCACGACCCTCGCGACCACCGGCCAGATCGACCTGGAGACCCAGTTCGACCCGAACTACCTCGGCCTGGCGACCCCCCAGTACGTGACCGACGACGCCTCCGCCACCGCCATCGGCGGCAGCGTCCAGGTGATCGACGCCCTGACCACGTTCCAGACCGACCTGACCGCCAACGCCGGGGTCGGCACGATCCACGCCGGCGACATGGTCACCGACGTCGCCAGCGTGTTCGACATCAACGCCGACAATACCGGCAGCGACGGCATCGTCGACCTGATCGACGTCACAGGGGGCGTCGGCACGATCCGCGCCGGCGGCCCCCAGTTCACGACCCACGACGGGGGTCAGATCCGGTACTTCACGGTCGGCGGTCCGATCTTCCGCGACGACCTGTTCGGCGGCACGGACGACACGCCGGTCGTGGGCGGGTTCGGGGCCGCCATGACGTTCGTCGACCAGGCCGGCAACCGGGTGACCGTCTCGCCCGTCGGCCCGGTCACGTTCGCCGACTCGACGACGACGACCACGACCGTGGTCCCCACCGGCGGGACCTCGACCGGGACCGGCAGCGGGGCCGCCGCCGGCGGGGCCGGCAGCAGCACGGTCGGGACGACCGGTGCCGCCGGCGGCACGAGCGGGACCGGCAGCGGGGCGTCCGCCGGCGGGGCCGGCAGCAGCACGGCCGGGTCGACCACCAGCGGGGGGACGCCCAACACGAACGGGTCGGGCCAGACCGACGTGAACTCCACGGCCGTCGCCATCGCCGGCCCCCAGATCACCATGCTCCTCTACCCCGTCCGCGACAAGGGCGGCCAGATCCCGATCAGCCTGGCCAGCTCCGGCGGGCTGGAGCTGGCCGCGGCCGACACGGCCGGGAACAACGGCGAGATCGACGTCGGCACGGTGTCCATCGCCGGCACCGGCCAGGCGATCACCGCCACGACCATCACCGACCAGTTCGGCAACACCGGCATCGGCCAGGAGAACGCCAACGGCGTCCTGACCACGGCCACCAACGGCGCGCTCAACACCGGGTCGACGGCCGTGAACGGGGCCACGGGCAACTCCGGGTCCCGGCTGACG
>CAXTFJ010000036.1:0-35698 GCA_964243405.1 uncultured Lichenihabitans sp. | reverse complement strand
GCGGTCATGTAATCCTTCCTGGTCATGGTGACCCAGCCTTGCTCGGCCCGCAATGTAGCTAAGCTACCAGATCGGAGAGAAGGCGCAAGCGAATGACATTATTTTCGCACTGCAGCAGGTAAATCTACCCGGATCTACGATTGACGCCCGTCTATTTTGTACTAAAGCTACAGAAACGGGCCGCGAAGGTCCGACCTTGGGAGGACTTCGGTGGTTCGTCATTCGCTTCGATCCTGCGTGCTCGCCTCGGCCCTGACTGTGGGCTTCGCCGGCACCGCCTTCGCCGCCGACTGCAAGGTCGGCGTGTCCATGTTCACGCTCAACGCACCCTATTACGCGGCCCAGCTCGAGGCCGCGCAGGACCAGGCCAAGAAGGCCGGCTGCACCGTGTCCACCTCGGACGGGCAGAACGACATGAGCAAGCAGATCGGCGACGTCGAGGACATGGTCGCCAAGGGCGTCAACCTGCTCATCATCAACCCGCGCGATCCCGAGGGCCTCGTGCCCGCCGTCAACGCCGCCAGCAAGGCGGGCGTCAAGGTCGTGGTGATCGACAGCGGCCTCGACCCCAAGGCCAATTACGTGACGCTGGTGCAGTCCTCCAACGACCGCAACGGCTTCCTGGTCGGTCAGTGGATCGCCAAGAAGATGCAGGGCACGCCCATGAAGATCGCGCTGCTGTCGGGCGACCGCGGCAACGTGGTGGGCCAGGAGCGCCGGCTCGGCGTGCTGCGCGGCATCATGGAGGGGGAACTGGTCGGCGACGGCCGGGCCGACGTCAACGTCGTGGCCCAGGGCTGGGGCGCGTGGAACAACGACGGCGGCCTCAAGGCCATGGAGGACATCCTCACCGCGCACCCGGACGTCAACGTCGTGCTGGGCGAGAACGATTCCATGGTGCTGGGCGCCCGCAAGGCGCTGGAGGCGGCGGGCAAGCTGCACGAGGTGCTCCTGGTCGCCGCCGCCGACGGCCAGAAGGAGGCCCTCCGGCTCATCAAGGACGGCAAGTACGGCGCCACCGGCCTCAACGACCCGGACCTCGTCGCCCGCACCGCGGTGGACGCCGGGCTGAAGGCGCTCGACGGCACCCTGCCGGCCGATTTCCCCAAGCTCGACTACACGACGCCCGCGGTCATCACCCAGGACAACGTCGACAAGTACATCAAGCCCAACGCGGTGTTCTGACGCCCGCGCGGCCGGAAGGGTGGTCAGCCTCCTTTCCGACCAATCGTCTCGCAGCGTTCCTCGCTCCTCTCCAGGACCTGTCCCGATGACGCCCCTCGTCGAGCTCAAAGGCATCACGCGGTCGTTCGGCGGCGTGCGGGCGCTCAAGGGCATCGACTTCACGGTCCAGGCCGGCGAGGTCCACGCGCTGCTGGGCGAGAACGGCGCGGGCAAGTCGACGCTCATGCGCGTGCTGGCCGGGGAAACCGCGCCCGACGGCGGTGAGATCATCGTGGGCGGCGAGCCCGTCACGGGCTACGACCCGCGCGCGGCGGCCGCCAAGGGCATCGCGGTCATCCACCAGGAAACCGCGCTCGCGCCCGACCTGTCGGTGGCCGAGAACGTGTTCCTGCGCGAACTGCCCGCCGTGCTGTCCTGGCCGGCGCTGAACCGGCGCACGCGCGACCTCATGGTGCGGCTCGGCTTCGACATCGACCCGCGGCGCACCGTCGGCGACCTCGCGGTCGCCCACCAGCAGGTGGTGGAGATCGCCAAGGCCCTGTCGCAGTCCGTGCGCGTCATCGTCTTCGACGAGCCGACCGCGGTGCTGTCCACCCGCGACGCCGAGCGGCTGCACGGCATCATCGCCGGGCTGCGCGCCGAGGGGGTGGGCATCGTCTACATCTCCCATCGCCTCGAGGAGGTGTTCAAGATCGCCGACCGCATCACCGTCATGAAGGACGGGCAGGTGGCGGGCGTCACCACGCCCGCGGAATCGGGCATCGACGACGTGATCCGCATGATGGTGGGCCGTCCCCTGAGCGCCCTGTTCCCTAAGGCGCCCCACCGCGCGATCGGCGAGGAGGTGCTGCGGGTCGAGAACCTGTCGCGCGGCATCCGCGTGCGCGGCGTGAGTTTCGCGGTCAAGGCCGGCGAGATCGTCGGCCTGGGCGGGCTGGTGGGCTCCGGCCGAACGGAGACCGTGCGCCTGATCTTCGGCGCCGACGCGCGCGACGCCGGCGATATTTTTCTACGCGGGCACAAGGTCAAGGTCGATGCGCCGCCCGACGCCGTGGCGGCCGGGATCGGCCTCGTGCCCGAGGACCGCAAGCACCAGGGCGTGATCCTCGACATGTCGATCCGCACCAATACCACGATGGCGCGGCTGGCCCCCGTGGTGCGCGCGGGCGTCATCCGCCGCGGGGTCGAGAAGGCGGTGGTGGGGGTGCTGTCGCAGCGGCTGCGCGTCAAGAGCGCCGGCATGGAGGCCGCCGTGTCGAGCCTGTCGGGCGGCAACCAGCAGAAGGTGGTGCTCGCCAAGTGGTTCCACGCCGGCACCGACGTCATCATCCTCGACGAGCCGACCCGCGGCGTCGACGTCGGCGCCAAGACCGAGATCTACGCGCTGATCGAGGAACTGGCCGCCGCCGGCAAGGCCGTGCTGGTCATCTCCTCCGAGCACCAGGAGCTGTTCGGCCTATGCGACCGCGTGCTGGTGATGGCGGAAGGCCGCATCCAGGGCACGCTGACCCGCGACGACTACGGCGAGGAACGCCTGCTCACGCTGGCCATGACGCGCCAGGCCGCCTCCCTGCCCAAAGCGAGCTGACCCGATGACCGCCGTCGCCAACGACCTGCCGAAAGAGAAGCGCCAGCGCGTCGAGGTGGCGGAACTGTTCCGCCGCTACGGGACGGCTGCGATCTTCCTCGTGCTGGTGCTGGGCGCCACCTACCAGTCGCACGCCTTCCTGACCGAGCGGAACATCCTCAACGTGCTGCGGCAGGTGGCGCCCACCGGCATCATGGCGGTGGGCATGCTGTTCGTGATTCTCACCCGCGGCATCGACCTGTCGGTGGGCTCGCTGCTGGCGCTGGGCAGCGTCACCTGCGCGAGCTTCGTGGTGGGCGAGCACGGCACGGCGCTCAGCGTCACGGCCGCGGTGGGCGCGGGCGCGCTGGCCGGGCTGGTGACGGGCGTGCTGGTGGCCTACGCGCAGCTGCCGCCCTTCGTGATCACGCTCGCCATGATGACGGCGGCGCGGGGCGTGGCGCTGATCTCCTCCAACGGCCAGCCCATCCTGATGGGCGACCCGGGCGACGCGCTGACGGATTTCGGCGCGGGCTTCCTGTTCGGCATCCCGCGGCCCGTGCTGCTCATGTTCGCGGTGTTCATCGTGGCGGGGCTGGTGCTGGGCTTCACCAAGTTCGGCCGCCTCGTTAAGGCCATCGGCTCCAACGCGGAGGCGGTGCGGCTGTCGGGGATCGCGGCGTCGCGCTACGTGATGGCCGTCTACGTGATCTCGGGCGCGCTGGCCGCCACGGCCGGGGTCATCAGCGTGAGCCGCACGGGCGTGGGCTCGGGCTCGATCGGGGTCGGGGCCGAGCTCGACGTGATCGCCGCCGTGGTGATCGGCGGCGCGAGCCTGATGGGCGGTCGCGGCGGGGTGGTCAACACGCTGCTGGGCGCCCTGGTGATGGGGGTGATCGGCAACATCATGAACCTCGCCGACGTGCCGGGCTACAACCAGCAGGTGTTCATGGGGATCATCATCGTGATTGCCATGCTGCTGCAGTACGGCACCCGCTGGCTGAAGCGATGACGCTCAACGCCGGCGCGCCGCAGGACCTTACGCTGTCGATCGACGTCGGCACGGGCAGCGTCCGGGCGGCCGCGGTGGACCGGAGCGGCGCCATCCTGGCGATCGCGGCCGTCGAGCAGCAACAGGTCGTGCCCGCCTTCGGCTGGGCCGAGCAGTCGGTCGCGGGCTGGTGGGAGGGCGTCGCGCAGGCGACCCGCACGGTGCTCGACCGCGTCCCCGACGGGGCGCGGCGGATCGCGGCCGTATGCGCCTGCGGGCAGATGCACGGCACCGTGCTGGTGGACGGCGCGGGCGTCCCCACCCGGGCCAACGCGCCGCTGTGGAACGACAAGCGCACCCTGGCGCTGGTCGCGGCCTACGAGGCCGAGCACCCGGAGGCCGACTACCTCGCCGACACCGGCAACCCCGCGACCCCCGCCTGGCCCGGCTTCAAGCTCGCCTGGCTGCGCGACCACGAGGCCGAGGCCTACGCGCGCGCCGCCCACGTGCTGATGCCCAAGGATTACGTCAACCTCCGCCTGACCGGCGAGGTCGCGATGGACCGGGGCGATGCGTCCTGCTCCTTCCTCATGGACCCGCGCTCGGGCGCGTGGTCGGCGAAGATGGTCGACGCGCTCGGGATCGACGCCGCCAAGCTCCCGCCCATCCGCGACGGCCTTGACGTGCTGGGCCACGTGACCGCGGCGGCGGCGGTCGAGACCGGCCTCCTGGAGGGGACGCCCGTGCTGGTGGGGGGCGCCGACTACCCCATGGCGCTGTTCGGCTCGGGCGCGTGCCGGCCCGGCCTCGCGTCCGACGTGACGGGCACCTCCTGCATCCTGACGCTGATCGCCGATGCGCCGCTGCTCGACCCCGAGATCTGCAACGTCGCCACCGTGGAGGGGCACTGGGGACCCTTCGTGCTGCTGGAAACGGGCGGCGACGCGGTGCGCTGGCTGCGCCGCGCCCTGCACGGCAACACGGTGGGCTACGACCAGGTCGTGGCCGAGGCCGCCGAGGCCGCGCCCGGATCGGGCGGCCTGTTCTTCCTGCCCTACCTCACGGGCGAACGGCTCGGGCTGCACCGCAACGCGCGGGCGCAGTTCTTCGGGCTCGGCGCCGCGCACGGCCTGCCGGAGCTGCAACGCGCGGCGCTCGAAGGCGTGGCCTTCGCGGCCGCCCGCCACCTGCGGATCATGGAGGCAGCGGCGGGCCGGCCGGTGGAGCGGGTGATGGCCTCCAGCGGGGGCGCCAAGTCGGAGCTCTGGCTGAAGATCAAGGCGAGCGTCTACGGCCTCCCCATCACCGTGCCGGCGGAACCGGAATGCGGCCTGATCGGATGCGCCGCCGTGGCCCAGACCGCCATCGGGCGCCATGCCAGCCTGCAGGCGGCGGCCGGTGCCCTGGTGCGCGTCGCGGCCGAGGTCGCGCCGGATCCCGCGTGGGTGGACACCTACGCCCGCATGCAGCCGGTGTTCGACCGCCTGTATCATCACAGCGCTACCCTCTACGACGACCTCGACGCCCTCGCGCGCTAGCCGTCCGGCCGGGCCGGTGGTAGCGGGGCGCATGGCCGCCGATCGCTCCGACCCTCGCCCGAACGCCCTCGCCGCGGCCGACGTGCTGTCTCGCGAGGTTCGGCTGTTGCTCGACGGCCTGCTCGCAGCGGCGCCGTTCCTGCGCGACTGGCCCGAGACTGCCCCGTCGCGCTCCCCCGAGCCGCGGCCGCAACCCGTGCTGGCGTGGCTCGACGAACTCCTCCCGCTGGGCACGCCAACGACGGCGCCCCTGGTCGAAGCCCTTACCGAGCGGGCCCGCGACCTCGCGTGGCGGCAGAGCTACGCGCCCGCCGACTTCGGCCAGGCCTTCCTCGACCGCTACGCCTGGACCGAACTGTTCGGCCTGTCCGGGCCGCTGGCGAGCGCCACGGTCGCGTGCGGCTTCCTCCTGCTCGGCCCGGACACGCTCTATCCCGCCCACGCCCACGCGGCCGAGGAACTCTACGTGCCGCTCGCGGGCGCGGCTCTCTGGTCGCGGGGCGGGGAGGGTTGGGTGTCGCGCGCGCCGGGCGAGCCGATCCACCACCCGTCCTGGGTTCCGCACGCCATGCGGACGGGAGCCGAGCCGCTGCTGGCGCTCTACCTCTGGCGCGGCGGCGACCTTGCGGCCAAGCCCGTCATCGTGGGCGGGGCCTGAGCGGGCGGCCTCAGCGGCTCGGCCAGACCTGCAGCGCGGTCTCCACCAGGCGATCCAGCTCCCCGCGCGGTACGCCCGATCCCGCCTGGATCGCCATGCCCTGCACGGTCGCCATGAGATAGCGGGTCAGCCCGAGCGGGTCGACGCCCCCGGGCAGGTCGCCCTCGTCCCTGGCCCGCTCGAAACGGCGGAGCAGCGCGGCCTCGATGCAGGCGCGGCGGGCCACGACCTCGGCCCGGACAGGCTCGGCCTCGGCCCCGCAGGCGACCGAGTGGACGACGTGCAGGCATCCCCCGGGCCCGTCGGCGCCCGCGTGCAAGTCGAGCGCCCCCGCCAGCACGCGCGCCGCCACCTCGCGCGCGGTGGGCGCCTCCAGGGCAGCCTGCATGAAGCCGGTGCGTTCGCGCTCGTAAAGGTCCAGCGCCTTGCGGAACAGCGCCTCTTTGTTGCCGAAGGCCGCGTAGAGGCTCGGCCGGCCGATGCCCATCGCGGCCGTGAGGTCACTCAGCGACGTGCCCTCGAACCCCTTGCTCCAGAACACGCGCAGGGCGGCCGCGAGCGCCGCGTCGGTGCAGAATTCGCGGGGTCGGCCCAGGACGGACGATGTGCCTTCGATGCCCATGTGTCTGAATATACGAACTCGGGCCGCGGGCGTCGACCATCCGGTGCCCCGGTTGACGGCGTCGCATGGTCGCGATAGCTACCGCTCGATACAGAAACAGGAGCGGCCGATGGCCAGGTTGGACAAGAAGATCGCGATTATCACGGGCGGCACCACGGGCATGGGCGCCGCGAGCGCCCTGCGGTTCAAGGAGGAGGGCGCGACGGTGATCGTGACCGGCTCCAACCCGACCACGCTGGAAGCCGCCCGGCGCGAGATGACGGGCATCGAGGTGATCGCCTCCGACGCCGGCGACCCGAAGGCCGCCAAGGCGCTGGTCGACGAGGTCAAGAACCGCCACGGCCGCATCGACGTGCTGTTCGTCAACGCCGGCATCGCCAAGTTCGCCCCCATCGAGGCGATTGACGAGGCGTTCTTCGACAATCAGTTCAACATCAACGTCCGCGGCGCCTACTTCCTGATCAAGCACGCCGCGCCCGTCATGTCGGACGGCGGCTCGATCATCCTCACCTCGTCCATCGCCCATCGGCAGGGCATGGCGGGCGCGAGCGTGTATTCGGCGAGCAAGGCCGCGCTGCGCTCCTTCGGCCGCTCGCTCGCGGTCGAGTTCGCGCCCCGCAAGATCCGCGTCAACACGATCAGCCCCGGCCCGATCGAGACGCCCATCCTCGGTAAGGTCGGCCTATCGCCCGAGCAGATAGCGGGCTTCACCGAGAGCATGATAGCGCAGATGCCGCTCAAGCGCATGGGACGCGCCGACGAGATCGCCGCCACGGCCCTGTTCCTGGCCTCCGACGAATCGTCGTTCACCACCGCGGCCGACCTCTACGTCGACGGCGGCCTGCTGGAAGTCTGACCGTCCCGAGCGTTCGGGGCCGGACGGTCCGGCCCCGACCCGCAGACGAATCCGCCCCCGCGCCCGCGCGTTCCCGAGACTACCGGCCCTCAAGCCGGCGTTTCGGGAGGGGTCGCCTATCCAGGTCAGGTGGCACCGGGACGTCCTCCCGATCGCCGTCATCGCGAGGCGGCGCAGCCGCCGTGGCGATCCAGCCCGGCCCCGCCGTCCTGGATTGCTTCGCTTCGCTCGCAATGACGGGAAACGACGGTCCTGAAACCTGAAGAACGAGGCTGGTGCGGACGGCGGGACTCGAACCCGCACTTCCCTGCGGAAAGCAGATTTTCATACCACTTCGGCTTTCGCCGCCGCCTTCCGGCGTTCGTGGTCTGGACTGTCCCTTCGCCGTGGCCGAAGCTGTAGGCGCCGCCCGTCCAGTCTCTACACCGTCCGCCCCACCCGGGAGGGCAGGGGGCTTGGCTCGGGATTGGCCTGGAGCCTCGCGGCCCGTTAGCGTTCCCCGACTTTGAGCGGTTCTACGCCGGGCGTTTCCGCCCGGGCACTCAAGTTCTAAGTCTGCTGCGTCTACCGGTTTCGCCACGTCCGCGTGAGGACCGTCCTGCCATATCGCGGCGGCGCGCGCGAGGGTTTATGTGCGGCCTAGCCGCCGCTCCCCCGCGCGATCGGCGGCTGGAACGACAGGCCCATGTCCCAGGGGAAGTAGATCCAGGTGTCCTGCGACACCTCGGTCACGAAGGTGTCGACCAGCGGGCGGCCGAGCGGCTTGGCGTAGACGGTGGCGACGTGCGCCTTCGGCAGCACCGTGCGGACCATCTGCACGGTCTTGCCTGTGTCGACCAGGTCGTCCACCACGAGGACGTGCGCGCCCTCGTCGCCGAGCGCCAGCACCTCGGGCGACACCGGCTTGATGACCTCCAGGCCGCCCTGCGTGGCGTAGTCGTGGTAGCTCGCGATGCACACCGTCTCGATGGTCCGCAACCCGAGTTCCCGCGCCACGATGGCGGCGGGCACCAGGCCGCCGCGGGTGATGCACACCATGGCCTTGAACGGCCCCGCGCCCGACAACCGCCAGGCGAGCGCGCGGGCGTCGCGGTGGAACTGGTCCCACGACACCGGGAAGGCCTTGTCGCCGTGCCCCTCGCTCATGACGTTTCCTCCCTCACATCGGCACCCTATCGGACTGAAGGTGCGCGATCAGGCCCAGCACGGCCTCCTTGGCTTCCGCCACCGCGCCGCCGTCCCGCCCGCGCACCACGATCTGGTTGTGGAAGGTTCCGTCCTTGAAGGACGGGTAGGAGCCGATCGACACGCTCGGGTGGGCCTTGGCGACCCCTGCCAGCGCCGCCGCGTAGGCGCCTTCGGGCAGCCCGCCCGCGTCCAGCGTTTCCACGGTGACGGGCGTGCCCGGCGTGAGCTGGGGCGCCACGAAGTCCAGCATGGACTGCATCACCGCCGGCACCCCCGCCATGACGATCACGTTGCCCAGCCAGAAGCCCGGCGCCTTGGAGACCGCGTTCTCGACCAGGGCGGCGCCCTGCGGGATGCGCGCCATGCGGCGGCGCGACTCGTTCAGCTCCTCCGGCTTGATGCGCTGGAGCAGCAACGCGATGGCGCGCGGGTCCTCGGCGATCGGCACCCCGAACGCCTTGGCGACGCTGTCTGCCGTGATGTCGTCGTGGGTCGGGCCGATGCCCCCCGTGGTGAACAGGTAGGTGTAGCGGACCCGGAGCGCGTTGACGGCCGCCACGATCTCGGCCTCCACGTCGGGCACCACGCGCACCTCGCGCAGGTCGATGCCCAGGCCCGCCAGGTAATCGGCGATGGTGCCGATGTTCTTGTCCTTGGTGCGGCCCGACAGGATCTCGTCGCCGATCACCAGAACGGCGGCGGTCACGGGATCGGAGGGGGGTGTGGTCATGACGGCGGCCTTTCGCGGTTTCGGGGCCATATCGCGCGGCGCGCGCCGCGGAGCAAGGCGGCGGCGGCGTCAGGCGCGCCGGTAGACCGCGTTGGTCGCGGTCCGGAGCGCCAGCGCGTAGCCGTGGCCGCGCACCAGCGCGGGCAGGTCCGTGCCCCAGCGCACCGGCGCGTCCTCCAGGATGAGGATCTTGGGCCAGGCGCTCTCGGGAACGCTGGCGAAGAAGGGCTCCAGGATGAGGTCCTCGGCGCCTTCCACGTCGATCTTCATGGCATCCACCGTGCCGAAACCCTCCTCGGCCAGCAGGGGGGCCAGCGCGCGGGCCTGCACGGTCAGCTGCCGGGCTCGGGCGTGGGCGTTGACGACGCGCATGGAGGTTTCCCCGCTGTTGGCCGGGTTGACGAACAGCGTCACGACCCCCTCGCGGTCCGCCACCGCGCAGGCCAGGGCCTTGACGGTGAAGAAGCCGTTCTCCCGGATGTTGTAGACGAGCCGCTCGAAGATGTCGGGCTGCGGCTCGATGGCGAGGATGCGGACCCGCGGCCCCGCGTGGGCCGCCACGAACAGCGCGTAGCCGCCCGCGTCCGCCCCCACGTCCACGAAGGTGAAGTCGTCCGTGAGGTTGGCGAGCAGGTAGGCGCGCTCCTCGCTGTCGAAATACTGCGGGGTGAACAGCAGGTTCTTCTCCGCGCTGCTGTGGGCCGGATAGAGCCGCATCTTGGCGCCGCCCACCTCCGCGTCGATGGGGCGGCCGCGCAGGACCTTGATCGCCATCGAGCGCAGCAGAAAGGCGCGCCGCTTGCCCAGCCACCGCGTCGAGGCCCCCCGCGTGAGCGCCAGCAACCCGCGCAGCATCCCACCCGGCCTGTGCGTGCCGAAGGTCGACAGGTCGTTGGAGAGCGCCTTCATCCCAGCCTTTCGTTCGCGGCGGGTCCGTTCGGGACCCGCGCGTCGTCGTCGTTCGCGTCACGTCCGCGCCGCGGTTCAATGTGCGACAAGCCCTGCCCTGCGCAAGCCCGGGCGGCGCGGTCCGCGGCTTTGAGCTTGAATTCGACCCCCGACCTGCGATCTACCTCGCCATTGAGGTTTGCAAGCCGAGCCGCCGCGCCCCGGGAGGGCGGGCGAGCGGCGGGTGTCAGCCAGCGAAGGTCCCAAATCATGAGTTTCGTCGACGCCGCCGTGGCGCCCGGCCGCAAGACCGGCCAGATCAAGCTGCACGGTCCCGCGGGCTTCGAGGCCATGCGGGTGGCCGGGCGGCTGACCGCCGAGGCGCTCGACATGCTGGCGGCCGAGGTGCGGCCCGGCGTCACCACCGGCCACCTGGACAAGCTCGTGTTCGACTTCGCCATGGCGCACGGCGCCTATCCGGCGCCACTCGACTACCGCGGCTTCACCAAATCGATCTGCACCTCCATCAACCACGTCGTCTGCCACGGCATCCCCGACGACAAGCCGCTGCGCGACGGCGACATCGTCAACATCGACGTGACGCTGATCGTGGACGGCTGGCACGGCGATTCGAGCCGCATGTACGGGGTGGGCGAGGTGCCCCGCCGGGCCGAGCGGCTGCTGGAGGTCACCTACGAGTCGCTGATGCGGGGGATCGCGGCCGTGCGGCCCGGCGCCACCACGGGCGACGTGGGCGCCGCGATCCAGACCTACGCGGAAGCCGAGCGCTGCGCCGTGGTGCGCGAGTTCTGCGGCCACGGCCTGGGGCGTCTGTTCCACGACGAGCCCAATATCCTGCACTACGGCAAGCCCGGCGAGGGCGTGGTGCTGAAGCCCGGCATGCTGTTCACGGTCGAGCCCATGCTCAACCTCGGCAAGCCGAGCGTGAAGGTGCTGGCCGACGGCTGGACCGCGGTGACGCGCGACCGCTCGCTGTCGGCGCAGTTCGAGCACAGCGTGGGGGTGACGGACACGGGCGTCGAGATCTTCACCCTGTCGCCCAGGGGGCTGCACAAGCCGCCCTACGGCTGAGCGCGCCGTGGCCGGGCCCGACGAGGACAAGCCGCACTACCTCGGCCACCGCGCCCGCCTGCGCGAGCGGTTCGAGACGGGCGGCCCCGACGCGCTCGCCGACTACGAGCTGCTCGAGCTGGTGCTGTTCCGGGCCCTGCCGCGGCGCGACGTCAAACCCCTCGCCAAGGCGCTGATCGCCCGCTTCGGTTCTTTCGCGGAAGTGGTGGCGGCGCGGCCCGAGCGGCTGCTCGAGGTGGACGGCGTGAGCGACGGCGTGGCGCACGACCTCAAGGTGATCGCCGCCGCCGCGACCCGGCTCGCCAAGGGCGCCGTCAACCGTCGGCAGGCGCTCTCCACCTGGAAGGAGGTTCTGGCCTACTGCCGCACCGCGATGGCGTTCGCCGAGCGGGAGGAGTTCCGCATCCTGTTCCTCGACAAGCGCAACGCGCTGATCGCCGACGAGGTGCAGGGCGTGGGCACCGTGGACCACACGCCCGTCTACCCGCGCGAGGTGATCCGCCGCGCGCTGGAGGTGGGCGCGACCGCCCTCGTGCTGGTGCACAACCACCCTTCCGGCGACCCCTCGCCCTCGCCCGCCGACGTGCGGCTCACCCAGGAGATCGCCGCCATCGCCAAGCCGATGGGGATCGCGGTTCACGACCACCTGATCGTGGGGCGGGGCGGGCACGCGAGCCTGCGGGCGCTCAACCTGATCTGACGCCGTCGATCAACGGTTCGGTTTTCCGCCGGATCGATGTACAGAGCTTGGCCGTTGAGGGATGCGGTCCGCGGGTGCGGCCGGCGGGGAGAGGGCGTGATGGAGAACGATCTCGCGGGCGAGTTCCGGCGGCCGGTGACGCTCACCGTGCTGGGCTTCGCGGTGCTGGGCTGGATCCTGGCGATCTACGGCTTCGTGAACGCGGGCTCCGAAGCCAAGTCTTCCGCCGACCAGATCGCCTCGCTGCGCGCCGAGAACGAGCGCACCGCCGACGACCTGAAGACCGAGCGCGCGTCGGCGGGCACGCTGGCCGAGATCGAAGGCAAGCGCACCGCCGCCCAAGCCGCCATCGCGGCCGCCCAGAACGCGTCCGCCCAGGCGTCCCGCGCGCGCGACGAGGCGCAGGCGCAGCTGAAAAGCACGCAGGACAACCTCCAGCAGCTCACCGCGCAGCAGAGCGGGCTGGAACAGCAGACCGCCCAGGCCAACGCCGACCTCGAGAAGACGAAGGCCGACCTCGACACCGCCACCAAGCAGGAGGCGGGCGTCAAGGGGCAGGCCGCCCAGGCGCAGACCGACCTGTCGACCGCCAAGGCGGGCCTGCTCACCGTCGAGTCGGACCGTGCCGCGGCGCAGAAGACCGTGGCGGACGCGGCTGCCGAGCGCGACAACTTGAACCGGCAGATCGAGCCGGCTCGCAAGCAGCTCTCCGACCTGACCGAGCAGGGCGTGCAGGCCCAGGCCGCGCTCGACTCCGCCAAGGCCGCGCTGCCGCCGCTACAGACGGAGCGCGACAGCACGCAGAAGGCCCTGACCGACGCCGCCGCCCAGCGCGACAAGCTCGCGGGCGAGGCCGCCGACCTGCAGAAGCAGATCGCCCAGGCGCAGACCGACTTCAACGCCGCCAAGCAGGCGCTCCCCCCTGCCCAGGCGGCGCGCGACAGCGCCGAGAAGGCTGTTATTGACGCCACCAAGCAGCGCGACGACCTGAAGGGCCAGGTCGACGCGATGCAGCGCCAGTCCGATGGGCTCAAGGGTCAGATGGCCGACACGCAGTCGCAGCTCGCCACCGCCACCACGGCGCTCGGTACCGACCAGGCCGAGGTGAAACGTCTCACCCAGGCCGTCGCCGACGCTTCCAGCGCGCGCGATAAGCTGTCGAGCGAGGTCGAGGGCGCGCAAAAGACGCTGAGCGACCTCCAGGCGCGGGTGTCGGCGCTCGACGGACAGGTGAAGCAGCGCAACCAGGACCTCGCCCAGGCGAGCCAGCAGGTCGAGCAGGCGAGGGGCGAGCTGACCGGCCTTCAGAACCAGATCGCGGACGCCAAGAAGGCAGCGTCCACGCCGGCCCCGACACCCGAAGCGCCTCCGGCTCCCGCGCCCGACGCGGCTCCCGCTCCCGCTCCGGCGGCGCCCTAGCGGTCTGAAGCGCTGACGGCCGGCTTCGATCCACCCGTTTCCCTCCCGCCTCGCGCGCGACCTTCCAGCCGTTGAAAAGACTGGTCGCGCCTGCGAGAGTTAGGCGGGAAACCGGCCGGCGCAGGTGCCGGGCACGACGGATCAAGGGCGTTCCATGGATTCTGACGGGCCCGTCGCGGCTCCTGCTCCGGCCCCCGACCCCGCGAGCCTGCTGGTGGCGGGCCGCGCCTGCGGCACCTGTTCGCTGTGCTGCAAGGTGCTGGGCATCCCCGAAACCGGGAGCCCGCCGGGGCAGTGGTGCCGCCACGTCGTACCCGGTCGGGGTTGCGGCATCCATCCGGACCGCCCCGAGGGCTGCCGCACCTTCTACTGCCACTACCTGCGCAACCCGAACCTCGGCCCCGAGTGGAAGCCCGAGCGCGCGAAGTTCCTGCTGTCGATCGAGATGGGCGGCCGCCGCATGGTCGTGGCCCCCGATCCCGCGACACCCGCCGCCTGGCGGCAGACGCCGTTCTACGGGCAGTTCAAGCGCTGGGCCCTGGCGGGTGCCGGGTCCAACCACCAGATCCTGGTGTTCCAGGGCAAGCGCGCCACCGCCGTCCTGCCCGACCGCGACGTCGACCTCGGCACGGTCGAGGTGGGCGACGAGGTGATCTACCATTCCCGCGGGGCCCACGTCGACGTCGAGGTCCGCCGCCGGGCGGGCTGACGGCCCGCGCAATTAGGGGACCATCGCCATGCCCTCGACCGACGACGACCTCCTGGCCACCGCCGAGACGTGGCGGCGCGACGGTCGCGGCGTGGCGCTCGCCACCGTGATCGAGACCTGGGGCTCGGCCCCCCGTCCGGTCGGCAGCCATCTCGTGGTGGACCGCGACGGCAACTTTCTGGGCTCCGTGTCGGGCGGCTGCGTCGAGGGCGAGGTGGTGGCCGAGGCCGTGGACCTGATCGGGGCGGGGGGCGCCAAGGTGCTCGAATTCGGCGTGGCCGACGAGACCGCGTGGCGGGCAGGCCTGTCCTGCGGCGGCCGGATCAAGGTCTACGTCGAGCGGGTGGACTGATGCGCCTCGACCTGCTGGCGGCGCTGAACGTCGAGCGCGCCGCCCGCCGCGCCGCGGTGCTGGTGACGGACCTCGCGAGCGGCGAACAGCGCCTCGTGCGCGAGGCCGCCATCGCGGGAGACCCGCTGGGCGAGCTGATCGAGGCGCGCCTGCGGGCCGGGCGGAGCGGCTCGGTGGCGCAGGACGGCCGCAGCTTCTTCCTCACCGTGCAGGAGCCGCCCGTGCGCCTGATCGCGGTGGGCGCGGTCCACATCAGCCAGGCGCTCGCGCCGCTCGCGCGGATCGCGGGGCTCGACGTGACCGTGGTCGACCCCCGCACCGCTTTCGCGACTCCCGAGCGGTTCGCCGACGTGCGCCTGCTCGCGCAATGGCCCGACGAGGCCTTCGCGCAGATGGGTCTCGACCGCTTCACCGCGGTCGCGGCGCTGTGCCACGATCCGAAGATCGATGACCTCGCCCTGCAGGCCGCGCTCCGGGCGGAGTGCTTCTACGTGGGCGCGCTCGGCTCGCGGAAGTCGCACGCGGCCCGCGTGGAACGCCTGACCCGCGCGGGGTTCGACGAGGCCGCGGTCGCGCGGATTCGCGCCCCGATCGGGCTCGACATCGGCGCCGTCAGCCCGGCCGAGATCGCCGTGTCGATCCTGGGCGAGGTCGTGGCCGCGCTGCGCCGCAAGCCGACGCGGGCCGAGACGGCCGCGTGAGGTTCGGCCCGGTCCCGGTCCTGGAGGCCGCGGGCGCCATCGCGGCGCACGGCCTCGCCCAGGGCGGGGTCACGCTGCGCAAGGGCGAGGTGGTGAGCGGGCCCGTGGCCCACGCGCTGGCCGGGGCGGGCATACGCGAGCTCGTGGTCGCGCGCCTGGAGCCCGGCGACGTGGGCGAGAACGAGGCCGCGCGGCGCCTGGCCGAGGCGGTGGCGGGCGACACGCTCAGGGTCGACCACGCCTTCACGGGCCGCGTCAACCTGTTCGCCACGGCGGCGGGGATCCTTTGTGTCGACGTCGGCGCGGTGGACCGCGTCAACGGGCAGCACGAGTCCATCACGCTCGCGACCCTGCCGCCCTTCCGGGCCGTCGTGGCGGACGAGATGGTCGCCACCGTCAAGATCATCCCCTTCGCGGTGCCCGGGGCGGCGTTGGACGCGGTGATCGGCGCCGTCCGAACTCCGCCGCTCGCGGTGGCGCCGTTCCGTCCGATGCGGGTCGGCGCGCTGTCCACGATGCTGCCGGGGCTGAAGCCGGGCGTCGTGGCGAAGACCCTGCGGGTGCTGGAAAGCCGGCTCGCGCCCGCGGGGGCCGTGATCCGGGTCGATGAGCGCATCGAGCACGACCCGGGCGCGATCGCGGCCGCGTTGCGCGACCACCGCGCCGCCTGCGACCTGCTGATCGTGTTCGGGGCCTCCGCGATCACCGACCGGCGTGACGTGATCCCGGCGGGGCTTCTGCTGGCGGGGGGTACGATCGAGCACTTCGGCATGCCGGTCGACCCCGGCAACCTGCTGCTGCTGGGCTCGCTCGGCGGCGTGCCGGTGCTGGGCGCCCCGGGCTGCGCGCGCAGCCCCAAGGAGAACGGCTTCGACTGGATCCTGCAGCGCCTGCTCGCCGGCCTGCCCGTGACGCCCGCCGACATCCGCGGGCTGGGGGCGGGCGGCCTGCTGATGGAGATCGTGTCGCGCCCGCAGCCGCGCTCGGGCTCGGCGTCGCTGCACGACGAGGACGGGTGAGCAGCCGGGTCGCGGCCGTGCTGCTCGCCGCGGGCCGCTCCACCCGCTACCGCGCCGCGGGCGGCACGGACCCCACCAAGCTCGTCGCCGCCTTCAGGGGCGAGCCGCTGGTGCGGCACGCGGCACGCGCGGCGCTCGCAGCCGGCCTCGCGCCCGTCGTGGCCGTCACCGGGCAGACTCCCGCCGCCGTGGAGCGCGCGCTGGCGGGGCTGGACGTCACGCTGGCGCACAATGCCGCCTTCGCCGATGGGCTCGCGACCTCCCTGCGTTGCGGCCTCGCGGCCGTTCCGGAAGACGCCCCGGCCGCCGTGGTCCTGCTCGGCGACATGCCGCTGGTGAGCCCCGCGGTGCTGCGGACGCTGGTGGCGGCCTTCGCGAACGCCGACGCCGTCGTGCCGCTGTGGCGGGGCGAGCGCGGCAACCCGGTGCTGCTGGGGCGCGGCCTGTTCGCCGCCGCCGCGGCTCTCACGGGCGACGAGGGCGCCCGCCGCCTGCTGCGCGACCCCTCGCTCCGGGTGGTCGAGCTCGACGTCGAGGACGAGGCCGTGCGGCTCGACGTGGACGAGCCTGCCGACCTGGCGCGGGCCGATCCCTTCCGCGCTGTTCGCCCATGATCTCCGTTCCGTAGCCGTCGGGTTGCTCGTCGTTGCGAGCGGAGCGAAGCAATCCAGCCTCGCGAGGTCGGGCTGGATCGCCACGTCGGCTACGCCGCCTCGCGATGACGGGTTTCTCGGCGGCACCTCCGCGAGAGCCGGTCGGCTCGGGGACTCCTTGCCAGCCGCAAGGCACCGGCTCAAAAAGGCCGGACAATGTGGGGAGGTCGACGCCATGCAGGTGGACAGAGAGCGGACGGTCGCAATCGCGTCCGAGGAGCTGTCGGCGCGCATCGCCCGGCACGGCGCCGAACTCGTGGAGCTGCGCGACGAAGCGGGGCGCGACCTGCTGTGGAACGGCGACCCCGCGTTCTGGACCGGCCATGCGCCGGTCCTGTTCCCCATCGTCGGCCGGTTGAAGGGCGACCGGCTCACCGTCGACGGGACGGACTATCCCATGAAGCAGCACGGCCTCGCCCGGCTCCTCGACTTCGACCTCGTGGCAAAGGAAGCCGCCTCCTGCCGCTTCCAGCTCGTTTCGGACGAGGCGACGAAGCACGCCTACCCGTTCGACTTCGCGCTTGACCTCACCTACCGGATCGAGGGGGCCGCGCTCGCCATCGAGGTGGCGGTCCGCAACACGGGGACCCGGCCGATGCCGGCGGGGTTCGGCTTCCACCCTGCGTTCCGCTGGCCGCTGCCCTACGGTGCCCCGCGCGGCGCGCACGAGGTCGTGTTCGACCATCCCGAACAGGGGCCGCTGCGGCAGGTCGCGGGCGGGCTGATGACGGCGGAGCCGAAGCCGAGCCCCGTCGAGGGCCGTCGCCTGCCGCTCGCCGACCCGCTGTTCTCGGCCGACGCGCTGATCTTCCTCGACCCCGCGAGCCGCGCGCTGCGCTACGGGCCCGCGGAGGGGCGCGGGTTGCGGGTCGACTTCCCCCTGATGCCGCAGCTCGGCCTGTGGTCGAAACCCGGCGCGGGTTTCCTGTGCATCGAGCCCTGGTGCGGCTACGCGAGCCCGGAGGATTTCGAGGGCGAGTTCGCCGACAAGCCGGGCCTCGTCACGATCGCCGCGGGCGACGAGCGGGCTTTCGGCATGCGCGTTGCTCTGGAGCCGCCGGCCGCCTGAGCGACCCTACTCGGGCAGCATGCGCTGCAGTTCCGGCTCGCGGTCGAGCCACTGGTGCTTCAGCGCGCCCAGGATGTGCACCACCACCATGGCGTAGAGCACGTAGGCGAAGGAGGTGTGCAGCGCCCCCAGCCGGTCGTGCCAGTAGTCCTTGTCGGCCGGGTTGATGGCCGTCAGCCAGCCGATGCGCGGCCAGGGGATCAGGCCATACAGGTACATCGGGTGGCTCGCGGCGTCCTTCCAGGCCGAGTCATGCGCCCAACCCGAGAGCGGCATCGCGAAGATCAGCAGGTAGAGCAGCGCGTGCCCGGCGTGCGCGCCCCATCGTTCCCATCCGGGGTAGCCGTCGGGCAGCGGCGGCGCCGGGTGGGTGCCGCGCCACAGCACCCGCATGATCGCCAGGCCCAGCACCGTGATGCCGATCGACTTGTGGGTGTTGATGGCGGGCCGGACCCAGCCGTCGGGCAGCGAGTCGACGGTCCAGATCAGCGCGACGTTGGCGAAGATCAGCAGAGCCACCAGCCAGTGGAACACCATGGCGGTGCGGGAATAGCGTTGGATCGCGGACATCGAAACCATCCCGAAAGGATCGCGGCGACGGCGGCCCGATCCGGCCTTCAGACCGGACCGTCGTGCCGGGCCGATGCTGGCGCGAGTCAGGCCGCCGCGAAAGCCTTTTATTTTCGCGCCTGGGACGAATAATCGCGCGGTCGCGACTGTTCTCCGGCACGGGCGGGACGGAACCGACACGAAATCGTCCCACGCCCGGCGCTATGACGCTGCGCGTTCGACAGGAGACGTCCCATTTCCACCTTCGCCACTCTGCAGGCCGCGTTGAAGGTGGCCTCGCCGCGGCTCAATCCGCCGCCGACGCCCTGGTCCGCCTGGGCGATCCACGGCGGCGTGTCGCTGCTCTGGGTGCTGCTGTTCGCTCGCGGGTTCGTGCTGAACGGGCTGTTCGCCTGGTCGATCGGCATCGCCTACGTGTCCTACGACACGGCGCTGCTCGTGTTCGTGTTCTTCAAGACCCTGCGGCTCGCCGGGGCGAGGCCGCCCGCCCACGATCCGGACACAGCCCTCGCGCCCGTCACCCTGGGGGTGCTGGTCGCTGCCCACAACGAGGCCGCGGTCCTGCCCATCACGCTCAAGGCGCTGTTCGACCAGACGGAGCCGCCCGACCTGATCGTGGTGGCCGACGACGGCTCGACCGACGGCACGGCGGCGCTGCTCGCCCGCGAGTTCGGCCTCGTCGCCCCCGCGTTCGGGGCGCTCAGCGCGCCCTCTCCCGCGCGCTCCAGTCTGCGTTGGCTCCGGCTGCCGCAGGGCGGCAAGCCCGCCGCGCTGAACCAGGCCATCCTGACCGTCGACACCGAGATGGTGCTCACCGTCGACGCCGACACGCTGCTCGAACCCGACGCCATCGCGGCCATGCGGCGCGCCTTCGCGCGCGACCCGAAGCTCGTGGCCGCGACCGGCATCCTGACGCCGGTGTGCGACCGCACGGTGAGCGGCCGCCTGTACCAGTGGTTCCAGACCTACGAATACGTCCGCAACTTCCTGTCGCGCTACGCCTGGATGCGGATGGACAGCCTGCTGCTCATCTCCGGCGCCTTTGCGGCCTTCCGGCGGCAGCCGGTCATCGCCGTGGGCGGCTTCGACCCCGCGTGCCTGGTGGAGGATTACGAGCTGATCCACCGCCTGCGCCGCTGGAGCGTCATGCACGGCCTGGGCTGGACGACGGCCGTGGTGGGCGGCTCGCGCGCCGTCACAGACGCGCCGGGCGACACGGCCGCCTTCCTGCGGCAGCGCCGCCGCTGGTTCGGCGGCTTCCTGCAGACCCAGCTCTGGTATCGCGACATGGTGGGCAACCCCGCCTACGGCCGCCTCGGCTTGGTGATGCTGCCCGTCAAGGCCGCCGACACCATGCAGCCGATCTACGGGCTGACCGCGATCGCGCTGCTGGTCTGGTCGCTGGCGCACGGGCGTTTCGCACTCCTGAACCCCGTGGCGGGCGTGATCGGTCTCAAGATCGCGGTCGACTTCGCCTTCCACCTCTGGTCGATCCACCTGTACCGGCGCTGGGTCTCGCCCACCATGCCGGTGAGCTTCGGCCTGGGATTCCTGGCCTCCCTGATCGAACCGTTCACCTTCCAGATCCTCCGCCACGTCGGCGCGGCCTGGGGCTGGCTTGTGTTCTTGACGGGCGGGAGCACCTGGGGCGTGCAGACCCGCGCGGGGCTCGCGGCCCTGCCGGTCGAGCCGGCGCGCGGCGAGGGCCGCGGGTAGGCCGTGGCCTGGCGTCGCATCGGCCGGGACCAGGAACCGGGGTTCCGACCCACCGTTGACCGTTCTTTCCACACTGGAGAGCGGCCGTGAGCGACGCCAACGCCGAACGCCTGCGCATGCAGGACCCCCGCACGCAATATCCGCAGCCGCCCTTTCCCAAGCAGCCCCAGGCTGCGCCCGGCCTCGCCAGCGCGATGGACCCGAAGCCCGACCACGGCGAGATGAGCTACAAGGGCCACGGCCGCCTCGCGGGCCGCAAGGCGCTGGTGACCGGCGCCGATTCCGGGATCGGTCGCGCCACAGCCATCGCCTACGCGCGCGAGGGCGCCGACGTCGCCATCGTCTACCTGCCGAGCGAGCAGGCGGACGCGAAGGACGTCATCCGCCTGATCGAGGCGGAAGGGCGCAAGGCCGTCGCCCTGCCGGGCGACGTCGGTGACCAGGGCTTCTGTCGGGCGCTGGTGGCGGATGCGGTCGCGGCCTTGGGCGGGCTCGACATCCTGGTCGTCAACGCCGCCAAGCAGGAAACGCAAGCCGAGATCGGCGACATCTCCGACGAGCAGTTCGACCAGACGGTGCGGACCAACATCTACGCGCTGTTCTCCATCACCAAGGCCGCGACCCCGCACCTCAAGCCGGGCGCGGCGGTCATCACCACGGCCTCCGTCCAGGCCTACAACCCGTCCCCGGCGCTGCTCGACTACGCCATGACGAAGGCCGCCATCGTGGCCTATTCCCAGGCGCTCGCGAAGCAGATGGTGAAGAAGGGCGTGCGCGTGAACGTGGTGGCGCCCGGGCCCTTCTGGACCGCGCTGCAGCCGAGCGGCGGCCAGACGCAGGACAAGGTCGAGAAATTCGGCTCGGAAGTGCCGCTCGGCCGGCCGGGCCAGCCGGTCGAGCTCGCCCCCGTCTACGTGCTGCTCGCCTCGCAGGAAGCGAGCTACATCACGGGTGAGGTTTACGGCGCCACGGGCGGCAGCGGGGTGGCGTGACGCCACCCCGTTGAAGCTCTAGGGTGGCGGGCCATGCCCGACGCCCTGCTCCAGCCCTTCCAGCTCAAGCACCTGAGCATCCGCAACCGGCTGCTCTCGACCGCGCACGAGCCGGCCTACACCGAGGACGGGTTCCCCAAGGACAAGTACCGCCTCTACCATGCCGAGAAGGCCAAGGGCGGTATCGGCATGACGATGATCGGCGGCTCGGCCGTGGTGGCGCCCGACAGCCCGCAGGCCTTCGGCAACATCCTGCTCTACAAGGACGAGGTGGTGCCCTGGCTTCGCGCGCTGGCCGACGACGTGCACGGGCACGGCGCGGCGGTGATGATCCAGGTCACCCACCTCGGCCGCCGCACCACCTGGGCCAAGGCCGACTGGCTGCCCATCGTGGCGCCGTCCCCCGTGCGCGAGCCCGCCCACCGCGCCTATCCGAAAGCCATGGAGGACTGGGACGTCCGCCGGGTCGTCGCGGCCTACGCGGACGCGGCCGAGCGGGTCCGGGCCGCCGGTCTCGACGGGCTGGAACTCGAATGCTACGGCCACCTGATCGACCAGTTCTGGTCGCCGCTCACCAACGCGCGCGACGATGGCTACGGCGGCGCGCTTGCCAACCGCCTGCGCTTCGCCACCGAGGTGCTGCGCGCGGTGCGCGACCGCGTCGGGCCCGACTTCATCGTGGGCGTCCGCATGGTGTGCGACGAGGACCACGACCGCGGGCTGACCCGCGACGACGGCCTGGAGATCGCGCGGAGGTTGTCCGCCTCGGGCCTGATCGACTTCGTCAACGTCATCCGCGGCCACATCGACACCGAGGAGGGCCTGGCCCACGTCATCCCCGGCATGGGGGCGCGCTCGGCCCCCCACCTCGATTTCGCGGGCGAGGTCCGAGCCGCCACCGGCCTGCCCACCTTAAACGCGGCGCGCATCCAGGACGTCGCCACCGCGCGCCCCGCCATCGAGAGCGGCAAGCTCGACATGGTGGGCATGACGCGCGCCCACATGGCCGACCCGCACATTGCGGCCAAGATCGCGGCTGGTCGCGAGCACGAGGTGCGCCCCTGCGTGGGCATGGCCTACTGCATCGACTCCATCTACGGCGGCCAAGCGCTGTGCATCCACAATCCCGCGACCGGCCGCGAGGCCACGATGCCCCACGTGGTGGCGCGCTCGGACGGGCCGCGCCGCAAGGTCGTCGTGGTGGGGGCGGGCCCGGGCGGGCTGGAGGCCGCGCGGGTCGCGGGCGCGCGGGGCCATGCCGTGACCCTGTTCGAGGCCGCCGACCGGCCGGGCGGGCAGGTGCTCGTCACCGCCGGCCTGAAGCGCCGTCGCGAGATCGCGGGCATCGTCGACTGGCGGGTGGCGCAGTGCGAAGCGCACGGCGTCCACCTCCGCCTGAACACCTATGCGGAGCGCGACGATGTCCTCGCGGAATCGCCCGACGTCGTGGTGGTGGCGACCGGCGGCCTGCCCAACACCAGTTTCCTGACCGCGGGCGAGGACCTCGTCACCACCGCCTGGGACGTGCTGACCGGCGCCGCCAAGGTCGCGGGCGACGTGCTGCTCTACGACGACAACGGCGCCCACCCCGGCCTCACGGCGGCCGAGTTCATCGCGCGCTCCGGCGCGGCGCTCGACTTCGTGACGCCCGAGCGCAGCATCGGCCCGGACGTCGGCGGCACCAGCTACCCCGCCTACCTGAAGGCCTTCGCCGAGCACGACGTCAGCGTGACGCTCAACCTGCGGCTCGACTCCGTGCGGCGGGAAGGCAACCGCCTCGTGGCGCGCTTCCGCGACGACTACGCGCGCCGATGGGCCGACAGGGCGGCCGACCATGTCGTGGTGGAGCACGGCACCCTGCCGCTCGACGACCTGTATTTCGCGCTGAAGCCGCTATCGCGCAACCTTGGCGAGGTCGACCACGACGCGCTGATCGCCAACCGCCCGCAGTGGGTCGAAACCAATCCCGACGGCGCCTTCACGCTCTGGCGCATCGGTGACGCGGTGGCGTCCCGCAACATCCACGCGGCGGTTTACGACGCGCTGCGGCTGGTCAAGGACGTGTGAGCGTTTTCAGGCGGGGCGGCGAGGTCTGCAAGCTCGTCCTGCCGCAAAGCTTCCCCGGGGCTCCGGTGGATGGCTCGAGGCAGACGATCTCGGTGACGGCGGGGTGGACGGCGCCACGGAGGCGGAAGCGCACGATCCTGTTCGCTGTCAGGCGTGACGGCCCGCGCGACGCGCCGGAGAGCAATGGGATGTTCCAATGACGACCGGTTTCACGGCCCTCGAAGAAAGTCAGCCGCGGCGTGGCGCGGCGGTCATGGTCGAGGTGCTGCGCAGCGAAGGCGTGCGCTACGTGTTCGGCAACCCGGGCACAACCGAGCTGCCCCTGGTGGATGCCCTTGCGGACGCGCCGATCGCCTACGTCCTGGGTCTGCAGGAGGCCGGCGTGGTCGCCATGGCGGACGGCTATGCCAAAGCGTCCGGGCGGCCCGGCTTCGTCAACCTGCACACCGCGGGCGGCCTGGGCAACGCGATGGGGTCGATCATCAACGCCCAGGTGTCCGGTACACCCCTCGTCATCACGGCGGGCCAGCAGGACACGCGGCACGGCTTCGCCGACCCGCTGCTGTCCGGCGACCTCGTGGGTCTCGCCGGGCCGGTCATGAAGTGGGTCCACGAGATCCTCCATCCGGAACAGATCCCGGTCATGCTGCGGCGGGCCTTTCACGACAGTGCCGCGGCGCCGGCCGGTCCCGTTTTCCTGTCCCTGCCGGTCGACGTGATGGAGCGCACCACCTCGGTCGGCGCCGGACAGGTGTCCCGGATCGACCGGACGTCGGTGGCCGGCTCGCTCGACGAACTCGGCGACGCGCTGGCCGCAGTGGCGCCCGGCCGCCTCGCCCTGATCGCCGGCGACGAGGTCTTCACCTCGAACGCGAGCGCCGAGGTGGTGGCGTTGGCCGAGGCGTTCGGGGCTCCCGTGTTCGGTTCCTCCTGGCCGGCGCACATTCCGTTCCCGACCTCGCACCCGCTCTGGGCCGGCAACCTCCCCACGCGGGCCACCGAGCTGCGGGCGGCGTTCGAGCCCTACGATGCCGTGTTCGCCCTCGGAGGCACCTCGATCATCCCCTATCTTTATGCGGAAGGCCCTGGGCTGCCGGACTCCTGCCGACTGTTCCAGCTGTCGGCCAACGTGCGCGAACTGGGCCGCACGTACGCGACCGCCATGGCCTGCGTGGGCGACATCCGGGCCTCGCTCCTGGCACTGCTGCCGACGCTCCGCCCCAAGCTTGCGCCGCTTTGCGACGCTATCTCGACCCGGCGCGCGGCCGCCGAGCGCGAGCGGGAAAGGCGCCGGGCCGATCTGCAGGACCAGATCCGGGCCGAGCGCGCGGCCCCCGTGACAACGCCGCTGGTGGCGGCCGCCGAGGTGGTTCGGGCCGTCGGCCCGGATGTCGCGATCGTGGACGAGGCTCCGGCGACGTTCGGGCACGTCCGCTCGCTTCTCCATTCATCCTCGGCCCGGCAATACACCTTCATGCGGTCCGCCATCCTGGGCTGGGGCATGCCGGCCGCGATCGGCACCTCGCTCGGGCTCGATCGTCAGCCCGTCGTGGCCCTGCTCGGGGATGGAGCCGCGCTTTACTCGCCCCAGGCGCTGTGGACCGCGGCGCACGAGCGCCTGCCCGTGACGTTCGTGGTCATGAACAACCGCGAGTACAACATCCTGAAGACCTACATGCGCGGTCAGGCCCATTACCGCAGCGCGAAAACCAACCGCTTCATCGGCATGGACATCGCCGACCCGGCGGTCGACTTTCTGGCGCTCGCGTCTTCCTTCGGCATCCCGGCCCAGCGGATCGAGCGCGCCACGGAGATCGCCGGCGCCGTCGAGGCCGGCATCGCCTCGGGCCTGCCCAACCTCATCGAAATCCCGATCAGCGGGATGTGACCAGGACGGACGTCAGCCCTCTCACCCTGCGGCGCCCACCGCCCGATCCGAGATGCGCCGGTGGCCGTGCCGGACCTCCCCGGCTCCTCGCTCGGACGGGCGGAGCGCCCGCGATCACCGGACACGGTGCGGAACAAACCTTTCTCCCTGGACTTAAGTCCGTCAGTCGAAAGGACATCCGATGAATCCGATCCTGCTCATCCTCATCATCCTGCTGCTGTTCGGCGGCGGTGGCTACTACGGCTACGGCACGGGCGGTCCGTTCCTCGGGGGTGGCATCGGCCTCGTCGGGCTGATCATCATCCTGGTGCTGCTGTTCCGGGGCAGGGGCGTGTAGCCGCCTTTCGATGGGTTGAGCACAGCTTCGCGCCCCGGCCATGGCAGTCCCCGGCCGGGGTGGCGCTCGTTTCGATCGTGACGCTCGAACCTCTCGGGGACGGTCGCGGAGCCTCGCTCCGGTCAGGAGCGTTCCACGGCGGCCGTGGCGGCCTCGAGCGCTGCGGCGATCGCGGCGCTCTGCTCGTCGGTCAAGGCTCCCCGGGCAAGCCGAAGGTGCAGGGCGAGCTTCAAACCCTCCCGCGCGCGGACGATCGAGGGATGCGGGCCGCCGCCGAAGGTGTCCGCGGCCTGAGCCATCCGGGCCAGCAGGGCCTCCAGGATCGGACGGCTGCCCTCGAGGACGGCCCGGCCCTCGGGCGTGATCTCATGCAGCTTCTTGGTGCCCTCGCCGGGCGTGACGCTGACGTGGCCGAGGTCCTCGAGCATCGTCAGGGTCGGGTAGACCACGCCCGGGCTCGGGCTGTAGGCGCCCCCGACACGGTCTTCGATCGCCTTGATGATCTCGTAACCGTGCCGGGGTTTTTCGGCGATCAGTTGGAGGATGACGAGGCGCAGGTCGCCGTGGGCGAAGAAGCGGCCGAGCTCGGAACGGCCGCCACCGCCGCGTCCGCGCTCGCCGCGCCGGCCGAACCGGTGGAAGCCCTCGGAGGCCCGGTGATCGTGGCGCCCGCGATGGTCGTCGGGCGGACCGTCGTCACGGTTGAAGCGATGGTGGCCGGGATAAAAAAAACGCATGCGTGCTCCGATACAGTTTCGATATGACGAAATAAAAGATATATCGAAATTGCGGGAACGCAAGGGCGCGGCGCTCCATGGCGCCCGGCAGGAGGCAGACCGGCGAGCGTCAGATTCGACGGGGCATGATCCGCTCTGGCGGAGCCGTGCCGGATTGCTACGACGGCCGTGGGCCGGCCATTGCGGGTCGCGTGTCTCCCGCTCGTCCGGACGGGATCCGCAGGTGGGCCCGCAGGATGTCGCGGAGCCACCGGTCGGCCGGCCGTTCGAAGACGATGGAGACGGCCGTGCCGAGCGCGAGGCTCAGGCCCACCACCGCGGTCATGCTCACCGCGGCCGGAATGTTCGACAGCATCCCCGCCTTGATCAAGCGCGCGTAGGTCGGCATGACCAGGGCGTGGGTGAGATAGATGGAGTAGGACGCGTTCCCCAGAACCATCAGGGCCCGACCCACCGGTCCGCGCACCCAGTCGATCGACACCGCGAACCACAGCAGGCCTGCGGACGGCAGCCCCCACAGGAGAAACCGGGTTTCCGGCGTGAGCGCGCTCGTCCCTACACGCGGTCCGAACAGGCTCCCGAGCAGGAGGCCGCAGCACCCGACCGCGAGCGCCGTCCGACCGAAGCGGGGTGGTCCCTTGAGGAGGAGGACGGCCACGGTCGCACCGAACCAGAATTCCAGCGCGATCGGGTTGGCGAGGAAATGCCGCGTCGCACCTTCCGGCAGCAGGAGGCCGACCGCCATCGGGATGAGGAGCACGGCGAGGAGCGTTTCCGGCAGTCGCCGCAGCGGGACCCAGGCCAGCAGGGCCGCGAATATCAGGTAGAAATAGGCCTCATAATTGAGCGTCCAGCCGACGTAGACGACCACGCGGTCGTTGGGCAGGAACAGCAGGGACTGGACGACGGACGAGACCGTCAGGTCCGCGTTCCTGTAGGCCAGCCCGGAGGCGAACAGCGCGACGACGAAGAGCGTGCAGGCCCAGTAGAGCGGCACGACGCGCACCACGCGGCGGATCACGAAATCGGCCGCCGCACCGCTAAGGCGGAATCGGTGGCGGTTCACGTGCAGCATGATGAAGCCGCTGATGCAGAAGAAGACGTCGACGCCGCTCGCGCCCAGCAGGATGATCCAGGCCGGAGCTCCGGTGGGACCGATGAGGTCGTGCGACTCCTCCAGCACGTGGTGCAGGAGCACGCCGAGGACCGCCACGGCCCTGAGCATCTGGACGCCGGGCAGGACGCCGCCCGCCGCCGCCCGGGCGGCCGGCCCGCGACCATCGATCGGCGGAAGCAGCGGATCGAGCCGCTGGGACGCGTTTCTCGGACTGCCTGTCACGCGCGCCCTCCCATGAGTCGGGCCGCCCGCAGCGGCGAGGCGGCGGCCCGGAAAGCCGGGACGCGGGGGCGCAACTCGGCCTGACAGACGACGACGCCCGCGAGCGCGACGAAGAACAGGAGGCCCGGGTCCGCGCTGCCGCCCGCGAGCACGCCCGCGACGATCGACGCCAGCGCGCAGGCCTGCAGGGCGTTGTGCAGCGCGATGGTGTCGCGGGCCGGGCCGGAGGCCGCGGGGTCGCGCAGGCGCCGGACGAACGGCAGGATGAGGGAAAGCTGCAGCAGCGTCCCGATCACGCCCAATTGCGACAGGAGCGCCACCAGCCAGTTCGACGCGCGGCCGCTGCCGAAGCCGATCCCGAGGCCCCAGGTGTCGAACAGCGACGCGATGCTCCGTTCGTTCCAATAGCTCCGTTCGCGCCCCGACTCGGATTGCGACTTGTCGAGGACCGCGACCTGGAACAGCTTCTGAACGGAGTCGAGGGCATGCCCGTCAAAGAGGAGCACGGCGACGATGCAGGCCGTGACGGCCGCGACAACGGCGACGAGCAGGAGGTCACCGCCTCCCACCCGACCGCGGACGACCGAGTACGCGAGCGAGGCGAGCGTCGGAACGGCGAGTACCGCCAACCCGGCAAAAGCGGTGGTGGACGTCGACATCAGCAGGAGGACCAGCGAAGCGACCGCGAGGAGGAGGGCCAGGCGCGAGCCGCTATGCCTCCAATAGGTGTAGGTGAACGCGAGCGAGGGCAGCGCGGCGGCCGCGAACGCGGAGGCCTCGGAATAAAGCCCGTTGATGCGCGCGAACCCCGCTTGGTCGGCGTCGGTCAGATAGGCGAAGGTCGCGGTCCGGAGCACCAGGAACACGTCGCCCGCCCCGACCGTCTTGGCCGCGAGGTCCACGGCCCCGCCGACGGCGTTGATCGCCGCGAAGAGGAGGAAACCCCGGCGCAGGGCCACCAGCGCGCCGCCCTGGCGCAGGAGGGCCATCAGGCAGATCGAGGTCAGCGCTCCCAGCACGAAATAGCCGGTCTGGGTCACGTTGCCCGAATTGGGCGCGAGGGACACTTCGACGACGCCCGTGATCCGCCCCGTCACGAAGGCGCTCGTTCCCCCGGCGAACAGCCGGGGCATGATGAAGGCGCCCGCCGCCGCATAGACGACTGCGCCGCAAACCACCCAGGGCACCCAGTCGCTCGAGAACGCGCTTGCGAGGCCGGTCGAGAAGGCACGGCGCGGGATCGCCAGTCCCACCAGCGCCGCGGAGAACACGACGGAGATCAGCGGCGATGAGCCGCCGAGCGCGCTCAGCGTCAGGGCGGACGTGGTGCCGAACGCCGCCGACGCGAGGAGCCCCACGATCGGCAGGGACCCCAGCAGCCATCCCACGATCCCGAGGACGGCGCAGACCGCGAGGCCGACGGGAGAGATGTCCAAGGCGGCCGCCCGGAGCGCCGTTCAGGACGTCTGCGACCGTCGCACGACGGCCGGCACGGTCCTGGCGAGAATCAGCAGGTCGAACAGGATCGACCGGTTCCTGACGTAGTGCCGGTCGAGTTCGACGCGCCGCTCGTAGCTGAGGCTGCTGCGGCCGCTCACCTGCCACAGCCCGGTCAGGCCGGGGCGTACGGTGAAGTAGTCGCGCGCGACCGCGCCGTAGCCTTGCAGTTCGGAGAACACGATCGGGCGCGGCCCGACGCAGCTCATGTCACCCCTGAGCACGTTGAAGATCTGCGGAAGCTCATCCACGCTCGTTTCGCGTAGCAGGCGGCCGACGCGGGTGACGCGCGGGTCGTGCTTCAGCTTCCGCGTGGTCCGCCATTCCTCCGCGGCGTCCGGGTTCGCCGCGAGATGGGCCGCCAGGATGGCGTCGGACCCGGGCCGCATCGTTCGGAACTTGTAGCACGAGAATGCCTTCCCGTTCCGTCCGACGCGCCGGTGGCCATACAGCACGGGATCGCCCGAACAGCCGATCGCCGCCACGGTCGCGATCAGCAACGGGCTCAGGATCAGAAGGGCGACCGAGGCCACCACGACGTCGAGCACCCGCTTTAGGAGGTTGCCCAGGGCCCTCCGACGGACCGTGCCGACCAGACGCGGCAGGCGGATCGGCCGGGGTGGGACGGTGGCCTCGCTCACGGCCTCGAACGACATGGGTTAACCTCGCACTCCGCCGGCACCCCGGGATCGGGGCCGGACGCTGTCAGTGGCGTAGGCGTTAACCGTTGCTTAACCTAAGTACGTCTTTGTCATAGCATCGACCGCCTTTCGGTCGTCGGATGCGGTGTCGTGCGGGTGCGAGGCAGCCACGCAGCCACCGTGCGGGACCGTCACCGCCATCTCCCGCCCGGTCGCGGCCGATCCGTTGGCCACACACCCCGCGACGCTCAGGGCCTCGCTCGACCATCGAGCCGACCGCCTCGCCCAAAGGCGTAGGCGTCCGGGCCGTTCGGACGTGAACCCACCCTGCCGGACCCGGCACAGAATCCTCCCGTCCAGTGAGCTGGAGAACCCCGGGGGTGAAGTGGATGAAGGACGAAGCGAAGTTGACGCTGGTGTCGAGCGAGCGGGCTGTCCGCGACGGCTCCCCCGATCCGTCCACCCCCAGCCCGAGACCGCCGCGGATCGGTGTCGTCCACGAGTGGCTGACGACCTACGCGGGGTCGGAAAAGGTGCTCGAGGCGATGCTGGACGAGTTTCCCGGCGCCGATCTCTTCTGCCTCATCGATTTTCTGACGCCCGAAAATCGCCGCAAGCTCAAGGGGCGCAGGCCCAAGACGACATTTCTCCAGAAGATTCCGTTCATGGAGAAATTCTACCCTTACTTCATCGGCCTGATGCCGTACGCGGTCGAGCAGCACGACCTGTCGGCCTACGACGTCATCATCTCCAATTCGCACGCGGTCGCGAAGGGCGTGATCGTCGGGCCGGACCAGCTGCACATCTGCTACTGCTACTCGCCCATGCGCTACGCCTGGGACCTGCAGAACCAATACTTGAGCGAGTCCAAGATGGACCGTGGACTGCGCGGGATCGTCGCCCGCTCGATCCTCCACTTCCTCCGGGTCTGGGACGTCCGCACCGCGACATCCGTCGACCGCTTCATCGCCTGCTCGGGCTACATCGGCCGTCGCATCAAGCGGGTTTACCGGCGCGACTCGGACGTCATCTACCCGAACGTGGCCGTCGACCAGTTCGTCCCCGGCGAGACGCGCGGTGACTTCTATCTCGCCTCGTCCCGCCTGACCCCCTACAAGCGCGTCCTGCTGGTCGTCGAAGCCTTCGCGCTCATGCCGACACGCAAGCTCGTCGTCATCGGGGCGGGGCCGCAGTACGAGCGGATCAAGAAGGCCGCGACGCCCAACGTGACCGTGATGGGCTACCAGGACTTTCCGGTCCTCCTCGCCCACATGCAGGCCGCCAAGGCCTTCGTGTTCGCGGCCGAGGAGGATTTCGGCATCGCGCCCCTCGAAGCGCAGGCCTGTGGCACGCCCGTGCTGGCTTACGGCAAGGGCGGCGCGAAGGAGACCGTCGTCGATGGCGTGACGGGGCTGCACTTCGAGCACCAGACCACCGAATCCATCCGCGACGCCGTGGAACGGTTCGAGGCCCTGAAGGTGCCGCTGGAGCCCCAGGTCATCCGCGCGCACGCGCTCCGGTTCTCGACCCAGCGCTTCAAGCGCCAGTTCAGGGACTACGTCGAACAGGCCTGGGCCGACCACACCCGGACGCAAGCGCCCGCTTCGGCCGCGATCCTGCCACTCGCGCTGACGTCGCAGCAGGCCTGAGGACCGAGCGGGCGGGTCTTATTACCGATTGATTTTATCTGAGGGGAATTTTCATGAAGACGGCAATCATAACGGGGGCGACCGGCCAGGACGGCAGCTATCTCGCGCGCACCCTGCTGAACAAAGGCTACCGGGTTTACGCGACCCACCGGCGTTCCAGTTCGGCCGACCTGTGGCGGTGGCGCGACCTCGGGCTCGTCGAGGGCCCGCGCCTGAAACTGGTCGAGTACGACATCGCCGACGTTTGCGCCGCGACCCGCCTGATCGAGCAGGCCCAGCCCGACGAGATCTACAACCTCGCGGCGCAGACGTTCGTGAAAAGCTCCTTCGAACTGCCGGTGTCCACCGTGACGGTCAACACCATGGGGGCGCTGAGCCTGCTCGAAGCCATCCGAACCGTGAGCCCGGCGATCAGGTTCTACCAGGCGTCCTCGGCCGAGATGTTCGGCAAGGTCCAGGCGACGCCGCAGAACGAGCAGACATCGTTCTACCCCCGTTCTCCCTACGGCGTGTCGAAGCTCTTCGGCCATTGGATGACCGTCAATTACCGCGAATCCTACGGACTTTTCGCGTGCAGCGGCATCCTGTTCAACCACGAGTCCCCGCTGCGCGGACGCGAGTTCGTGACCCGGAAGATCAGCCAGGCGGTCGCGCGGATCAAGTCGGGCGACGCGCGCCCGTGCCGGCTGGGCAACCTCGATGCCCGGCGGGACTGGGGTTTCGCCGGGGACTATGTCGAAGGCATGTGGCGCATGCTGCAGGCCGACGGGGCTGACGACTACGTGCTCGCCACCAACCGCACCGAGACGGTTCGCGATTTCGCCACCATGGCGTTCGCCGCGGCCGGTCTCGACGTCGTCTGGACGGGCAAGGGCGAGCACGAGGAGGGACGGTTGCGCGGCGGCCTGAGCCCGGTGGTGACGGTCGACCCGGAATACTACCGACCCGCCGAGGTGGAGACACTGGTCGGTGACAGCGGCAAGGCCGCGAGGGTTCTGAACTGGCGGTCCAACACCTCGCTCGAGCAGCTCTGCACCATGATGGTGGAAGCCGACCTGCGCAGGGCGGGGGTCTTGGCCGACGCCTCGCCTGGTCGGACGCAGCGGATGGATGTTTCGGGTGTGAAATCGCGCTCGGATCAGGAAGTCGCGCTGTCCTGACGGGGTCTTCAAGCCTTCTTCGAACCTGGGATGCCCGCGCGCATCCCAGGTTTTTTGTTGCCGTTCCATCCGGCGTCCGACGTTGCTCGACGACAGATGGATTTACCTCATCGCCATCCGTGCAGTGATGGGGACGATTGCGTTGGAATGAGAACGGACGGGCTGACGTCCGCAACGCGCGTGCGGCGTCAGCGAGGATCGGATGCGGTCCCGGCGCCGGAAACCGCTCCGGTCCAGAGGCGAAGCGGCGTCGAGCGGCGTTGATCCGGTCCCGCGCCGCCCTCACCACCCGACGTTGTTGAGGACGAAGCCGAGTGGTCTCGCGTAGGCCCGCGCGAGATGGCTCGCGCCTTCGGCCACGCGTTCGGCATGGGTCCGCCCCCAGTCGACCGCCAGGACGATCCCGTCCAGGGCCCCGCTGAGGTCCAAGGTCTCGCCGACCGGCAGCAAGGGGGGGAGGTCTACGACCACGAGGTCGTAGCGCCCCGCCAGATCCTGCAGGAGCGCGCCCATCCGCTCCATCGTGAGGTCGCACCCGCGGTTCCTGGCCGTGCCCGCCGCCGCCGCGGGCAGCACGTCGAGCCCCGCATCGTCGAGGCCGATGATGGCCTGGTCGATCGTCGCCGTCCCGGCAAGCACGTCGTGCAGGCCGAACGCGACCCGTCGGCCGAACTGGCGGGTCAGCCTGCGCCGTTCCCCGTCGGCGTCGACCAGCAGCGTCCGCATCCCGCAGGACGCGCTCAGGCTGGCCAGGTTGCCGGCCAGGATCGACGAGGCGGCGCCGGCGTCCAGCGCGGTGACACCCAGGCATCTCACCGCGTCGTGCCGCCCCGCGAGGCCGATCAACGTTCGCACGCCCTTGAGCGCGCGCGCAAACCCGGGGTCGCGCTGGTCGAGCGTCGCGAAAAGGTACGGCCCTCGGCCGACCGGGTAGGATGTCCGTCCGAATTGGAGGTTGTCGACCGGCGCCGACCGTCTGCTGCCCGACCCCCGCTTCCCCCAGCGGATGCGCCAGAGCGCGCCGGGAACGCCTCCGCGGGGGCTGGGAAGACTGCCCAGGTCCGCCAGCGTGCACAGCCCGGTGATCTGGAACGGCGAACGGACGGCGCGATCCAGGTGGTGCCGCAGCATGGCCAGCCCGAACCCGCTCAGGCCGCCCAGCAGGCCCGCGAGCGCGTAGATCAGCCCCGTCCGGGGAGCGCTCCTGATCTTGGGCAGCGTGGCGGAGGTCAGGATACGCGCGTCGGAAACGGGAAAGGACTGTCGCTGGACCGATTCCGTGTAGCTCTGCAGGAAGCTCTCGTAGATGCGGCGGTAGGTCAGGGCCGAGGCTTCCAGCTCGTCCAGCGTCTTGTCTTCGGGCTTGGCCGCCGCGGCCGCCTCGGCTCCCGCAGCCCCCTCGCCGGGGTCCGGCTTGGCGATGACGTAATTGTGGCTCGCCCGGAAGATCTGCACGGCCTTTGAGGCGAGGTTCATCTGCGAGCGCAGCGACCCCATGCGGTCCTGCAGCCAGTCGCCGCCGACGCGGGCCGCCTGCGAGCGGTTCTCGATCTGGTCGGTGATGTAGGCCTCCGCGACGGCGTTCGCGATCTCGCTGGTCCGGAACGCGTCCGGAAAGGAGAACGTGATGTCGATCGCGTAGGACAGGCCCGTCCGCCTGACCCAGAGACCGTCCTGGATCAGGTTGACGGCGTCGCGGAAGCGGTCCGGCTTCTCATCCGGCGCATTGGTCCAGCCGAGCAGGCTCCTCGCGCGGGTGAGGAGAGAGGGTGAGGCACGGAAGTCCTTGTCCCGGTCGAGCCCCAGTTTCGTGACCACAGCGGCCGCGATCCGTTCCGATTGTAGGACCGCGATCTCGCTTTCCACCTGCGCGCTGTCCCAGGCCAGCACCGTTTCCTCGTTGTGCCCCGGGATGAACTGGGGCAGGCGCGGGTCGATGATGATCTGGGCGCGGGCCGTGTAGCTCGGCTGGGCGACCTGGAGGTAGCCATAGGCCGCCGCGATGCTCAGGACGAGGGGGACCAGAATGGCCCAGCGGCGCAGCACGAGGAACCGGCGCGCGTCCGCGACCGTGTAAACCTGCTTCGGCGGTGCGACCTGGAGGTCCGGACGCTCGGGCGCCACTTCGAGCTGGCGATCAAGCATGGCGGGTCGGCTCCCCCGAGCGCACGGCGAGCGTGGCGGCGTCGCGGCCTGGGTCACGCGCCGCCTCCCGTGCAGGATCCGGTCCCTGCCGGACCCGCGCGTCCACGGCCCGCATGGCGCCGAGATAAAGGTGTGCGGACGAGGCCCACGAAAACGATCGCGCCCGCTCCACCCCCCGTTGCGCCAAGTGATCCCGCAGCGTGCGGTCGTCGCGCAGGCGGACGAAGGCGCTGAACCAGGCTTCCGGATCGGTGGGGGACGCGAGGAGGGCGGCGTCGCCGCAGACTTCCGGCATGCTCGTCCGGTCCGACGCCACCACGGGGCAGCCGAGTGCCATGGCCTCGAGTGGCGGCAGGCCGAACCCTTCGACGTAGGAGGGGAAGGCCAGGCAGAGGGAGCACTGCAGCAGCGCAGCGAGTTCGCCGTCCGACAGGCGGCCAAGCCGCAGCACGTTCGGTGCGTCGGGAACGAGGCCGGCCGTCCGGTAGACTTTTGGGTCCGTGCCGCCGACGAGCGCGACCCTCAAACCCACCGCGGCGAGGCGCGGCGCGAGGCCGAGGATCAGGCCGATGTTCTTGTGCGGCGCGGGTGTCCCGATCAGCACGATCGTGTGGCGGCCGGCGGCGCGCCGGGTCGCGTCCGAGTGGCAGGGCGTCCAGCGTGCGACGTGCTCGTGTCCGTTGGGGATCACGACGATCTTCTCGCGCGGGCAGATCCCGTAGCGGATCAGGTCGGTCGCCGACGCGTGCGACACGGTGGCGATCGTCGCCGCGGTCCGCCCAAGGACGGGGGGCAGCACGCGCTGCAGGGCACGGAACGCCGGCGAATAGCTCTTGGGGACCGCCCGCGTGTTCAGGTCGTGCAGGCAGACGATCTGACGGCGCACCGCCACCGGCCCGGTGTTGCCCAGGCTGAGCAGGCCGCCGCGCACGCGCCAGGGCAGGACGGCCTGCTCCCAGGCGTGCCCCCGCAGCGGACCCTGTTCGACGGTCCGGATGGCCCGCAGCGGCAGGTCGCGCCTGT
>CAXTFJ010000035.1:26061-35962 GCA_964243405.1 uncultured Lichenihabitans sp. | reverse complement strand
CGCCCAAGCCCGCCGCGCGCAAGCCCTCCGCCGCTCCCGCGATGATCGCCACCGGTCGGGGTGGTGTCGCCCGCAAGCCCCAGCCCGCCGCCGACGAGGAATGGGCGGAGTTCTAGGCTCGAACCAGGGTCCGGCTCAGGCCGGACCCGTCATTTCCGCGAAGAAGCCTGCCGCCTGCCGGATCGCGTCGCGCGCTTCCGGCAGGTGGAGGCTCATCTGCATGAAGCCGTGGTGCACGCCCTCGTGGACCACCAGGCGGTGCGGCACGCTCGCGGCCGCGAGCCGGTCCGCGACGCGGAGCGTGTCGCAGAGCAGCGGGTCCAGCCCCGCGGCGTTGAGGAAGAGCGGCGGCAGCCGCGCCACGTCGGCCTCCGAGGCCGCGACCGGAGCCACCAGCGGATCGGAGCGGCGCTCCTCTGGCGCGTACCAGTCCCAGAACCGCGCCATGCCGGCCCGCGTCAGGCCGAAGCCCTCGGCGAAGCGCCGGTAGGACGGGCTGTCGAGGTCGGCGGCGAACACGCCGTAGAACAGCAGCCCCAGGTCCGGGCCGCGCCGCCCGGCCCCAAGCTCGTGCAGGATCAGGGCCGCGGCGAGGTTGGCGCCCGCGCTGTCGCCCGCCACCGCGAGCGGACCCGCGAAGCCGGGACGGCCCGCATCCGCGGCAAGCGCGCGCCACGCCGCCACGCAATCGTCCAGCGGCGCGGGGTAGGGGTCTTCCGGGGCCAGCCGGTACTCGACGCCCAGCACGCGGGTTTCCGCGTCGGCCGCCAGCAGGCGCATGAACCGCTCGTGCGTGCGCAGGGTGCCGAAGGCCCAGCCGCCGCCGTGCAGGAACAGGATGCAGCCGGGCTTGGCGCCCGCGGGGGTGAACAGCCGGGCCGGCACGGGCGGCGCGCCGGGCAGCTCCAGATCCTCGATCCGCTCCATCGCGGGAAGCTCGGCGTTCCAGCGCGCGGCCGAGCCATCCTGCAGGGCGCGCGCCTGGGGAGGGTCGAGCGTCAGCCAGTCGGGCAGGCCGGCGTCCTGCTCGGCGAGCCAGTTCCACACGGCTTCCATCTCGGGCGAGCGGCGGGCCTCGGGCCCGATCAGCCGGGCGAGATCGATGGTCGAGGGCATGGGTCGCGTCTCAGGCGGGGAGCGCCACGCGGTGCCGGGCGACGGGGATCATGGCGCGGACCTGGGCCACGCGCGCGGGGTCGAGGCGGGCCGACACGGTGCCGACCCCGTCGCTCGCCCGGGCGACCACGTGGCCCCAGGGGTCGACCACCAGCGAGTGCCCATAAGTCTGCCGCACCTCCTCGCCCTGGCGAAAACTGCCCGTCTGCGCGGCGGCGCAGAAGTATGTTTCCGTTTCGATGGCACGGGCGCGGCAGAGCACCTCCCAATGGTCCTTGCCGGTCTGCATCGTGAAGGCCGCGGGCAGGGCGATCAGCGTGGCGCCGCGGGCCGCCAGCGCTTGGAACAGGGCGGGGAAGCGCAGGTCGTAGCAGATCGCGCAGCCGACGATCACGTCCTCGCAGGGGTAGGTCACGACCGCGTCGCCCGGCCGGATGGCGGCGCTCTCCTTGTAGTCGACCCCGTCGGGCGTGGTGATGTCGAACAGGTGGATCTTGCGGTAGCGCGCCACCTCGCGGCCCGCGCGGTCGAAGGCCAGCGTCGTGTTGGCGATGCGGTCCTCGCCCGGGATCGCCTCCAGGATGGAGCCCGCGTGGACGTGGATGCCGTGCCGGGACGCCAGGCCCTGGAGCATGCGGTAGGCGGGCCCGTCCGGCAGGGTCTCGGCGGCCTCGCGCTTGGCCCGGCGGTCGCCGCCCATGAAGTCGAACACCTCCGGCAGCAGCACCCAGTCGGGCCGGTCCTCGCTGACGGCGCGCTCGATCAGCGCCTCGGCGCTGGCGAGGTTCGCGCGCTTGTCGGACCCCGAGTTCATCTGGATCAGGGAGACTTTCATAAGGCGATCCTCGGAGCGGCCGAATGCGCCGGAGTTTTGCACACCCGCGGTGAGCGGGCCAACCCTTCTCCCGCCCAGGCGGGAGAAGGGCGGAACCACATCAGCGCCCGCGTAGCCGCACGGGCGTGCCCCGCGCACCCATCTTGATCGCCAGCTCCTCGGCGGTGGCCCCGTCCGCGTCCTGCACGGCCGGGTCGGCGCCGCGGGCGAGCAGCAGGTCGACGATCCCCGTGCGGTCGAACATGGCGGCCAGCATCAGCGCCGTGCGCCCGTCGGGCCCGTGGCCGTCGAGCGCCGCGCCGTGCCGCAGCAGCAGGTCCACGACCCGCTCGTCGCCCTTGAAGCAGGCGGCGCCGAGCGGCATCTGGCCCCGGTCGTTGCCGAGCTCGGTGTCGGCCCCGTGTTCGAGTAGCAGTTGCACCACTTCGCGGTGGCCGTGGTAGCCCGCGAGCATCAGCAGGCTGTCGCCCTTCTCGTTGCGCAGGTTGGCGGGCAGGCCCTGGCCGAGCAGCTCCGCCATGGCGTCCGCGTTGCCGGTGCGCACGTAGCCGAACACGCGCTGGGCGAAGGCCAGCGTTTCGGGATCGAGCGTGGGGCGCTGTGTCGCTTGATCGGTCAAGGCGTGCTCCTGTACCTCGCTGGGCATGATCGTCGAACCCAACTAGGACGGACCGTGCCCGAGGGCCACACCATCCACCGCGAGGCCCGCGACCAGCGCCCGCTGCTCGCGGGCCGCATGCTGCGCGTGAGCTCGCCCCAGGGGCGCTTCGCCGAGGGCGCGGCCCGGCTCGACGGCCGGCGCTGCGAGACCCTGGAGGCCTACGGCAAGCACCTGCTCTACGGCTTCGAGGGCGGCGACGCGCTGCACCTGCATTTCGGGCTCTACGGCAAGGTGCGCAAGGGGGAAGGGTCCGCGCCGGAGCCGGTCGGCGCCGTGCGGGTCCGCCTCGAGAGCGCGGAGGGCTTCGTGGACGTCAACGGGCCCAACCGCTGCGAGATCCTCGATCCTGCCGGGGTCGAGAAGCTGCTCGACCGCCTCGGCCCGGACGTGCTGCGCCCCGACGCCGACCCCGAACGCGCCTGGGCCCGCATCCGCGCGAGCCGCACCGCGATCGGGCTCATGCTCATGGACCAATCGGTGCTGGCCGGCATCGGCAACATCTACCGCACCGAGATCCTGTGGCGGCAGCGGCTCGCCCCCGCGCTGCCCGGCCGCGCGCTGCCCCGCGCGGATTTCGAGCGCGTCTGGGCCGATTCCGCCCACCTGCTGGCGATCGGCGTCGAGCAGCGCGCCATCGTGACCGTGGAGGGCGCCACCCGCGGCGCGGGGCGCTACGGCGGGGTGTTCAACATCTTCAACAAGCCCGACTGCCCGCGCTGCGGCGGCCCCGTGCGCAAGTTCGCGATGGCCGGGCGGCGCGCCTTCGCGTGCGACACCTGCCAGCCGATGCGGGAGGACGCGTCGGCCTGAAACATCTGGGCGACGAGGAGTGTCGCCGAGATTGCGCCCGCCGGTTCCGAGGCTGGTCTAATGTCGGTGGATGCGCGTTGCGGGCGATATCACGTCGCACCGGCGCTTGCCCGGACGAAAGGAAATTCATGGCACAGGCCGAGAACGGCACCGGGGTCGTGGCCTGCGGACTCGCGACCGTCGCGGCGGACGGGCGGATCATCGAAGCCCGCTACCCCGTCATCGAGCTCGGGCCGTCCGAGGGCTCCGGCACCACCCGCCTGACCGAAGCGGCGGCCGTCGAACGGCTCGGCCGGCCCGCTCGCGCCGCGGTCCGGGACGACCCGCGGCGCGCGGTCAGCGTCGTCCCGGTCGAAACCCGCATCGCCGACCTCGGCGCGCCCGCGACCGACCTGGCGGACATCTATCTTCGGCTTCACCTGCTCAGCAGCCGCCGGCTCGCGCCCGAACAGGTCAGCCTGCGCGGCGTGCTCGACAACTTCGTCAACGTCGCTTGGACCAGCCTCGGGCCGTGCCTGCCCGAGCGCGTCGAGGAGGCGCGCTGGTTGGCTGCCGTCGACGGCCTCGATCTGCAGGTGTCGAGCGTGTGGCCGTTCCCGCGCATGACCGATTACGTCGTACCCACGGGCGTCAAGATCATGAACGCCGAGAACGTCCGCCTCGGCGCTTCCCTCGCACCCGGCACCAACGTGCTCGGCGGCGGTTTCTGCAACACGGGCTCAGCGACGCTCGGGCGGGCCGTGATCGAAGGACGGCTCAGCCTCGGCGTCACCGTGGGCGAAGGGTCCCACGTTGGCGGTGGCGCGTCGCTGATGGGCACGACATCCGGCGGCGGCAGACTGCAGGTCATCGTCGGCCGCGACTGCCTGATCGGCGCCAATTCCGGCCTCGGCATCGCGCTGGGCGACGGATGCGTGGTCGAATCGGGATGCTACATCACGGCGGGATCGCCCTTGACGCTGCAGGACGGGCGCGTCGCGAAGGCGGCCGAGATATCCGGCCGCCCCGGGCTGCTGTTCCGGCGCAACGCCCTCACCGGCCGACTCGAAGTCCGGCCTGCGCCGACTTGGGAGGGCCTGAACCTCAAGCTGCACGGGTGAGGGCGGGCGCGGGGTGGGAAACAGCCGCCGCCGTCCGGAACCCCGGCCGTTTGCCTTGGGCGGAGCGCTGCCCTAAAGCCGACGCGGTGACCGCCGCGCTCCTTCACCCCAGATGACCCCGGCCGCCGCCGTCGCCGCCCTGTTCGACGTCCTGGCCCTCGCGGGCTGCGCCTACACGCTCGCGGCGGCCGCGGCGCTTCGGGCCTACGCGCGCCGCAGGATCGCGCCGGCCCTGGGTCGGCCCGCGGTCACGATTCTCAAGCCTTTGCACGGCGACGAGCCGAGCCTGCGTGCCAATCTGTCGGCCACCTGCGCCCAAGATTACTCCGGCCCGATCCAGGTGATCTTCGGCGTGGCCGATCCCGCCGATCCGGCGGCAGGGATCGCCCGCGCGGTGATCGCCGCCCACCCCGGCCTCGACGCCACCCTGGTGGTGGACGGGACGCGCCACGGCGCCAATGGCAAGGTATCCAACCTCGTCAACATGGCGCGCGCGGTCCGCCACGAGGTCGTGGTGCTGGCCGACAGCGACATGGTGGTCGAGCCCCACTACGTGGCGCGCCTCGTCGACGCGCTGGCGGAGCCGGGGATCGGCGCCGTCACTTGCCTCTACCGCGGGGTCGCGGTGCCGGGCTTCTGGTCGCGGATGGCGGTGGCGGCCATCGACCATCATTTCCTGCCCAACGCCGTGTTCGGCCTGACGGTCGGGCTGGCCAAACCCTGCTTCGGGTCCACCATCGCGCTCCGGCGCGAGACGCTGGCCCGCATCGGAGGCTTCGAAGCGTTCCGCGACGTGCTGGCCGACGACAACGCGGTCGGGCAGGCGGTGCGGCGGCTGGGGCTCGGCGTTGCGGTGCCGGCGCGACCGGTTCTCGGCCACGTGTGCGCCGCCACCACGTTCGGCGCGCTGTTCCGGCAGGACCTGCGCTGGTCGCGCACGATCCGCGCCGTCGACCCCGCGGGCTTCGCGGGATCGATCGTGACTAATCCGCTACCCCTGGCGATAATCGCGCTCGCGGCGGGCGGTTTCGGCCCGATCGGGGCGCTTATACTGGCGCTCACGCTTGCGAGCCGCCTCGCGCTGCAGCTACAGGTGCGTCAATTCACCGGTGCCGCGACCGGGAACCTTTGGCTCGGGCCGCTGCGCGACCTTCTGTCGTTCGCCGTGTTCGCCGCGAGCTTCTGGCCCGGCGCGCTCGACTGGCGCGGCCACACCTTCGCGGTGCGCGCCGATGGCACCATGGCTTCGCACGACCGAACGGGACGCTGATGCGCACACTCTTCCTCCAGGCCCCCTCCTTCGACGGCTTCGACGGCGGCGCGGGCTCGCGCTACCAGGCCAAGCGGGAGATCAAGTCCTTCTGGTACCCGACCTGGCTGGCCCAGCCCGCCGCGCTCGTCGAGAATTCCAAGCTGATCGACGCCCCGCCCCACAAGACCAAGCTCGCCGAGGTGACGGGGCAGGCCAAGGACTTCGACTTGGCCGTGCTGCACACTTCCGTGCCCTCCTTCCGGTCCGACGTGAAGGTGGCCGAGGCGCTGAAGGCCGCCAACCCGTCCCTCAAGATCGGCATGATCGGCGCCAAGGTGGCGGTGGAGGCCGACAAGAGCCTCGCTCAAGCGCCGGTGATCGACTTCGTGGCCCGCAACGAGTTCGACTTCACGGTCAAGGACGTGGCGGACGGGCAGACCTGGGCCTCGATCCCCGGCCTGAGCTTCCGCAATCCTTCGGGCGCCATCGTCCACAACAAGGACCGCGCGATCCTGGAGAACATGGATTCGCTGCCCTTCGTGACGCCGGTCTACAAGCGCGACCTCGTGATGGAGAACTACTTCATCGGCTACCTGAAGCACCCCTACATCTCGATCTACACGGGACGGGGCTGCAAGAGCCGCTGCACCTTCTGCCTGTGGCCGCAGACGGTGGGCGGCCACCGCTACCGAACCCGCTCGGTCGACCACGTGATCGAGGAGATCGTCTGGGCCAAGAAGAATTTCCCGCAGACCAAGGAGTTCTTCTTCGACGACGACACCTTCACCGACAACTTGCCGCGCGCCGAGGCCATCGCCGAGCGCCTGGGCAAGCTCGGTATCCAGTGGTCGTGCAACGCCAAGGCCAACGTGCCGCGCGACACGCTGAAGAAGCTCAAAGACGGCGGCCTGCGCCTTCTGCTGGTGGGCTACGAGTCGGGCAACCAGCAGATCCTGCACAACATCAAGAAGGGCATGCGGATCGAGGTCGCCGAGCAGTTCACCAAGGATTGCCACGAGCTGGGCATCGCGATCCACGGTACCTTCATCCTCGGCCTGCCGGGCGAGTCGAAGGACACCATCCAGGAGACGATCAACTTCGCCCGCCGCATCAACCCGCACACCATCCAGGTGTCGCTGGCCGCCCCCTATCCGGGCACCTTCCTGTTCAACCAGGCGGTCGAGAACGGCTGGCTGGACGCGAGCAACGCGGAACTGGTGGACGAGAGCGGCGTGCAGATCGCGCCGCTGCACTACCCGCATCTGAGCCACACCGAGATCTTCCAGTCGGTCGAGACCTTCTACCGCTCGTTCTACTTCCGCTCGGGCAAGATCGCCTCGATCGTGGGCGAGATGGTGCGCGACCGCCAGATGATGGTGCGCCGTCTGCGCGAGGGCGTGGAATTCTTTCACTTCCTCAAGGAGCGCCGCTCCGCGGGCCTGGCGGCCTGACACGGTTCTGCCCTTCTCCCGCTCCGCGGGAGAAGGAAAGTCGAGCGTGAAACGCCTCGTCGTCACCGCAGACGACTTCGGCCTGTCCCGCGAGATCAACGAGGCCGTCGAGCACGCCCACCGCGACGGCATTCTCACGGCCGCGAGCCTCATGGTGGGCTCGCCGGCGGCGGATGAGGCGGTCGCGATCGCGCGGGCGCTGCCGAGCCTGCGGGTCGGCCTCCACCTCGTTCTGGTCGAGGCGCGTCCCGTGCTCCCGCCCGAGCGCATCCCCGACCTCGTGGACCGTGCGGGCCTGTTCCGTTCCGACATGGCGCGGGCGGGCGCCGCCATGTTCTTTCGGCCGCTCGTGCGGCGGCAACTCCTGGCCGAGGTCGAGGCGCAGTTCGCAGCCTACGCCGCCACCGGCCTGCCGCTCGACCACGTCGACGCCCACAAGCACTTCCACCTGCACCCCACCATCGCTGGGGCCCTGATCGCCACCGGGCGCCGCTACGGCGCGCGCGCCGTGCGCGTCCCAGCCGAGCCCGCGGCCCTGGTGCGCGCCATCGATCCGGACGCGCCCCGGCTGGTGCCCGCCATCACGACGCCGTTCACGCGGAGGCTCGGGTCGAGGCTCCGGCGCGCGGGTTTCGCGGTGCCCGACAGGGTGTTCGGCCTCGCCTGGTCGGGCGCGATGTCGGCCGACCGGGTCGCGGCCGTGCTGGACCGCCTGCCGGACGGCTTGACGGAAGTCTATACCCACCCTGCGATAGCGGGTGGCTTCGCGGGCGCGGCCCCAGGCTACCGCTACGCAGACGAACTCGCGGCGCTCACGTCCCCGCGCGTTCGGGACGCCGTGGTGCGCTCCGGCGCACGGCTGGGCGGGTACTCCGATTTCATCTGAATGCCGCGGCCCTACGCGGCCCGCCGCAGCGGGGGCTGCCCAGCCTGCCCCGCGGGAGTCTCCGCCAGCCGCTGCCGGGGCGGCCCCATCAGCGCGGTCTGGAACACCACCGCCATGAACAGGGTACAGACGAGCGACAGCGCCAGCAGTTCGCCCATCGACGAGGTGCCCGGGTGGCTCGACGCCCACAGGCTGCCAAACGCCACCGCGGTGCACATCGCGGAGAAGAACACCGCCCGCGTCAGGCTGGAGGTCAGCATGTTCTTCTCGCCCTGGCGCCACGCCAGCACGAAGTAGATCTTGAACGCCACGCCCAGGCCCAGCAGCAGCGGCAGAGCGATGATGTTGGCGAAATTGAGCGGCAGGCCGATCAGCACCGTGACCTCCAGCGTCAGCACGCCCGCCAGCAGGAGCGGTACCAGCGTCAGCAGCATGTCGGACAACCGCCGCAGCACGACCACGAGCAGCACCGCAATCGAGCCCAGCGCCCAGAGCCCCGCCTCGATGAAGGCCCAGATGACCGTGCGCCCCGATTCCTGCACCAGGATCGGCTCGCCCGTGGCCTCCGGGGCCACGGCGCGGACCGCGTCGCCGAACCGCTGCAGGTTGGCGTTGGAGTCGCTCAAGTCCTTGGGCGTGACCTCGACGCGGGCTCGGCCATCGGTCGCGACCCAGTCGCGGACGAGGTCCTTGGGCAGGGTGTCGAGAGATACCTTCTCGGCCGAGAGGCTGTCCTTGACCTGACCCAGCATGGTCTTCATCGAGGGCACGAGGGCGTCGCGCGCCGTCTGCCGGGCGGCGGGCGCGGCCGTGCTCAGCTTGGCGGCATCGTCGGCGAAGCGCCGGATGGTCGCGGCCTGCTCGCCCTGCGCCTTGTCGGCGGCGCGGGTCGCGTAGGCGGACAGGCCCTTGAGCGCGGCCTGGTCGTCGGCGTCGCCCGGCGGCGGCTTCTTGTTGGTGGGGTCGAGCGCGGAGCCCATGTTGTCCACCGCGTCGTGGAGGATGGCGAGCTTGGGGTCCTGGTCGGGCGGCACGAGGCTCGCGAGCGTGGTGACGTGGTCGACCTCGGCCACCTTGGCGATCCTGTCGCCGAGCGCCGTCGCGGCTTCGAGGCTGGGTTCGAGCACCTGGATGGTGTTGGGCGTCGTGTTCCGGTCCTTCATCAGGTCCATCAGCGTCGAGACCGATTCGACCTTGGTGCTGTTGAGGTTCAGCGGGTTGAAGTCGAAGCGCAGCCGCGGCAGCAGCGGCGAGCCCGCGAGGAGAACCAGCAGCGTGCCGCCGATCACCCACCAGCGGTGCGTCTGCAGGAAGTGGTCGACGGGAGCCAGGAAGGTATAGCCCACCTCGTGCCCCTCGGACGGCGGATGGAGCAGGGTCAGCATGGCGGGCAGCACGGTGATGCTGGTGATGAAGGCGATCACCATGCCCGTGCCGGCGATCTCGCCGAGTTCGGACACGCCTTCGTAGTCGGTCGGCAGGAAGGAGTAGAAGCCCGCGGCGGTCGCCACCGCCGCGAGCAGCAGCGCGCGCCCCGCCTTGCCGCCCGACGACACGATCGCCGGGATCAGCTTGGATTGCATGAAGCGTTCTTCGCGGTAGCGAACGCTGAACTGGATGCCGAAATCCACGCCGATGCCGATGAACAGCACCGCGAACGCGACGGAGATGAGGTTGAGGGCCCCCACCATCAGGAACCCCATCGCGGCCGTCAGCATCAGGCCCACAATCGTGCTGCCGAACACCGCCACGATCAGCCGCCCGGACCGCAGCGCCAGCCACAGGATGAC
>CAXTFJ010000035.1:0-26051 GCA_964243405.1 uncultured Lichenihabitans sp. | reverse complement strand
ACGCGGCCGAACTGCTGGCGCATGCCGAAGTCGTCGCCGTCGAGGTGAAGGTCGGCGATGGCCTGGCGCACCTCGTCGGTGGCGGCCTCGCCGGGCTCCAGCTTGCCGTAGTCGAGCTTGGGCTTGATGGTGATGAGCCGCCGTCGGCCGTTCTCGGTCGAGGGTGGCTCGTCCACGGCGGGCTTCGCGGCGATCAGGCTCTGCCAGGAGAAATACTTGATCCGGCCGTCGAGCGCGGCCTCGATCGTGTCCGCGAACCGGCCGAGCGCGGGCGCCACCTGCTCGGGCTCGGCCCGGCCGCGCTCCACCCCCTGCGCCAGCAGGGAGGTGGCGTTGGCGAAGCCCCGCAGGGTCGGGTCGTTGGCGAGCGTGCTGAGCAGCGGCTGGGCGCGCACCAGCTGGGTCGCGGTGCCCTGGACGTCGTCGACCGGGCGGAACAGCAGCCCGTTCTTGGCGAAGAACGGCTCCTCGTCGGGCAGCTTCACGAACTCGAAATGGTCGTTGCGCGTGCGCAGCGCGCTCACCAGGCTCTGGGCGGCCTCCTCGGCCCGCTCGCTCGTGACCGCGTCGAGCACCACGAGGATCAGGTTGTCGTTCTGCGGAAAAGCGGTGTTGAGCGCGGTTTCGCGCTTGCGCCAGGGCAGGTCGAGCGAGATCAGCTTGCTCGAATCCGTGTTGATGGCAAAATGCGTGACCGAGTAGTAAGCCGATGCCGCCACCGCCACGAGGGCGAGCAGCAGAACCAGTTTGGCGCGGATGCAGCAGGCTGCGACGATCCGCTGGACGATTGAAGTCAGCATCGAGTGGACATGATCCTTGACTGATCGGCCGGGTCTTTGGGCGTACCGCTACGCAACCCGATCCTTCTTGGCAAGGTTCGCGGGTGATTCGTCCCTCCGGACCGCCGCGTGAGCGACCTTGTTCTCGTCGCTGTTGTCGGCGCGCCGCACGGGGTGCGTGGCGAACTCCGCGTCAAGTGCTTCACGGCCGAGCCGGAGGCGATCGCGCGCTACGGTCCGTTGCGCACGGCGGACGGTCGCGGGCGCTACAGCGTGGCTTCGCTCCGTCCGCTCAAGGACGACCTGGTCGTGGCCCGCTTCGACGGCGTCGCGACCCGCGAGGCCGCGGCCGCCCTGACCCACGTTCGCCTCTACATCGAGCGCGGCGCGCTCCCCGCGCCCGGCGAGGAGGAGTTCTACCACGCCGACCTGGTCGGGCTCTCGGTCGACCTGCCCGACGGGACGGTGCTGGGCCGGGTCGCGGCCGTGCTGAACCACGGGGCGGGCGACCTCCTGGAAGTCGCGCGCGAGGGTGGCGAAACGCTGCTGGTGGCCTTCACCCGGGCCTTCGTGCCGGTGGTCGACGTGCGCGGCGGACGCGTCGTGGTCAGCCCGGAGGCGGTGGCCGGCGACGACGGGGAAGAGGACGACGGCGGGGAGGAGGGTTCGTGACGTGGCGCGCCACGGTCTTCACCCTCGTGCCCGAGATGTTCCCCGGCCCCCTCGGCCTGTCGCTGGCGGGCGGCGCGCTGGCCCGCGGTGTGTGGTCCCTCGAAGCGGCCGCGATCCGCGCGCACGGGCTGGGCCGCCACCGCGCGGTCGACGACACGCCGGCGGGCGGCGGACCCGGCATGGTGCTGCGGGCCGACGTCGTGGCGGCCGCGCTCGATGCCCATCTATCCGCCGACGACGCCCGTCCGCGGCTCTTCATGAGCCCGCGGGGTGCCCCGCTGACGCAGGCGCGCGTCCGGTCCCTGGTTGGGGGGCCGGGGGTGGCGATCCTGTGCGGCCGGTTCGAGGGCGTGGACGAGCGGGTCGTCGACGCGCGCGGACTGGAGGAGGTCTCGGTCGGCGACTACGTGCTGTCGGGGGGCGAGGCCGCGGCGCTCGTCCTGCTCGACGCCTGCGTGCGCCTGCTGCCGGACGTCATGGGCGCGCAGGCCTCCGGCGTGGAGGAGAGTTTCGAGGCCGGCCTGCTCGAATACCCGCACTACACCCGACCGCGCGTCTTCGAAGGACGGGAGATCCCGCCGGTGCTGCTGAGCGGCGACCACCGCAGGATCGCCGAATGGCGGCGCGCGGAGGCGCTGCGGCTCACGCGCGAGCGGCGGCCCGATCTGTTGGGCGAGGTCGATCGGGGCGAGGTCGTGCCGCCCTGACCGGGACGGCGCCTGGTCAGCCGAACGCCACGGTCGGGTCCCTCGCGAAGGCGTCCACGAGGAAGTCGATGAGCACCCGGGTCTTGGTCGGCAGCCGCCGTCCGGCCGGGTGGACGGCGCTGATCGCGAACGAGCCCGGCTGGTGGTCGCGCAGCACGACGCGGACGGCCCCCGAGGCGATCTCGGGCGCGAACAGCCAGCCCGGTGCCTGCGCCAGGCCCAGGTCGGCCAGGACCGCGGCGCGGACCTGCTCGGCGTTGCCCGTCCGGAACCGCCCCCGGGGATGGTGGACGACGGGGTTTGGATCGCCCTTGAACCGCCAGGGCCGTGGGTCTCCGAGCCTCGTGAAAACCACGCGGGAGTGCCGATCCAGTTCGGCCGGAGTCGCGGGGACGCCGTGCGCGTCGAGATAGGCCGGTGTCGCGACGGTGATGACCGGCGTCGACCCGATCGTCCGGGCCACCATCGATGAATCCGCGAGCTCTCCGTTTCGGATCGCCAGGTCGATGCCGTCCTCGACGAGGTTGAGGGCGCGCTCGGACGCCGAGAGCTCCACCGAGATGTCCGGATAGCGGGCGAAGAACTCGGGCAGACGCGGCACGATGTAGAGTCGTCCGAAGACCGGCGCCGCGGTTACCCGGACCAGGCCCGACGGCGCGGCCTGCCCCCGGCCGACCAGCGACACCGCCGCGTCGAACTCGCCGACCAGCCGCACCGCCACCTCGTAGAACGCCTGTCCGGCGTCCGTCAGGGTCATGCTGCGCGACGTCCGCCGCAGCAAGTGGGCGCCGAGGTGGTTCTCCAGGGCGGCGACCTGCTTGCTGACGGCGGGCTGACCCACGCCCGCCTCGCGCGCCGCCGACGAGAAGCTGCCCGTCTCGACCACGCGAACGAATAGGCGGATCGCCTCCAGACGGTCCAAGGATACCCCCAAACACTTCCCAGTTGGAATAGATCCTAGTCCCAGCTCCGCGATTTTCCACGCGCCGCGGACTTGCTAGGTCCAACGCGGTTCCCGGCCGGACCGCCGGGCCCTTTCGCGAAAGGCCAGGATCAGTGACCGACTTTCCCCCCGCGTCCCCCGTCGAGACCCATCATCCCCTGTCAGAAGGGGAACGCCTGATCGAGCGGGACGTCCTGGCCGGGCTGGGCCGGCATTTCGCGACCTTCGCCGGATCGCGACGGGCCGCCTACGACGCGATGACCGCCCTGACCCCCATCGCCGACGGCGTCGCGACCGAGGCCGTCGACCGCGATGACGTCCGGGGGTGGTGGGTGAGACCCGGCGACGCGTCCGCCGGCCGGGCGATCCTGTTCCTGCACGGGGGCGCCTACATGCTCGGCTCCGCCGAGGCCTATCGCGGGTTCGCGAGCCAGGTCGCGGTCCGCGCCGGCACCGCGGCCTTCGTGCTCGACTATCCGCTCGCGCCCGAGCATCCGTTCCCGGCCGCCGTCGAGGCGGTGGGCGTGGCCCTTCGGTGGTTGGGAGCCCAGGGCGTCGTGCAGGTGGCCCTCGTGGGTGACTCGGCCGGCGGGGCGCTCGCCCTGTCCGCCCTGGGTCAGCCGGCGCCGGCCCGGCTGTTTCTCGCGGCCGCCCTGGTCTTCTCGCCCTGGACCGACCTTGCTCTGAGCGGGCGGTCTTTCACCGATCCGGACACGCGCGACCCCATCTTCCAGCCCGAGGCGCTTGCCGCGGCGGCGACCACCTACCTCGGCGGTGCCGATCCCAGGGACGCCCGCGCCTCGCCGCTCTACGGCCTTCCCGGATCACTGCCGCCGCTCGCCATCCAGGTCGGGACGGACGAACTGCTGCTCGACGATGCGCGGCGCTACGCCGTGGCGGCCGCGGCGAAGGGCGGGACGGTGCATCTCGACGTCTACGAGGGCCTGCACCACGTCTTCCAGCGATCCGTGCGGGACCTGCCCAGCGCCCGACAGGCCTTGGACGCCGGGGCCCGCTTCCTTTCCACTTGCTGGGCGTGACCTCCCGACGACATGCGGGAGGTTTCCGTCACGACGCCGTGCGCGCCTTCTCCTGCGCGGCCGCGTCCTCCGCGTCGCGTGCCGCCGCGGTCTTGAAGGCGGGGCGGGACGTGATCCGCTCGACGTAGGCCGCGACTTCCGGCCGTTCGGGCAGCAGGCCGAACCTCGTGGTCCAGGTGAGCGCGGTGCCCCACAGGATGTCGGCGGCCGTCATCCGCTCGCCCATCAGGTAGGGTCCCGCCCGGAGCTGCGAGATCAGCGTGTCGAACATCGTCTCGAACGTGCCGTAGGGCGAGGTGGCGGCGCGGGCCGGCTCGCGCTTCATCGCGCGGTCCACCAGCGCGGGCTCGAAGCACGAGCCGTAGAAGGCGGTCCAGCGCAGGTAGGGGCCGCGGTCCGGGTCGCCGATCCCGGGCGTCAGGCCTGCCGCGGGGAACAGGTCGGCCAGGTAGAGGTAGATGGCGACCTGCTCGGTCACCAGCGCGTCGCGGTGCCTGATCGCCGGCACCTTGCCCATGGGGTTCACGGCCAGGAAGGCGGGCGCGCGCTGTTCGCCCTTCTTCAGGTCGACCAGATGGACCGTGTGGGGTGCCCCGAGTTCCTCCAGCAGCACCGCCACCCCGCCCGAGCGCGACTGCGGGCCGTGGAAGAAGGTGAGCGCGTCCGCCACGGCGCCGCTCACAGGCCGTCGAACAGGGCGGTGGACAGGTAGCGTTCCGCGAAGGAGGGGATGATGACCACGATCGTCTTGCCCTCCATGCCGGGCCGCGAGCCGACTTCGAAGGCCGCCGCCACCGCGCCGCCGGACGAGATGCCCACCGGAATGCCCTCGACCCGCGCGCACTCGCGCGCCCAGTCGAAGCAGGTCTGGTTCGACACGGTCACCACCTCGTCGATCACCTCGCGGGCGAGCACGGGCGGCACGAAGCCCGCCCCGATCCCCTGGATCTTGTGCGGCCCCGGCTGGCCGCCCGACAGCACCGGCGAGTCTTCCGGCTCGACGGCGATGATCCGCACGCCGGGCTTACGACTCTTGAGCACCTCGCCCACCCCCGTGATGGTGCCCCCGGTGCCGACGCCCGCCACGAACACGTCGACCTCGCCCTCGGTGTCGTTCCAGATCTCCTCGGCCGTGGTGCGGCGGTGGATGTCGGGGTTGGCCTCGTTCTCGAACTGCTGCGGCATGGCGGCGCCGGGTGTGGCCTCGACGAGCTCGTGCGCGCGGGCGATGGCGCCCTTCATGCCCTGGGCCGCGGGGGTGAGCACGAGGTCGGCGCCGAGCAGCGCCAGCATCTTGCGGCGTTCCACCGACATCGACTCGGGCATCACCAGGGTCAGCTTGTAGCCGCGCGCCGCCGCCGTGAAGGCCAGCGCGATCCCCGTGTTGCCGGAGGTGGGCTCCACCAGGGTCGTCTTGCCCCGCTCGATGCGCCCGTCCCGCTCCATCGCGTCGATCATGTTGACGCCGATGCGGTCCTTGACGCTCGAGATGGGGTTGAAGAACTCCAGCTTGGCCAGGATCGTGGCCTTGCAGCCCTTGGCGGCCGCGAGGCGGTCCAGCCGGACCAGCGGCGTGTCGCCGATCGTGTCCGTGATGGACGCGTAGATGCGGCCCCGGCCCGGCTTGCGCGGCGCGGTTTCCCCGGAGGTGGCGGGCATGGGTCTTCTCCCTTGGCGAACACTTCTTGCGTTGCGGAGAGACTAAAGCATGTCGGGCCCGGTGGGAACGCGTCGCTCCCGGCAGGCCGTCGCAGTTCTGCCCGGCGTCAGGCGCTCAGGCGAAGGCTGCCGACGGACACGATCGCGGCCGCGCGCTGGGCGGAGACGGGTCGGCCGAAGAAAAAGCCCTGGCCGTAGGCGCAGCCGCGCGCGGTCAGGTAGCGGAGCGCCGCCTCGTCCTCGATCCCCTCGGCCACCACGGTCATGCCCATGCTGTCCGCGAGACTCAGGACGGCGTCGACGATCTTGGCGCTTTCCCCATCCGTGGTGACCGACTGCACGAAGGAGCGGTCGATCTTGAGCGTGTCGAAGCGCATGTGGCGGAGATGGGAAAGACTCGAATAGCCGGTGCCGAAATCGTCCAGCGCCACCGTGATCCCCAGCGACTGGAGGGTGGCGATGATCTCCCGGGCGAGCGCCACGTCGCCCACCAGGGCGGATTCGGTGATCTCGATCTCGAGGCGCGCGGGCGCGAACCTCTCCTCCGACAGGATCGCCAGGGTGCGGAGCGGGAACTGCCGGTCGGCGAGCTGCGAAGGCGACACGTTCACCGCGAGGCGGACATCGTCGCCCCAATGGCGCGCGTCGCGGCAGGCCTGGCGGAGCACGCTCGCGGTGAGGTCCGGCATCAGGCCCAGCCGCTCGGCCATGCCGATGAAGCGGTCGGGCGGCACGGCCCCGTGCTCGGGGTGGGTCCAGCGCGACAGGACCTCGAAGCCGCGCAACTTGCCCGACACGAGGCTGACCAGCGGCTGGTAATGCGGCACGATCCGCCCCGCCCGGACCGTGGTTCTGAGGTCCTCGTCGAGCCTCGCCTGCTCGCGCCGCTCGCTGTCCATCCGCGGCTCGAAGAAGCGGAACGTGTCGCGCCCGTCCTGCTTGGCGCGGTACATCGCGAGGTCGGACGCGCGCAGCACCGCGTCGGCGTCCGTGCCGTCCCAGGGGCCGCGCGCGATCCCGATGCTGGCCCCAATGCTCACGACAGCGTCGCCGACCGCGATCGGCTCGCGGACGGCGTCGAGCACCCCGCGCGCGACCGCGGCCGCCAGCACGTCGAGCGAGACGGCATCCGGTCCCTCCAGAATGACCGCGAACTCGTCCCCGCCCAGGCGCGCGACGCTCTTGCGCCCGCCCTCGACCGCTTCGAGCCTGCGGGCCACCTCGCACAGAACCCGGTCACCCGCCGCGTGCCCCCGCACGTCGTTGACGGGCTTGAACCGGTCGAGGTCGATCAGCATGACCGCGCAGGCCGCCGTCCCGTCCCGCGCCCGCGCCAGGGCTGCGTCGAGTTCGGCGGCAAACACCCGGCGGTTGGGCAGCCCGGTCAGCGCGTCGTGGCGGGCGAGCAGGCTCGCCTGCTGCTGCGCGGCGCGGGTTTCGGCGTGGGCGTCCTCCAGCTCCGCGGCGCCGGTGCGGAACGTGTCGAAGGCCCGGGCCATGTCGCCCACCTCGTCGTCGCGGTCCATCTCGGGCATGCGCGCGTCGAGGCGGCCGCCCGCCGCCAGGCGCGACAGCGCGGCGGTGATCGAGGCGAGCGGCGCCGTGATGTTGGTTCTGATCTGCGAGAACAGCCCCACCGCCAGCAGGACCGCGCCCAGCGAGGACGCGCCCACCACTCCCTTGGTCATGAGGGCGAGATCGCTGGCCTTGGCGGCCTGGGCGGCGGCCGCCTGGTAGTTGGCGGCCTTGAGCGCGTCGAGCGCCCTGGCGACCGCCTTGTAGCGCCAATCGAGCGAGCTGCGCTCCCGCGCGATGCCGCTCGCGTGGCGGTAGGTGTCCGCCCGCACCCAGGCGTCGTGCATGATCAGGTAGTCGCCCCACGCCTCGGCGAACACGGAGACGTTCGCTTGCGGCTGGTCCGCGCCGATCACGGCGAGGTAGTCGCGGACGGCGCCCTCGACCGCCGTCCGATGCAGGGTCGCTTCCGTTTCCGACAGGGCCGTGGGGTGCGCGGCGTCGGCCAGCGCCCGGTCGGCCTCGGCCAGGCGGAAGGCGAAGACCTCTCCCTCGAGCTCGCCCAGGATCCGCGTGCCCGCGAGCCATTCCCCGTTGATCACGGCGGCGTTGCGGCCGACCTCGGTCACGGCCACCACGGTGGTGACCGCGAGGCTCAGGACCAGCACGACGAAGATCGCGATGCAGGCGACCAGCTGCGCCAGAATAGACTTCCCCGCCCGCATCGCCGCCTTCCGCCCTCAACCAGTCCGTGCCGGCTCGGGTGCGAGGTTGAGCCGCGAAGCTTAACGGCAACCTTCTCGCGACGCGCGGTTCGGATCACGGTATCCGATCGGATAAGACGGAAGGATCACCTCTCAGATCGCGAAGTCGCCGTCGGCCGGCAGCCCGTCCGCGGCGCGCAGCCGCCCGGCTTTCGCGCAGAGCTGGTCCATCGTGACCCGGTCGAGCTCGGCCAGCAGCGCGTCGGCCGCCCCCGCCACGGCGGGCAGGACGACGGCCTCGACCAGGGCCGAGCCCGCGGCCGGCGCGGGAGTGCCGCCCGCGACCGCGCGCACGACGTCGCCCAGGCTGATGCGGCGGCGCTCGCGCGCGAGCTCGTAGCCGCCGCGCGGCCCGCGCGAACTTTTCAGCAGGCCCGCCCGGACGAGCTCCTGCAGGAGCGGTTCCAGCTGGCGCGGCGCCAGCGCGTGCCGTTCGGCCAGCGCCTTGGCGGGCAGGGGATGGGCGCGGGCCAGCAGCGCCACGTCCAGCACGGCCGCGATGGCGAGCAGCGCCCGGCGCGGCAGGACGGTCACTCGGGAATCACGGTGCCGCCGGTCGACCCGAACCCACCCCTGCCCCGCACCGTCTCGTCCAGGTCTTCCTCGGCCCAGGCGACCTGTTCGATCCGCGCCACCACCATCTGGGCGATCCGGTCGCCGCGCACGATGCGGAAAGGCTCGGTGCCGAGGTTGACGAGCAGCACCCCCACTTCGCCCCGGTAATCGGCGTCCACCGTGCCGGGGGCGTTGAGCACCGTGACGCCGTGTTTGAGCGCGAGCCCCGAACGAGGCCTGACCTGCGCCTCGTGCCCGTGCGGCAGCGCGATCGCGAGCCCCGTGGGCACGAGCTCGCGGGCGCCCGGCTCGATCACCAGCGCGAGGCCGGGCGGCAGGGCCGCCACGAGGTCCAGGCCCGCCGCGCCGGCGCTCCGGTAGGTGGGAAGCGGCAACCCCTCCGCGTGGGGCAGGCGGACGACGCGCACCGTCGGGCTCACGGGCGAGCGCCTTCGAGCGCGAGCGCGATCCGCTCGACCAGACGCCGCGCCACCTCGTCCTTGCGGGCGCGGGGCCACGCTTCGCGGCCCTTCCGGGTGAGCAGGTGGACCTCGTTGGTGTCGCCCCCCATGGCGCCGCCCGCGGCGCTCACGTCGTTGGCGACGATCATGTCGCACCCCTTGGCGTCGAGCTTGGCCGCGGCGTGGTCGAGCAGGTGCTCGGTTTCGGCCGCGAAGCCCACAACCACGGCCGGACGGCCGGTGCCGCGTCGTCCCACGCTCGCCAGGATGTCCGGGTTCTCGACGAGGTGCAGGGTGGGGGCGCCGTCGCCCGCGCGCTTCTTGGTCTTCTGCGGCGAGGCGTCGGCGACGCGCCAGTCCGCCACGGCGGCTGCGGCCACGAAGACGTCGGCGGGCAGGGCGGCCTCCACGGCGTCCAGCATCTCGCGGGCGGTCTCGACGTGGACGGTCGCGACCCCGGGCGGGTCGGGCAGTGTCACGGGGCCGCTCACCAGCGTCACGGCCGCGCCCGCCGCGGCGGCGGCGGCCGCGACCGCGTGGCCCTGGCGGCCCGAGGAGCGGTTGGCGAGGTAGCGGACGGGATCGATGGGCTCGTGGGTGGGACCGGAGGTCACCACCACGCGGCGCCCCGCGAGCGGCCTCGCGCCGGGCTCAGGCGGCCGCCCGGTGATCCCGGTCGGCAGCGGCACGGTCGTGTCGCGGGCGAGCGCGTCCGCGACGGCGGCCAGGATGTCCAGCGGTTCGGCCAACCGGCCCGGTCCCCATTCGCCGCACGCCATGCTGCCCTCGGCGGGACCAACGAACAGCACGCCGTCGCGCCCGAGCTGGGCCACGTTGCGCTGCGTGGCGGGGTGCAGCCACATGCGCAGGTTCATGGCGGGGGCTGCGAGCACGCGCTTGTCGGTCGCGAGCAGGACGGTCGTGGCGAGGTTGTCGGCGGCGCCCGACGCCATGCGGGACAGCAGGTTGGCGGTGGCGGGCGCCACCACGACGAGGTCGGCGTCGCGCGACAGCTCGATATGCCCCATGGCGGCCTCGTCGGTCAGCGAGAACAGGTCGGTGAACACGGTGTCGCCCGTGACCGCCCCGACCGCCAGCGGCGTCACGAACTGCCGGGCCCCCTCCGTCATCACGCCGCGGACCTTGGCGCCCGCGCGGGCGAGGTGGCGGGCGAGGTCGAGGCTCTTGTAAGCCGCGATGCCGCCGCCGATCACGAGCAGGATGCGCTTGCCCGCCAGGGCGGGCGGACCCGCGGGCGCGGGGAGGGGAGGCGATTGCGGCATGCGCCGGGCTCCGGGACGGTGTGCTGCGCCTTCTTGCCACGGAACGGTCCCCGGGAGCCACAGGCGGGTGCTCCACAGCTTTACCCGACGCGGTCGATTGATTTCCATGGAAGCGGAGGAGCGTTCGTGAAACCATCCGCGGGTCGCACAAGCCGTTGCTTGGGGCGACGACCCCGATCCTTGATGTTTCGGGACAACCAGGAGTGTCTCATGGCAGCGACGAAGAAGGCATCCCAGGCCAGCAAGGAGATGCGCGATCCCAAGGCCAGCAAGGAAGAGAAGTCCAAGGCCGCCTCCGACCTGGCGAAGACCAAGAAGGCTCCGGTCAAGAAGAAGTGAGGGTCGGACGCTGCCCTACCGGCAGATGGCCTTCAGGACGGCACCGCGGGCGGACTGACTGTTCGTTCGCGGCGTTTCCGCCTTTGCATGACGCGCTCTCTCACCACCGCCGTCGGTGGCCGCCCCTTCCGAGACGGAAGCCTGATCGACAGGCCCCATGTCTCTCCCGGTTGCCGCCGGTGGTTGACGGTCCGTTAAGAGCGGCGTGCCATCCTTTGGCAGGTAGAGACGACGGGACGAGCCATGGGCCGCAGCGCAGCGCAACCGGTGCACGGGTTCAAACTCTTCGCCGACATCCGGGAAACCTTGGAGCAGTCGCGGAACCTGGTGGCACGGGCCTCCTTGGCGCCGGATTCGACCGACGGAAGCCCGCACCCGGTCCCCAAGCCCGACCGGACCGCGCTCGCCTCGGAGCGGGCGTGGCGGGACTTCGCGAACGAGCGCGGCTAGGCCCGAACGCGACGCGAAACGGCTTGTCACCGCCGCCGGAGACGCTCCCCGCGATCCATCCGTCCTATTTGTCCGGAGCCCGCAGGGCGGCCTCGTAGGCGAGCCGCACCCACCGGGCCATCTCGTCGGGATCGTCGAACGCGTCGACCGGCACCGACCAGTAGGGCATGGCGACGGGCTTGCCCTTCTTGCCCTCGTAGCGCCACCGCGTCGCGCCCGCCGCCGCGAAGGCCGGGGCGCTGAATTCATCGGCCTTGAGCACCACCTCGTCCCCGAGGTCGAGCGCCACGATCCGCCCCGCATGGTAGATCCCCTTGGCCCCGAACATGCGGCGGATCGCGATCGCGCCGAGCCCTTCGAACATGTCGGCAATCTCCTCGTCGGTCACCGGCGCGGCTCGCGCCGCTACCGCGTGCCGAACATGCGGTCGCCCGCGTCGCCCAGGCCCGGCACGATGTAGCCGTGGTCGTTCAGGTGGCTGTCGATGGCGGCCGTCCAGATCTGCACGTCCGGGTGCTCGGCCCTGAGCTTGGCGATGCCCTCGGGCGCGGCCAGCAGGCACACGAAGCGGAGGTCGCGGGCGCCGCGCGCCTTCAGCCGCTCGACGGCCGCGGTCGCCGAATTGGCTGTGGCGAGCATCGGGTCCATGATGATGGTGAGCCGCTCGTCGAGGTCGGTGGGGGCCTTGAAGTAGTATTCGACGGCCTGCAGCGTTTCGGGGTCGCGGTAGAGCCCCACGTGGGCGACCCGCGCCGAGGGCACCAGGTCCAGCATGCCGTCGAGGAACCCCACCCCGGCGCGCAGGATGGGGGCGAAGACGAGCTTCTTGCCCGCGATCATCGGGGCCTTCATCGTGGTGAGCGGCGTCTGCACCTCCACGAGCTCGACGGGCAGGTCGCGCGTCACCTCGTAGCAGAGCAGCATGCCGATCTCGTTGAGGAGCTGCCGGAACCCCTTGGTGGAGCGTTCCGCGGTTCGCATCAGGGTCAGCTTGTGCTGCACCAGCGGGTGGTCGACCACGTGGACCCCGTCCTGAACGATTCTCATCCCGCCCTCCACCATTATGTCGACCCGCCGCGGCCCCGTCGCACGCTTCGCGCCGCTTGGCCATGCCTTCCGTCAATGGCCGACCGCGCCCGAAGGTGCGAAGTGGCCCGACGCAACTCAGCGGATTTCCGCGTTGCACCGTGCTACACGCGGAGCGAACCGCTCGCGCCGGCTTGAGTGTAAGGAGCCCCATCGTTGCGTTGCACCGTCCCCGTGACCCGCGAAAGACATATCCTGTGCGTATTCCCGGCCTACACGCCGTCGTTCGGCACCTTCTCGGGCGCCTACAAGCTGATGGATGTGAAGGCCTTCATGCCCCCGCAGGGGCTGCTCGTCATCGCGGCCTACATGCCCGAGGCCTGGCAGGTCCGCTTCATCGACGAGAACCTGCGCGAGGCCGATGACGCCGACTTCGCCTGGGCGGACGCGGTGTTCGTGAGCGGCATGCACGTGCAGGAACCGCAGATCCGCGCCATCCACGCCCGTGCGAAGCGTCACGGCAAGGTGACGGCCCTGGGCGGCTCGTCGGCCTCCGGCGCGCCGGAGAAGTACGGTTACTTCGACTACCTGCACATCGGCGAGATGGGCGACGCCACCGACCGGCTGGTCGCCATCCTCGACGCGGACGTGACCCCGCCACCCGCCCAGGTGGTGCTGGAAACGGTGACGCGCACCCCGCTCAACGACTTCCCGCTGCCCGCCTACGCGCAGCTGCCGCTCAAGAAATACCTGCTGGGCTCGCTGCAGTTCTCGTCGGGCTGCCCCTACCGCTGCGAGTTCTGCGACATCCCCGCGCTCTACGGCCGTCAGCCGCGGCTGAAGTCCACGGATCAGCTGCTGGCCGAGCTCGACGCCTTCATCTCCCAGCCCGCGCACCCGGCCGTGGTGTATTTCGTGGACGACAACTTCATCGGCAACCGCAAGGCCACGCGGGACATGCTGCCCCACCTGATCGCCTGGCAGAAGACGCACGACTATCCCTTGCAGTTCGCCTGCGAGGCCACCCTCAACCTCGCCAAGCAGACCGAGATTCTCGAGCTGATGCGGGAAGCGGGCTTCTTCACCGTGTTCGTTGGCATCGAAACGCCGGAGCTCGACGCGCTGAAGGCCATCGCCAAGGACCACAACAACGCCGTCCCGATGATGGAGGCGATCGAGACGCTGAACCGCTACGGGCTGGAGGTGACCTCCGGCATCATCCTGGGGCTCGACTCCGACACGGACGAGTCGGAGAACCGGCTCAAGGAGTTCGTGGACCGCTCGGCCGTGCCGGTGCTCACCATCAACCTGCTGCAGGCGCTGCCCAAGACGCCGCTGTGGGACCGGCTCGCCAAGGCCGACCGGCTCGTCAACGACCCCGCGCTCGAATCCAACGTGCGCTTCCTGCGCCCGCACGACGAGGTGGTGGCGAGCTGGCGGCGCGCCATCGCCCACGCCTACGCGCCCGAGCAGATCTTCGCCCGCTTCCGCCACCAGATGGACCGCACCTACGGCAACCGGATCAAGACGCCCGTCAAGGGCAAGCTGACCCGTGCCAACCTCCGCCGCGGCTGGCTGATGGCCAAGAACATCACCTGGGAACTGGGCATCAAGGCCGACTACCGCGGCGTTTTCTGGCGCTCGGCCTGGCACGCCATCAAGAAGGGGCAGGTCGAGGCCGTGTTCAACATGGGCTTCGTGTGCCTGCACCTGATCCAGTTCACCCGCGAAGCGCTGCGGGGCGAGCACAACGCCTCCTTCTACGCCGCCAAGGCGAAGACAGCGGCGCTGGGGCACGCCGCCGTGCCGGTGGAGGAGCTGAAGCGCTCGGCCTGACGTAAAGTCCCTTCTCCCGCCGTACGGGAGAAGGGCAGAACTCCCGGCATCCTTTGCACGGGCGGCCTTCTCGTTTACTGGACACCCCCGGCCACCCGGGGACACCATGCCGAAACGCACCGACATTTCGACCGTCATGATCATCGGGGCGGGCCCGATCGTCATCGGCCAGGGCTGCGAGTTCGACTATTCCGGCACCCAGGCCTGCAAGGCGCTCCGGGCCGAGGGCTACCGGATCGTCCTGGTCAATTCCAACCCCGCCACCATCATGACCGACCCGGACATGGCGGACCGGACCTACGTCGAGCCCATCACGCCCGAGATCGTCGCCACCATCATCGCGGCCGAGCGGAACGCGGTGCCGGGCGGCTTCGCGCTGCTGCCCACCATGGGCGGCCAGACGGCGCTGAACTGCGCGCTGGCGCTCGAGCGCATGGGCGTGCTGGAGCGCCACGGCGTCGAGCTGATCGGCGCCACCGCGGCCGCGATCGACAAGGCCGAGGACCGCGAGCTGTTCCGCGACGCCATGACGAAGATCGGGCTGGCCACTCCCCGGTCCCATCAGGTGGGCTCGCTCGCCGACGCGCTCGCCATCCTCGACGACATCGGCCTGCCCGCCATCATCCGCCCTTCCTTCACGCTGGGCGGCACGGGCGGCGGCATCGCCTACAACAAGGCCGAGTTCATCGACATCATCGAGCGCGGCCTCGACGCCTCGCCCTCGTCCACCGTGCTGGTGGAGGAAAGCGTGCTGGGCTGGAAGGAATACGAGATGGAGGTGGTCCGCGACCGCGCGGACAATTGCATCATCGTGTGCTCCATCGAGAACATCGACCCCATGGGGGTGCACACGGGCGATTCCATCACCGTCGCCCCGGCGCTGACGCTGACCGACAAGGAATACCAGGTCATGCGCGACGCGAGCCTCGCGGTGCTGCGCGAGATCGGCGTCGAGACCGGCGGCTCCAACGTGCAGTTCGCGATCGACCCCGTCACGGGCCGCATGATCGTGATCGAGATGAACCCGCGCGTGTCGCGCTCCTCGGCGCTGGCCTCCAAGGCCACCGGCTTCCCCATCGCCAAGGTCGCGGCGCGGTTGGCGGTCGGCTACACGCTGGACGAGATCGCCAACGACATCACGGGCGGCGCGACGCCGGCGGCCTTCGAGCCCACGATCGACTACGTGGTGACGAAGATCCCGCGCTTCGCCTTCGAAAAATTTCCCGGTGCCGAACCGCTCCTCACCACCGCGATGAAATCGGTCGGCGAGGCCATGGCGATCGGCCGGACCTTCGCGGAATCCCTGCAGAAGGCGCTCCGCTCGCTGGAAACGGGCCTGTCGGGCCTGGACGAGGTGGAAGTCGAGGGGCTCGGGCAGGGCAACGACCGCGCGGCCCTGCGCGCGGCGCTCGGCCGTCCCACGCCCGACCGCCTGCTCACCGTGGGCCAGGCGCTGCGCCACGGGCTGAGCCATGCCGAGATCCACGACGCCTGCCGCATCGACCCCTGGTTCATCCGGCAGTTGCAGGAGATCGTCGACCTGGAGGCCAAGGTTCGCCGCTTCGGCCTGCCCGACACGGCCGGGAACCTGCGCCGGCTCAAGGCCGCGGGCTTCTCGGACGGGCGCCTCGCGGCGCTGTCGGGTCGGGCCGAGGCGGACGTCGCCGCGCTGCGCGCCGCGCTCGGGGTCGTGCCCGTCTACAAGCGCATCGACACCTGCGCGGCCGAGTTCGCCTCGCCCACGGCCTACATGTACTCGACCTACGCGGCCCCGTTCGGCGGCACCCCTTCCGACGAGGCCCGCCCGAGCACCCGCGACAAGGTGGTGATCCTGGGCGGCGGGCCGAACCGCATCGGCCAGGGCATCGAGTTCGACTATTGCTGCTGTCACGCCTGCTTCGCGCTGAGCGACGCGGGCTATGAGACCATCATGGTCAACTGCAACCCGGAAACGGTGTCGACCGACTACGACACCTCCGACCGGCTGTATTTCGAGCCGCTGACCGCCGAGGACGTGCTGGCCATCCTGCGCAAGGAGGGCGAGGCCGGCACGCTCAAGGGCGTCATCGTCCAGTTCGGCGGCCAGACGCCCTTAAAACTCGCCACCGCGCTCGAAAAGGCCGGCATCCCGATCCTGGGCACGTCGGTCGATTCCATCGACCTCGCCGAGGACCGCGACCGCTTCAAGCGCCTGCTCGACAAGCTCGGGCTGAAACAGCCCAAGAACGGCATCGCCTATTCGGTGGAGCAGTCCCGGCTGGTGGTGGCCGACCTCGGCCTGCCGCTGGTGGTGCGCCCGTCCTACGTGCTGGGCGGCCGCGCCATGGCGGTGATCCGCGACGCGGGCGCGCTCGACGACTACCTGCTCGGCACGCTGCCGAGCCTCGTGCCCTCCGACGTGAAGGCCCGCTACCCCAACGACAAGACGGGGCAGATCAACACGGTGCTGGGCACCAACCCGCTGCTGTTCGACCGTTACCTGTCGGACGCCATCGAGGTGGACGTGGACGCGCTGTGCGACGGCCGTGACGTGTTCGTGGCGGGCATCATGGAGCACATCGAGGAGGCGGGGATCCATTCGGGCGACTCGGCCTGCTCGCTGCCGCCCTACAGCCTGCCGGCCGACATCGTCGCCACCATCGAGGCGCAAACGAAGAAGCTGGCGCTGGCGCTCGACGTGGGCGGCCTCATGAACGTGCAGTACGCCGTGAAGGAGGGCCAAGTCTACGTGCTGGAGGTCAACCCCCGCGCCTCGCGTACGGTGCCCTTCGTCGCCAAGGTGATCGGCCTGCCGCTCGCCAAGATGGCGTCGCGGATCATGGCGGGCGCGACCCTGGCCGACTTCGACCTCGCCAACCGGCCCGCGATCTCCCACGTGGGCGTCAAGGAGGCCGTGTTCCCCTTCGCGCGCTTCCCCGGCGTCGACACGGTGCTGGGCCCCGAGATGCGCTCGACCGGCGAGGTGATCGGGCTCGCGCGGAGTTTTGAGGTGGCCTTCGCCAAGAGCCAGCTCGGCGGCGGCATGGTGGTGCCCACGCATGGCACCGTGTTCGTGTCGGTCAAGGACGCCGACAAGGAGCGCGTGCTGCCAACCGTCAAGCTGCTGTCCGACATGGGCTTCTCGATCCAGGCCACGGGTGGAACGCTGAAGGCCCTGCAGGCGGGCGGCCTGCCGGCCCGCAAGGTCAACAAGGTGTCGGAGGGCCGTCCCCACGTGGTCGACGCCATCAAGAACAACGGCGTCCAGCTCGTGGTCAACACCACGGAGGGCGCCCAGGCGCTCGCCGACTCGCGCTCGATCCGGCAGGCCGCGCTGCTGCACAAGGTGCCCTACTACACCACGCTCGCCGGCGCGGTCGCGGCCGCCCAGGGCATCCGGGCCTACCTCGGCGGCGACCTCGAGGTGCGCGCCCTGCAGGACTATTTCCCGACCTGAAGACAAGCCGGATTTTCACCGCTAGCATGGCGGCGCGGCCCCGGGGAGGCCGCGGCCCGGCGGAGCGCGACCGCCGGGCGGACGCGTGAGTTGAACCAAGCGGCCGGGTGAGGCGTTGCAACACCCTTCCGGCCTGCCGAACGAGACGAGATCCATGGACAAAGTGCCGATGACCGTGCAGGGCCACGTGGCCCTGGAGGCGGAACTGAAGGTTCGGCAGCAGGAGGAGCGGCCGCGCATCATTCAGGCGATCGCCGAAGCGCGCTTGCACGGCGACCTGTCGGAGAACGCCGAATACCACGCCGCCAAGGAGGCGCAGTCCCACAACGAGGGCCGCATCGCCGAGCTGGAGGACAGGCTGTCGCGCGCCGAGGTGATCGACGTCACCAAACTGTCGGGCAGCACCATCAAGTTCGGCGCCACCGTGACGCTGGTGGACGCGGACACCGACGAGGAGAAGGTCTACCAGATCGTGGGCGAGACCGAGGCCGACGTGAAGCGCGGCAAGGTGTCGGTGACCTCGCCCACCGCCCGCGCCCTCATTGGCAAGAAGTCGGGCGACAGCGTCGAGGTGAACACGCCCGGCGGCGGCAAGAGCTACGAGATCCTCAAGGTCGCTTTCGTGTGACGCCGCTCGGCCGCCGCGCCTTTCTGGGTGGCGGAGCGGCGCTCCTCCTCCCGCGCGTCGCGCGGGCGCAGGCGGCCCGGTTCCGGGGCGTGTCGGCCGACACCTCCCCGATCGCGGCGACCGGCGGGGGATCCACGGCCGCGGCCCTGCGCGCCGTGCTGGATCAGGACCTCGCCCGCACCTTCGCCGACCTGCTCGCGCCGCGCGATGCAACGGCGCCCCTGCTCGTGGCGCGCGTCAGCGCGGTCTACCTGTCGTCCTACGGAGGCGGCGTTCCGCTAGACCAGTTCGGCCAGCAGGACTCGATCGAGGGGGACGGCCTCGTGGTCGCCGGCGGCCGGACGCTGTCCACGACCCACGTGTTGACCGAGCTGTCGCCCGGCTACAGCGGCGCCTATTACACCGAAGGCATCGACCGCATCCGACTGGCCTCCATCGCCCACCAGTTCGCCTACTGGCTGCGCCGCGAGATGGGCGTGTAGCGGACGGACCTCCCCCTCGGCTTGCGCCCGGCACGGGCCGTTCCTATTACGGGGAGGCCCCCGACCCTCGCGCGCCCGCTCGCCTCAGGACCGTACCGCATGGCCACCCATCGCACCAAAGCCCTCATCATCGGCGCGGGTCCGGCCGGCTACACGGCCGCGGTCTACGCCGCGCGCGCCAATCTGGAACCGATCGTCGTCCAGGGCCTCCAGCCCGGCGGGCAGCTCACCATCACCAGCGACGTCGAGAACTGGCCGGGCGACACCTCGGTGCTGGGGCCGGCGCTGATGGACCGGATGCAGGCCCAGGCCGAGCACGCCGGGGCCCGGCTGATGTTCGACATCATCTCCGACGTCGACTTCTCCGCGCGGCCGTTCACCTGCCGTTCCGACAACGGCGACACGTTCATTGCCGACACCGTCATCATCGCGACGGGCGCGCAGGCCCGGTGGCTCGGCCTGCCCTCCGAACAGGCGCTGCTCGGGCAGGGCGTGAGCGGCTGCGCGGTGTGCGATGCGGCCTTCTTCAAGAACCGGGACGTGGTGGTGGTGGGCGGCGGCAATACCGCGGTCGAGGACGCGCTCTACCTGACCCGGCACGTCCGCTCGGTGACGCTGGTGCACCGTCGCGACCGGCTGCGCGCCGAGAAGGTCATGCAGGACCGGCTGTTCGCCAACCCCAAGGTGAGCTTCCGCTGGAACAGCGTGGTGGACGAGATCACGGGGGGCGGTACGCCGCGCAAGGTCACGGGCATCCGGCTGCGCGACGCCGGGACCGGCGAGGCCGAGGACCTGCCCATCGATGGCGTGTTCGTGGCGATCGGCCATTCTCCCGCCACGGCGGTGTTCAAGGGCCACCTCGACCTCGACGCCGACGGCTACATCCTCACCGCGCCCGACTCGACCGCGACGGCCGTGCCGGGCGTGTTCGCGGCCGGCGACGTCAAGGACCGCGTCTACCGGCAGGCCGTGACCGCCGCGGGCATGGGCTGCATGGCGGCGCTGGAGGCCGAAAAATTCCTGGCCGAGCACGGGTCCGACCCGGCCGAACGGCGCGCCGAGCGCCGGGAAGAGCAGATGATCGGCGCCTGGGAATAGAAATTTTGCGGCGGTCCGCCCAAGCGGGCCGCGACGTCCGGGGGGATTGGCCGTGGATTGGGATCGACTGCGCGTGTTCCAGGCGGCGGCCGAGGCGGGTTCGTTCACGCACGCGGGCCAGAGCCTCAACCTGAGCCAGTCGGCCGTGAGCCGGCAGATCAGCGCGCTCGAAGCTGACCTCGATGTGCCGCTGTTCCACCGTCACGCCCGCGGCCTGATCCTGACCGAGCAGGGCGAACTGCTGCTGCGCACCGTCCAGGACGTGATGGCCAAGCTCGACGTGGTCAAGACGCGGCTGACCGACAGCCGCGAGAAGCCCAACGGCGAGCTGCGCATCACCACCAATTACGCGCTGGGCACTTTCTGGCTCACGCCGCGCCTGGGCGAGTTCCTCGAACTGTACCCCGACATCCGCGTGCAGGTGATCCTCACCGACGACGAGCTCGACCTCGGCATGCGCGAGGCGGACGTGGGCCTGCGCCTGCGCGAGCCGCTGCAGCCCGACCTGATCCGGCGGCGGCTCTTCACCGTCCGCTACCACGCCTACGCGTCCACCGGCTACCTGAAGCGGAACGGGCAGCCCAAATCTGTCGACGACCTCGATAAGCACCGGCTGATCGGCTACAGCGGCGGCGTCGCGAACTTCCTCACCCCGACCCTCAACTCGCTGCAGGTGGCCGGACGCGAGCAGCGCAGCCCGCGCGCCTCCGCACTCACCGTCAACAACATGGTGGGCCTGCGCACGGCGGTGGAGAGCGGGGCGGGCATCGGCGTCCTGCCCGACTATTCCGTGGTGCCCGAGAGCGGGCTCGTGCAGCTGCTGCAGCACGCCGAGATGCCCGAGCTCGACTGCTACTTCGTCTACCCAGAGGAGCTGAAGACCGTCGCGCGCGTGCAGGTGTTCCGCGACTTCCTCGTCACCAACGCCCAGCGCTGGCGCTTCTGACCCCCCGCGAAAGAGCCCCCCATGACCCTCGACCTTCCCACGGCGCAGCGCCTCGTGGCCGCCGCCCTCGCGCACGCCCGCGAAAAGGCCTTCAAGCCGCTCGCCGTCGTGGTGCTGGACGCCCGCGGGGTCGTCAAAGCCGCGGCGGCCGAGGACGGCACGTCGCTCAAGCGGTTCGAGGTGGCGCGCGGCAAGGCCTACGGCGCGCTGTCGCTCGGCCTGGGCTCGCGCTCGATCGCCAAGCGCGCGCGGGAGCAGCCGAGCTTCGTGGCGGCCGTCACCCACGCGGTGGGCGGCGACCTCGTGCCCGTGCCGGGCGGGGTGCTGCTGCTGTCTCCGGGCGGCGACCTGCTCGGCGCGGTCGGCGCGTCGGGCGACACCTCCGACAACGACGAGGCTGCGGTGCTGTCCGGCATCGCGGGGGCGGGACTCAGGGGCGACCCGGGCGACGACTAACGGCGAGCCACCGGCTGCCCCGCTCGGGTCGTGCCGCTAGGCTCGCGCGTTCGTGCGGGCCCTGAGTGTCTCGGCTAACGTTTCTCGGGCAGCGAGCCGCTCGATCACGGCGACGATGAGATCGGCCAACGCGGTCGAGTCTTCGACGTCGCAGGCGTATCCGTTGATCGCGATGAACAGCATGGCTGTGACGAAAGCCGTTCGTTTGTTTCCTTGCGCAAAGGGGTGATTGCGGGCGATCCGCAAGAGGAGATCGACGGCAAGCGTGATGATGTCATGCTCGCCGCCGTAGAAGCAGAGGCTCTCGACACCGTGCAAGGCACTTTCGAGCAGCCCTCGGTCGCGCAGATGAAAAGGCTCTCCCGTGAGGTTGACCTGCTCCCTGTTCGTTCGGATCACTTCCTCGATTGGCACCCACCTCGGCTCATTCGCCAAGGCGGGCCAGCGTTTTCGCGAAACGCGCGGTGATGCGGCGTCGCTCACTTTCGTAGTCGATGGCGTCGTCGGAAGCGTTCGAGGGAGGACGCGCCGGTGTTGGTTCTCCACCCCGCGTACCCCGACTCTCTTCCGTTTTACCCTGGATCAGAGACCGAAGTCGGTCGAGCATGCCCAGGACCGATCGGATGTGAAGCCGAGCCGCTTGTTCAGCCTCATCCACTTCTTCAGTCTTTCTGAGAACAAGACGATCACTGTCAGGTGTTCTCAACGGCTTCTGCAAGACCAGCTGGCGAAAGATGGCACCAAACTGGCTCTGTTCTGCTCTGGCAAGCGAGTCGTGGAGCTCGGTCATGCTTTGCTCGAGACCGCTCCATCGATCGAACGAGATCGTCTGGCCATCCTCACCGTGCTCAAGGGCACCCGGTCTTAGACCCCGTTCGAGCACCGCCCGCTGTTCAGTTATGGTCGTTTTAAATTGGTTGAGAACGTCCACTATTCTATCTGCTGACCGGACCAAGTCCGCGACGGAAATGTCGTGAACGTCAGCCGATGCCATCTCGGCAGCCGCCCACGTCGTGCGCTGTTCAGCTCGCACCGAAGTCGAAACCTCTTCGAGCGTCCTTGCGAGTGCGGCTAGGCTCATTGTTTTCGGAACCCTTCGTGCAGCATAGAGGCGGTCGCATCTCCGAATTGTAAATCGCCGTCCCGCGTTCTTTACCTGATCCTCGGCGCTCCTCGGCGGTACCCGCGACCTCCCTGAGTAATTCCGCCGCGAACCATTCCGGTCAATTGTAAAAGTCTGCTTGGGGCCAGACTGCGGCTCCTCACATGAAGAGGTTCTCGCCCTTCACGTCGGCGTACAACGAGGCGACCTGGTCGCCGTAGCCGTTGTAGATCACCGTCGGCCGACGCTCGCCCGTGCCCAGAACTTCCTCGTCCGCCTGGCTCCAGCGCGGGTGCGGCACGGCGGGGTTGACGTTGGCCCAGAAGCCGTACTCGTCGGACGCGAGGCCCTGCCAGAAGGTCGTGGGTCGCTTGTCCGTGAACTCGACCTTGACGATCGACTTGGCCGACTTGAACCCGTATTTCCACGGCAGCGCGAGCCGCAGCGGCGCTCCCATGACCTTGGGCAGCGGCTTGCCGTAGGCGCCCGTCACCATGAAGGCGAGGTCGTTTCCGGCTTCCGCCATCGTGACGCCCTCCACGTAGGGCCAGGAATAGAAGAAGCTCTTCTGGCCCGGCGCCATCTTCGGATCGAGGAAGGTGGTGAACTGGACGTATTTGGCCGAGCCGAGCGGCCTGGCGTAAGCTACCAGCGCCTTCAGCGGAAAGCCGGTCCACGGCACCGTCATGCCCCAGGCCTCCACGCAGCGGTGGCGGTAGAGCCGCTCTTCCAGCGGCATGGCCTTGATCAGGTCGTCGACCGCGACCTCGCGCGGCGTCTCGACCAGGCCGCCGATGGTCACGCTCCAGGGCCGGATGCGCAGCGCTTGCGCGGCGTTGGCCACCTCCTTGGAGGTGCCGAACTCGTAAAAGTTGTTGTAGTCCGTGTTGACAGACTCGGGCGTGACGGTGCCCGCGATCGTGTAGGCCGGGTTGCGCTTGGCGGGGTAGAGCGCGGCGGTCGGGTCGGCGTCCGCGGCGGACGCGTCGCGCGGGAGCCCGGCGGAGAGCCCCGCCCCGAGCAGGGCCGCGCCGCCGGCCAGCACGGTTCGGCGGTTCAGGAAGACGCTCTCGGGTGTCGCGTCGCGCTCGGCGATGGACCAGGGATCTCTTTGTCGGATCAGCATCGATGGTCTCCGTACGGGCATGTCCCGCGTCGGTGATCGGGGACGCCGCCCCCATCAGGACGCGGCGCTTCGGGGTTGCGGGGCGCGGACATGTTCCGCTCGGGTTCCCGACTGTTCCTACTACGCCCGACGAGCGCGAAAGATTTCTCCGCGCGGCTCCCTGACGCAAAGCCGCAGGGCTATGCCCTCCCGACATTCATCTCGCCTGGCGTCCCCCGGTCCCGCGCGCGAGGCTCCACAGCGCCCGCACGGCGATCTCCTGGGCCAAGGCCGGCTCGCGGCGGACCTGGCCCATCGCCTCGCCGAGCCTGGCTACCGCGCGGCCGAGCGCCTCTGCGTCGCCTGTCTTCAATTGCCGCTCCACGGCGGGTTTGCGCTTGAAGTGGATGCCGCCGCGGCCCATCCCCATCACCTGGTCGAGCGACGCCCCGCCCGCCATGTCGAGCTTCGCGCGATGCAGGAACACCGCGTGGCGCAGCGCCGCGCCGAGCAGCACGTCCGGGTGCATGCCGCCCGCGCCGAGCACCCGCCGCGCGAGCGTCTCGACCTGGGCGAGATCCCCCGTGAAGGCCGCGTCGACCAAAGCGTCGGCCGCGAGCGCGGCGGCGTCCGACACCACGGCCTCAACGTCGTCGAGCGTGACCGTGGATCGGCCATGGGCGTAGAGCATGAGCTTGGCGATCTCCGACCGGCTCGCCAGCCGGTCGGCCCCGAGCAGGCCCGTCAGGGCGCGGCGGGCGTCCGGGTCGACCGCGAGGCCCGCCGCCGCGGCCTCCGCCTCGATGAGGCGGCCGAGGTCGCCCTCGTCGTCCGGATAGCTCTCGATGGCGACGCCCGCCTTGGCGCGTTCCACCAGCTTGCGCAGCGCCGCGTCCTTCTTCAGGCCGCCCGCTTCCACCACCACGGGCGCGGCGCCGGGCGAGGCGAGCTGGTGTTCGAGGGCGGGCACGAGCGAGCGGGCGCCGGCGTCGAGCAGCACCGCCCGCTTGCCGCCGAACAGCGACACCGTGTTGGCCTCGTCGGCCAGCCGGCCAGGATCACCCGCGACCTCATCGCCCGACAGGCGGACGAGCTGGAACGGGTCGTTCGGGTCGTCCACCAGGGCGCGCACGAGGGCGCGGACCCGCTCGCTCACGAGGCCCAGGTCGGTGCCGAACACGAGGTAGACCAGGAAGCCCGTGCAGTCGCGCTTGAGGAAGCGGTCGGCCTCGTGGGTCTTGATGGCGACCAAGGGTCAGGCCGGCAAGCGGCGGTCGGCGCTCACCCCTTCTGCGCCAGGGCGGCTGCGACACGCGTGCGGATCATGTCGGCGATCGTGTGGGCGTCGCGGATCTCCGCGTCGCGCGCGGCCCGGATGTTGGCGTAGCGCTGCTCGGAGCGGTCGTAGGTGGCGGCGCTGGTGACGGTGCCCTTGGCGACCGGCGTGTCGGAGCCCACCGCTGTCAGCACGTAATCCGTCTCGATCACCACGGTGGCGGCCTGGGCGCGGAAGGTGGTGACGTCCACCAGGGCGGACTGCACCCGCTCGTGCGGCGTGATGGCCAGGTGGTACTTCGGCGTGGGGGACGAGCCCGTGCCGTTCAGCTCGGTGATGAGGCGGTCGCGCAGGTAGTGGCCGAGCTGGTCGGGGATGGGGTCCACCGCGATCGCCTGCAGCTCGTCCCCCAAACCGCCGTTCAGGCTGCCGTAGAGCGGCGTGAAGCAGCCCCCGAGCGGCAGCGCGGCGCCCAGCACCATCAGCGCCCCCGCGCTTCGCCTAGACCACGACATTGACGATCCTCAGCGGCACCACGATCACCTTCTTGGGCGTGCGGCCCTCGAGCACCTTGATCACTTCTTCGGATGCGAGCGTCGCGGCCTGCACGCTCGCGCTATCGGCCGTGCGGTCCACGGTGATCTCGGCGCGCTTGCGACCATTGATCTGCACCGGCAAGGTTACCGTATCCTCAACCACCAGGGCGCGGTCGGCCTCGGGCCAGGGCGTGACCGAGACCAGCGCGTCGTGGCCGAGCGCGGCCCACTCGGTCTCGGCGAGGTGCGGCATGAACGGGGCCGTGATCTGCACCAGGATGTCGGCGGCCTCGCGGGCGGCCGCGGCGAGGCCCGGCGGCGGCTCGGGCGTTTCCACCGCGCCGACCGCCGCCGAGAGCTGGTTGGTGAGGTCGTAGATATGGGCCACGCAGCGGTTGAAGCGCAGCCGCTCGACGTCCTCCTCCACGCGGATCAGCGCCCGCTGCGCGGCCTTGCGCACCGCGAGCGCGATCTCGCCCGGCGCGCCGCCCGCGTCGTCCCGCGTGCCGAGGTCGTGCAGTTCGCCCACGAGGCGGTGCAGGCGCTGCACGAACTTGCCGGCGCCCTGCACGCCTTCCTCGGTCCAGATGACGTCGCGGTCGGGGGGGCTGTCGGACAGCATGAACCAGCGCGCCGTGTCGGCCCCGTAGGTGGCGATGATGTCGTCCGGGTCCACGACGTTGCGCCGGGACTTGGACATCTTCTCGATGCCGCCGATGGTGACGGGTGCGCCGTCCTCGATCCGCACCGCGCGCCGGTCGGCGCCCGTGCCCTCGATGCGGATCTCGTCGGGCGACACCCAGGCGCCGTTCCGCGTCTGGTAGGTTTCGTGCACCACCATGCCCTGCGTGAACAGGCCGGTGAAGGGCTCGTCCACGTTCACCAGGCCGACCGTCCGCATGGCGCGGGTGAAGAAGCGGGCATAGAGCAGGTGCAGGATCGCGTGCTCGATGCCGC
>CAXTFJ010000034.1:25591-36150 GCA_964243405.1 uncultured Lichenihabitans sp. | reverse complement strand
GTCCTTCAGGTGGACGTGGCCGGGCACGAACTGGGTGAAGGAGTTGGCGATGGCGACGATAGGCTTGCCGAAGTCGCCATCCTTCATGCCCGTGGCGCGCCACAGCCCGCGCGCGCCCGCCATGTTGCGGCCGTGGGTGGTGGTGCGGGAACGATAGGCGGGCATGGGAGGACTCGGCGCGGGGTTGGTGCGGGTGCCGATGCCGGGATCTGCCTTGGAAATCGCGGGGCTGTCTGGCGGCGGCTCTTGAGCTGACCGTTGATCTACGCCGTCAGGTCCGCGAGGCCAAGGGTGAAGCGCGGGGCGATGACGTTTGCGCTGTCAAGCTCCGCCCTTCGTCAGTGGGAGGCGGCGGAGCCGCCGCGGTGATCCAGCCCGGCCCCGGAAAGTCTGGATTGCTTCGCTTCGCTCGCAATGACCGAAGACCAAGGGCTCGGGACAGCCGGCCACGACGATACCCGCAGGGTCAAGCGCGTCGCCGCAGGACTACGCCGCTTCCAGCCGTTCCAGCTCGGTTTCGAAATCGAACCGCCACTGGGCGGCTTCATTCTCCGGCAGTCAGAGCGTCATCTGGGGGACAATGGTGCGGTAGAGGCTGACCTGGGCGCGGTCCCACGGCAGGACGGCAGGACGGCAGGATGGAGGCGGACCGTGCCTGCGAAAGGATGCCGTCGAGGCGCTCCCGCACCCTGTCGGGATCGGCGCGGAAGACGGTCGGTGTCGCGGCTTGGCCGAACAGGTCGGGCTGGGCGCTTCCGAAGAGGTCGGGCTGGTCGCGCCTGTCCATGATCCGCTCCGCTCTGGTATCGACACAGGTGACAATGGCGCAGCGCAAGCCGCCTGACGAGAGGAACCATCCGGTATCAGATAGCAAGCTCACCTAAATCACGCAAAGTTATCCACAGGTCTCTCCCAGTTGCTTCTCATATGGTAACAATTGGGCTTTGCCGGCCTCTTGTGAATGGAGATCAGAACAGCTTAGATGACGATACGGAAGCGCCACAGGCGGTTTGAGATGCGCGACATTAGAGATGATCTTAGAGAAAGACTGGCGGAAGCGGACGCGCACGCGGCGTCTGATCAGTTGCGCTACGATATGGAACGCCAACGGCTTGATGCCGAGTTCCATGAGACGAAGGCCGCGAACAGTCGGACTCGGTCCATGCTGCAGGATTTGCTCGACGCGGAAATAGTGAAATGGGGTGCGTTGCCGGGCGAACCTATTGAACAGCCGATTATAGAACGTCCAAAGCCGCGAGTACCCTTGATGGAGTTCCTAATCAGGACTGTCTATGTAAGGGGCGAGATGGCGAAGGACGACCTACGCCAGCGTGCTCAATACGCAGGCTATTTTGGTGATGATAGCGGTGGACGGATAACGCATACGACACTGCTTAATCTCGTGAACGGTAACCGGCTCCGTAAGTTGCCGAACGGCAACTACGCCTACCCCGAAAAAGGTTTGAGTCCCGAGGCACACCGTCTGCTCGGCGTGAGCTCTAATGGAGCTGATCGCGACCAGTTACAAATGAATGAGGCCCCGGCCGATTTCTCAGCCGAGACCTCATGACAGTTTGGGGGTAGCAAGCGCAGGGCGGGACCGTCCAAGCCGTCCCTTACGGGTGCAACTCCCGTTACCTCCACTACCCTCTCCCTTCCACTAGGAGAGGCTTCCACGTCCACCGCTTCGGTCTTCTCAGCATCCATACCTGAGAAGACCGGAGCCCCCGTAACCTAAGCAGGTGACTTCGCGAAGGCCACCCTTAGTGTCTTTTCGTCCTCAACAAAAGCGACCGCGTTTCTGCCCAGCACAGATTGCATGTCGCTACAACTGCCGGTATCGGCACGCGCCGAAAGTTTAAACTTTCAGGACTTCAGTTCTGACGTTTGAGCATCACCGCGCCCCCTCCCTCCCACTCTCCCTCAGCACCTTCGCCCTCACCCCCTGCGTCTCGAACATCCACCCCGGATATTCCCGCGGCAGCGCGCTCACCGTCCCCAGCGCGTCCAACTCCCCGTCCGTCAGCTCGATCGCGGTCGCGGCGAGGTTGTCCTCCAGCTGCTCCGGCCGATTGGCGCCGATGATGACGCTGCTCACCGCCCGCCGGTGCAGCAGCCACGCCAGCGCGATCTGCGCCACCGACACGCCGCGCCCTTCCGCGATCGGCCGCATGGCGTCGAGGCAGGCGTCCGCGCGGGGGCGGTCCACGGGCGGGAAGTCGAAGGAGGCGCGGCGGCCTTCGGCCTGCCCGTCGCGCGCGTATTTGCCGCTCAGCAGGCCGCCCGCCAGCGGGCTCCACACCAGCAGGCCCACGCCCTCGCTGCGCAGCATGGGCACGATCTCGCGCTCCAGGTCGCGGCCCGCGAGGCTGTAATAGGCCTGCAGGCTCTCGAAGCGGGCGAGGTTGAGGCGCTCGGCGATGCCCAGCGCCTTGGTGATCTGCCACGCCGCCCAGTTGGACACGCCCACGTAGCGGACGTGGCCGTGCTGCACGAGGATGTCGAGCGCTCGCACCGTTTCCTCGATCGGCGTCGCGGGGTCGAAGCCGTGCACCTGGTAGAGGTCGATGTGGTCCATCTGTAGGCGTTTCAAACTGGCCTTCACGGCGGCGATCAGGTGGTGGCGCGAGTTGCCGCCGCCGTTCGGGCCGGGGCCTGTGGTGCCGTAGCCCTTGGTGGCGACCACCACCGCGTCGCGCGGCGTCTTCAGGTTGCGCAGCGCCTGGCCGGTGATCTGTTCCGACAGGCCGTTTGAGTACACGTCGGCCGTGTCGATCATGTTGATGCCGGCGTCGAGCGAGCGGCCGACCAGGCGCTCGGCCCCGGTCTGGTCGAGGTCGCCGATCTTGCTCCAGATCTCGCCCTCGCCCCCGAACGTCATGGCGCCCAGGCAGAGTTCGGACACGAAGAGGCCGGTGCGGCCGAGCTTGTTCACGCGCATGGGGGGACCTCCGGCGGAATTGGATTGTCTGCGGAGCTACATCGCCCTCGGGCGCGGGATGGAAAGGGCGCGCCCGCGCGGTCACCCGGTCCGCTCCCGTTTCAGGAAGTCCACGAAGGCCCGGAGCGGGGCGGGCACGTGCCGCCGGCTCGGGTAGTAGAGGAAGGGCCCGGAGAAGCTCGGCCACCAGTCCCGCATCAGCCAGTCCAGGTGCCCCGCCTCGACGGCCGGCGCGAGCACGGCCTCGAACATCGCCACCACGCCCAGGCCCTCGATCGCGGCCGCGCGGCCGAGCTCGATGGTGGTGGCGACGAGCCGGGGTTTGGGGTCGACCCGGACCGTTTCGCCGTCGCGCTCGAACTCCCACGGCGACAGTGCCCGGTCGGGGAAGCGGTGGCGGATGCAGGCGTGGTCGAGCAGATCGTGCGGGTGGGCGGGACGGCCGCGCCGGGCCAGGTAGGCGGGGGCCGCGGCGAGGGCGAAGCGCTCCACGCGGGCACCCAGCGGCACCGCGATCATGTCGCGCGCCAGCCGCTCGTCGTAGCGCACGCCCGCGTCGAACCCCGCCGCCAGCACGTCGACGAAGCCGTCGTCCGCCGCCACCTCCACGGTGACGCCGGGCTGGGTTTGGAGGAAGCGGGCGAGCAGGGCGGGCAGCACGAAGTCGGCCACCACGCTCGGCACGTTGAGCCGCAGCGTGCCCGTGGGGCTGGCGCTGCCCTCGTTCACGGCGTCGAACGCCGCCGCGACCTCGGCCAGGGCGGGCGCCAGCCGGTCGAGCAGCGCGCGGCCCGCTTCCGTGGGGGTGACGGAGCGCGTCGTGCGGTTGAGCAGCCGCACGCCGAGGCGGCCCTCGAGCCGCCGCAGCGCTTCGCTGAGCGAGGAAGCCGAAACGCCGCGCGCCGCCGCGGCCCCGCGGAAGCTGCGGGCCTGGGCCACCGCCGCGAAGGCCTGGGCGTCGGACAGGTCGGGCGCGTCCATCGTGCGGAAATCCAAACGACCCGTTCGGGCGGGCGCGGATACTCGCACGGACCGGCCCGTCCCATAACGGGGGCATGCGGCACGGCTTCCGCGCCGCGAAACCTCCTCGGGAGACCCACGATGCAAACCCATCCGCTCGGCGCCACCGGTCCCGACGTGTCCGCCCTCGGGCTCGGCTGCATGGGCATGTCGGGCGCCTACGGCCCCTCTGACCGGGCCGAGAGCCTCGCCACGATCGAGGCCGCGCTCGACGCCGGCGTGACGCTCATCGACACGGGCGACTTCTACGGCATGGGCCACAACGAGTTGCTGGTCGGCGAGGCCCTGAAGGGAAGCAAGCGCGACCGCGCCGTGCTCAGCGTGAAGTTCGGCGCGCTGCGCGACGCGGCCGGCGGCTGGTTGGGCTACGACGCCCGCCCGGCCGCGGTGAAGGCCTTCCTGGCCTACTCGCTGCAGCGGCTCGGCGTCGACCACATCGACGTGTACCGCCCGGCGCGGCTCGACTCCAAGGTGCCGATCGAGGACACGGTGGGGGCCATCGCCGACATGGTGAAGGCGGGATACGTGCGCCACGTCGGCCTGTCGGAGGTGGGCGCCGCCACGCTGCGCCGGGCCGCCGCCGTCCATCCCATCTGCGACCTGCAGATCGAATACTCGCTCCTGTCGCGCGGCATCGAGGACGCCATCCTGCCCGCCTGCCGCGAGCTCGGCGTCGGCGTCACGGCCTACGGGGTGCTGTCGCGCGGGCTGATCGGCGGCCAATGGACCAAGGGCGCGGTCGCGAAGGGCGACTTCCGCGTCCACAGCCCGCGGTTCGGGGCCGACAACGTGGACCGGAACCTGGCGCTCGTGGACGCGTTGCGCGCCGTCGCGCGGGAGAAGGGCGCGAGCGTGGCCCAGGTCGCCATCGCCTGGGTGATGGCGCAGGGGGCCGACATCGTGCCCGTGATGGGCGCGCGCACCCGGGAGCGGCTGGCCGAGTCGCTGGGCGCGCTCGACGTGGCGCTGAGCGCGGACGACCTCGCCGCGGTGGAGCGCGCGGTGCCCAAGGGCGCGGCCGCGGGCGACCGCTACCCCGCCATGGCGATGGCGGACCTCGACTCGGAGCGGTGAGGCGGCCCCGCCCTGCTCGCCCGCGCCCTCACGCGAGCGCGCGGGCGAGCAGGTAGCCCGAGCCCCCGCCCAGGCCCGGTCCGGGATGGGTGGCGGCGCCGATGTGGTGCAGCCGCGGCACGGGCGTGGAATGGTTGATGCTGCCTTTGAAGGGCCGCCACAGGAAGAACTGGTCCACGCCGCAATAGCCGCCGTAGGGGTCGCCGCCCACCAGGTTGACGTTGAGGGCCTCCAGGTCGGCGGGCGAGTAGGCGCGGCGGGCCAGCACGCTGTCCGCGAAACCCTCGACGTGGCGGGCCAGGATCGCCTCGACCCGGTCCGCGTAGGCCTCGCGCAAAACCTCCGTCCAGCGCCCGTCGGCGGGCGTGGCGAGAACGCCAGCAGCGTCGCCCTTGATCGCGCGCGGCGCTTCGGGGAGCTGCACCCACAGCACGGCCTGGCCCTCGGGCGCGCGGGAGGGGTCGAGCGCGGTCGGCTGGCCCACGCAGACCGTCGGCTCGGCGGGCAGCATGCCGCGCTCCGCCTCGTTGACGGCCTTGGACACGCCGTCGAGCCCGGGCGTGAGGTGCAGCAGCGCCACTTGGCCGAGCGCCTCGCCGCCGCGCCAGCGCGGCGGGTGTTTCAGCGCGTAGTGGATCTGCATGTTGCCCTTGCCGTAGCGGTAGCGTCCCAGGCCTTCGATGACGTCGGCGGGAAGCTCCGCGCCCGCCAGCAGGTCGCGGTAGAGCCGTTCGGGCGAGGTCGAGCAGATCACGCCCCCGCGGGCCGCGATGCGCCGCCCGCCTGCCAGCACGACGCCGTCCGCGCGGCCTTTCGCGTCGCGGGTCACGCGGGTCACGTCCGCGCCCGTCTCGATCGCGCCACCCTTGTCGCGGATGAGCGCCGCGAAGGCGTCGAGCAGCGCCTGCGCGCCGTTCTTGATGATCGGGGCGCCCGCGGCCTCCAGCGCGAAGCCGATCACCTTGACCATCTCGCCCGAATAGGCGGTCTCCGGGCCCAGCCCCGTGTGCAGCACCCAGGGGGCGAACAGGTCGCGCACGAGGGGCGAGGCGTAGCGGCCTTCGAGGTGGGCGCGGGCCGACATCAGCGCCTCGCCCAGGAAGCCCGCGAGCCCGCGCGGGCCGCGCCGCCACAGCTCGCCCATCAGCGTGCGCAGCATGGCGCGCGACCACAGTTTTCCGCCCAGCACCGAGAACACCAGGGCCGCGTTGCGTCCCATCAGGGCCATCTCGCGCTCGAAGGCCGCGCCGTCGCCCGGGGCCGCGCCCTCGAAGGCCGCGCGGTTCGCGTCCCGCGAGCGGGTCAGCACGAGGTGGCTGCCGTCCGGCCGCAGCACGCCCGTCGGCACGTCGGACTGCGCGAAGGCGAGCCCGCGCGCTTCCAGCTCCGGGCCCAGCACCGCGTAGGCGGGCGAGGTCACGAACAGCACGAAGGTGGTGGCCATGACGTCGTGCACGAAGCCCGGCAGGGTGGCGGCCTCGGTGCGGATGCAGCCGCCGATACGGTCGTTGCGCTCGAGCAGCACCACCTTGCGGCCCTTGAGGCCCAGCATGGCGGCGCACACCAGCCCGTTGATGCCGCTTCCCACCACCACGTAATCGGCGTCCGCCATCGCTTTTCCCGCGCGTCCTTCAGGTTGCGGCGGCATGGTAGGGGGCCGATAAGCGAGAGGCAAAGGGCGCGGGCCCAAGCTTCCCACCCGCGCGGTCCGGGCTTTCCCCATGCGCGATGTCTATCTGGTCGACTTCATCCGTACGCCCATCGGCCGCTACGGCGGTGCGCTCGCGCCCGTGCGGCCCGACGACATGGCCGCGCTCGTGATCCGCGCGCTGCTGGAGCGGGCGCCGGGGCTGGCGCCGGCCGCCGTCGACGAGGTGGTGCTGGGCTGCGCCAACCAGGCCGGGGAAGACAATCGCAACGTGGCCCGCATGGCGCTGCTGCTCGCGGGCCTGCCCGTGTCGGTGCCGGGTTTGACGGTGAACCGGCTGTGCGGCTCGGGCCTGGACGCGGTGGCGGTCGCGGCGCGGCAGATCGGCTGCGGCGAGGCCGAGGTCGCCGTGGCGGGCGGGGTGGAGAGCATGTCGCGCGCGCCCTTCGTGCTTCCCAAGGCCGAGGCCGCCTATTCCCGCCAGGCCGAGCTGCACGACACCACCATCGGCTGGCGCTTCGTCAACCCGCGGATGGCGGAGCTCCACGGCACCGACTCCATGCCCGAGACCGCCGAGGCCGTGGCGGAGCGGTTCGGCGTGTCGCGCGCCGACCAGGACGCCTTCGCGCTTCGCAGCCAGGAGCGCACCGCGGCGGCGCAGCGGAGCGGACGGCTCGGGCGCGAGATCGTGCCGGTCGAGATCCCGCGCCGGAAGGGTGCGCCGGTCGTCGTGGAGCGGGACGAGCACCCCCGCGCCGACACCACCCTGGCGGCCCTGGCCGCGTTGCCGACACCGTTCAAGCGGGGCGGCACGGTGACGGCCGGCAACGCGTCGGGCGTCAACGACGGGGCCGCGGCCGTGCTGATGGCCTCGGCCGAGGCTCTCGGCCGGTACGGCCTCGCGCCGCTCGCCCGGGTGACGGGCGCCGCCACCGCGGGGGTCGAGCCCGTCCTGATGGGCTACGGCCCGGTGCCCGCGACCGAGAAACTCCTGGCCCGGCTCGGCTTGGAGCCGCGCGACTTCGACGTGGTGGAACTGAACGAGGCCTTCGCGTCGCAGGCGCTGGCGGTGCTGCGCGGGCTGGGACTCGCCGACGACGCGGCCCACGTCAACCCGAACGGCGGTGCCATCGCGCTCGGCCACCCGCTGGGCGCCTCGGGCGCGCGGCTCGCCGGCACCGCGGCCCTGGAGTTGCGGGAGCGCGGCGCCCGCCGGGCGCTGGTGACGATGTGCGTGGGCGTCGGCCAGGGTATCGCGCTGGCGCTCGAAGCCGTTTGAGAGCGGGTCGCCTCAATAGGGGCTGATGGGGAAATATTTGAGGTAGAGGTCGGCGGTGACGCCGCGGGCGGCCAGCCGTGCCAGGGCGTAGTCCAGCGCGTCCTTGAGCGTCGCGTCGCCCTTGCGCACCGCGATGGCGCTGCCTTCCCCAAAATACCGGTCGTCCGTGAACGCGCCGCCCGCGAAAGCGCAGCAGCCCGCCGCCTCCGTGCCGTTGAGCCACAGCGCCGCCGCGATGCCGTCGGCGAACATGAGGTCGATCTGGGCCCCTTTCAGGGCCGCGCGCAGCGACTGCGGGTCCGTGAAGGGGGTCACGCTCGCGGCCGGGAAGAAGGCCGCGAGGTAGGCCGCGTGGGCTGTGCCGGCCTGCACGCCGACCTTCAGCGCGCCCAGCGTTTCGGGCAGCACGCTCGCGAGCGACAGGCCCGGGCGCGCCACGAAGCGGGCGGGCGTCCCCATCGTGGGTGTGGAGAAATCGAGCGTGGCGCGGCTCCGGGCCGTGATGGCCAGGGAGGCCGCGACCGCGTCGGCCGTCCGCGCTTCGAGAGCAGGAACCAGGGCGTCCCACGGACGCACCTGGATCGAGCAGGCCACCTTCAACTCGTCGCAGGCCGCACGCACGAGGTCCACATTGTAGCCGGCGAGCGATCCGTCGGGCGCCGCGAAGTTGAACGGCGGGAAATCGTCCGTGGTCAGGAAGCGCAGGGCGCGGTTCGCGCCGAGGTCGGGCGCATCGACGTGGTGCTGCGGGTCGACGAAACTCGGCACGAACACGCCGTCGGGCCCGGCGGCCCGCGCTGACCCCACGCCGGCCAGCCCGGCCATCGCTGCGAGGGCCAGGATCGCGAACGACCTCACTCCGATCTCCATCCGTCTCGGCATCCCTGCGGCACGTTGGCCTGACCTCGGCACCGGTCTCAACCGGCGAGCGCGATGCTGCTTGACTTGCAAGGTGCGGGCAAGGCTCAAACGTTTCGTTCGGGGCATCAGCGCCCGAGCGTCTGCCGGGATCGACGCCGACGGTGAGACGGGTGCACGGGTCGCCATGACGACGACGGGGCGGAGCGGGCCCTCGCCCGGTATTGCCGTGGCGCTGCCCGACGAGGTGGCCTTCCTGCTCGCCCACGGGGTCGCCCTCGCGGTCCTCCGCGATGCGGTCGCCGAGGCGCGCAGGACGGGCGTCACGGCCGACCGCGTCCTGCTCAACGAGGGCCACCTGTCGGCCTCGGCCTTCTACCAGATCCTCGCGCGCCACCTTGGGGTGCCCTATCTTCGCGGCCCACTCGCCGTCGACCCGCGCCTGAGTCTCGACCGAGCGGCGGGCGTCGAGATCGTGGCGCTCGCGCCCAATGCGGAAGGGCTCACCTATGCCATGGCGCCCCGGGGCGGGTCCCTGGCGTTGCTGCTTCGGCAGGTTGCGTCGGGAACCTGGGAGGGACGCGGCCGGGTGGCGGTCACGACGCCGCAGCGGCTGGCCGCGCTCCTGCGCCGAACGCACCGCGACACCCTCGTGACGGACGCGAGCCACGCCCTGCCGGACTGGAACCCGTCCCTGTCGGCGCGCGGCGGCCCGCGGCCGGGCCAGGCCGCCCTCGGGATCGCGGCGGCATCGACCATCGCGGTCGGCGCCTGGGCGTCGCCGTGGGGCGCGGCTGCCGTCCTGTCCCTCGGGGTCTCGATCGTCTTCCTCGGCATGGTCGCCGTGCGGCTTGCCGCCACCCTGGCGAGCCACGCGGAGGTTCGCGCCCCGCCGTCCCTCCGCGACCCGGACGGCGAGCTTCCCGTCTACACCGTTGTGGTGCCGCTCTTCCGCGAGGCGAAAGTCGTGCCCCAGTTGGTCACGGCGCTGCGCCGCCTCGCCTACCCGTCCTCGAAGCTGGACATCAAGATCGTCGTCGAGGCGCGCGACCGGCCCACCCTCGCGGCCCTGGAACGCGAGCGCCTGCCCGACCGCTTCGAGATCCTGGCGGCGCCCCCCGGCTCGCCGCAAACCAAGCCGCGCGCCCTCAACGTGGCGCTGCGCTTCGCGGTCGGCCGCTACCTCGTGGTCTACGACGCCGAGGACGAGCCCGAACCCGACCAGCTCCGGCAGGCCGTTGCGGCCTTCGCCGCGGCCGACGCCCGGCTCGGCTGCCTCCAGGGCAGGCTCGCGATCGACAACGGGCACGACGGCTGGCTGGAAGGGCTGTTCGCCCTGGAATACGCGGCCCTGTTCGACGTCATCAACCCGGGGCTCGCCCGCCTGGGCCTGCCGGTGCCGCTGGGCGGCAGCTCCAACCACTTCCGCACGGAAGCGCTGCGGGTCCTGAACGGGTGGGACGCCTGGAACGTGACGGAGGACATCGACCTCGGCATCCGCCTCGCCCGCTTCGGCTACCGGACCGGCATGCTGCCATCCACGACCTTCGAAGAGGCACCGCGCGGGATCAGGGCCTGGCTCAACCAGAGGCGCCGCTGGCATAAGGGCTGGATGGTGACGCTGATGACGCACGGCCGCGACCTCGACCGGCTGTTCGGAGACCTCGGCGTCGTGCACGGCACCGCCATCCTGTTCCTGCTCGTCGGCACGGTGGCGACCGCGCTGCTCGGCCCCGTAT
>CAXTFJ010000034.1:0-25581 GCA_964243405.1 uncultured Lichenihabitans sp. | reverse complement strand
TCCTGCTCGACGCCGTCCGGGGCCCGCTGCTGGCGCCCTCGACACCCTGGCAGGCCGCGGGCAGCGTGGTTGTCGTGGAACTCGCCGCGGCGGGGCTCGCCGGCCTGCTGGGTCCGATCCTGCTCGGCCTGCGGCGGCGCGGGCTGGGGGCCTTCGCGGGGCTGGTCGCGCTCCTTCCCCTTTACCTCGCGCTCGCCAGCATCGCCACCTGGCAGGCCCTGTTCGACCTCGTCCGCCAGCCCTATAGCTGGTCCAAGACGGAACACGGCACCGCCAAGCACCGCGGGCCACCCTGAGGCTGAACCGCCATGCCGAACCCGGACGAGGGCGCGCAGATCGAGTTCGACCTGGTCGGCTTCGGTACGGGCGACCGCTCGATCCCGTTCGCCCTCGACCTCGCGGGCGAAACCATCTGGGCCACGGTGGCCGAGATCGCCGACCTTTTCCGGGCGCCCGCAGCCTCGGTCGCCCGGCAGGTCGCGGCCGTTTACGCCGCGGCCGAGCTCGATCCGGCCGACACGCGTCGCCTCATGCCGGCGGGGCAGCCCGACGGGACGCGGGCGGGTCCGCCAGTCGAGCACTACAACCTCGACGTCATGCTGTCGGTGGGCTACCGGATCAACTCCGCCAAGGCGACCGCCTTCCGGCGCTGGGCCGATCGCGTGCTGCGGGCCCTGCTGGTGGACGGCTTCGTGCTCGACCGCGCCCGCCTGGGCCGCGACGGGGCCGCCCGCACCGCGCTGGCCGAGCGGCTGCGCGCGATCCGCGCCGACGAGGAGAGCATTTACGAGAGCGTCCGGCGCTGCTTCGCGGCCGGGGCCGACGACTACGACGACGGCAGCGCGGCCGCCCGCGCCTTCGCGGCGCTGCTCGAGGCCAAGTTCCTGTTCGCCGTCACCGGCAAGGCCCCGCCCGCGCTGCTGCTCGAACGGGCCGACCACGACGCGCCCGACATGGGGCTGAAGCGTTTCGCGGGCGCGCTGCCCAGCATGGACGAGGCCCGCATCGCCCGGAACTACCTCGACGCGCACGAACTCTACCTGACCCACATCCTCTGCGAGCAATTCCTACTCGCCATGGAGCAGAACGCGGCGCGCGGGCGGCGCATGACGATGAAGGGTCTGACCGAGCAGCTCGACACCCTGCTGCGCGCCGACGACTACCCCGTGCTGCCGAGCCACAAGGATTTCCACGCGTCGCGCGCGATCCGCCACGCCCAGGCCGAATACGCGCGCTTCGTGGTAGCCCGTCCGCCCGCTCAGAACGCGGCGTCCAAGAGGCTCAGGTAGGCGGCCTCGTCGACCGGGCGCGGGTTGGTGGCCGTGGAATGGTCCAGCACCGCCTGGGCCGCGACCGCGGGCAGCACTTCGCGCGGCACACCCATGGCGCCCAAGGTGGCGGGCAGGCCGAGGCGATGGTTCAGATCCTCAAAAAGGTCGGATAGGTCGGCGTCGGGCGCGAGGCCGAGCGCGCCGCGGATCGCCGCGTATTTACCACGCACCGTGTCGGCGTTGAAGCGGAGCACGTGGGGCAGCAGCACCGCATTCAGTGCGCCGTGGTGGAGCGACACCGCTTTCAGGCCGCCCAGCGGGTGGCTCAGCCCGTGCACCGCGCCCAGGCCCTTTTGGAACGTGAGGCCGCCCTGCAGCGCCGCCATCAGCATGGCGGAGCGTGCTTCTCGGTCCGAGCCGTCCGCCACCGCCCGCTCGATGGCCCGAAACCCGCGCCGCAGACCGTCGAGCGCGATGGCGTCGGCGGGCGGGTTGTCGCGCGGCGACAGGAAGGTTTCGATGCAATGAGTGAGGGCGTCGAGCCCGGTCGCGGCCGTGAGCCCGGGCGGGAGGCCCAGCGTGAGGTCGGGATCGCAGACGGCGCGGCGCGGGATCAGGTGGGGCGAGATGAAGCCGAGCTTGCGTCCGTCGCGCAGGGTGATGAGCGCCGCGCGTCCCACTTCGCTGCCGGTGCCCGCCGTGGTGGGAATGGCCACCACGGGGGCGACCGCGGCCGTGATCTTCGGCAGCCCGCCCAGGATTGTGGCGTAGGGGGCCAGCGGGCCGGGGTGGGTGGCGAGCAGGGCCACGGCTTTCGCGAGGTCGATCGGCGAGCCGCCGCCGATCGCCACCAGCCCGTCGCAGCCGTGCTCGCGGTAGAGGACGAGCGCGGCCTCGACGGCATCCTCGGTCGGGTTGGTGGGCGTGTCGGTGAAGAGCGGTGGATCGGCCCTGCCCAGCGTGTCGGTGAGGCGGTCCAGCACCCCGGCGGCGACCAGGCCGCGGTCGGTGACGATCAGCGGGCGCCGGATACCGAGGTCGTTCAGATCCCCGGGCAGGCCGGCCAGCGCGCCCGGATCGAAGCGGATCGTCGTGAGGTAGGTGATGACGGCCATGAAACGCGTCCCGCTCGGGTCGTGGGGACGACGCCGACATCCGTCCCGTCCGCCTCGCGCGTCCCCGCGCGACGGCGGAGACGCGCGATAAGCGGTCTCCGGATCAGCAGGTTCCGGGGTGGAAATTGCAGTAGCGCTCGCGCCGCGCATAGGCCGAATAGCGCGGGCTCTCACCCCCGCCCAGCACGCCGCTCGGTGCGAAGATTTCCTTGAAGGTCTCGCCCTCGTTGCGGTCATCGCCCCAGTGACGCCACTGGCCCGAGGCGTGCAGTTCGCCATTGCCGTTCAGTATGTCCCCGGCGTCCGGCTCCCGGTCGATGGGCTGCGGCAGGGAATAGGGACTGACCCGCCGGCCGGCGCCGTCGTAGGTCTGCGCGTGGGCACCAACTGCACCGGACAGAACCAGGGCTAACGCGAGCGCGGCCGCGCGGGGGAAACAGGACGACGGCATGGGAACCCTCCTTGAACGCCCATAGCAAAGCTTGATTTGGCGCTTTGGTTCCGCGAGCACCGCGGATGGGTAGCTGTCACAATCGACGTCACCCGCTGTCTCTTGCGACCGTCGTTATGCGGATACGAACGTGCAGAACTCATCGCGCCCTGACGTAGTCAAATACTTTCTGCATCATGTACCCTTCGGAGATTTGGGACAGAAAATACAATGCTTCATGGTTTTGCATTTCCTTGAAGCCTTTTACAAAAATTAAAAGAATTAGAAAGAAGATAAGTTGCTCGAAATATTTCTGCACAATAGCAACTTTTTCCGATGGTGATTTCGCCATGTATAGAAAACCTACAAAAGTCACCAGCGAGCCGAGGCCTACAACGACTAGATTCTCCAAAGAGAACTTCTGATTCACACGCCAAGTCGCCCCACAGGTCATCAAGCCAAAAGCGAGGACTGAAAACGCTACGGGTGGCCGACCCAAAATATTGTCGAACTTCTCCTCCGATTTGTCTCGCCTGAAACGCTCTCTTCCAATCCGTTGCTGACGACGAGCAATCCGGTCCGGCGAATTGAATCGTTCCGCAAAGAAACCTGGGTCGGCAAGATGTCGCCGCGCAATCCGGATCGCATGTGCGAAGGGTGACACGAGAGTTCCGCCCATGGTCGTTCGGGGAGCGCAGCGCGAGTTTATGGGTTACGACGGCCTGGCATCAAGTCCAGGCCGCGCCGTTCAAGCATCAGCGCCTCCTTCATCGCCCTCGTTTCGAAACAGGAGCAGACGTGCCCGGATCCCGCACCGTCCTCGTGGTGGACGACGAGCCGCAGATCCACCGCTTCCTGCGTCCGACCCTGACCGCGGCCGGCTTCGAGCCCGCCTTCGCGCTGACGGGCACCGAGGCGCTGCGGATGGTGGCCAAGGCCGTGCCCGAACTCGTGCTGCTCGACCTCGGCCTGCCCGACATGGACGGCGCCGACGTGCTGCGCGCCATTCGCGCATCTTCGGCGGTGCCGGTCATCATTCTGTCGGCCCGCGAGGACGAGGCCGCCAAGGTGGCGGCGCTGGACGCGGGCGCGGACGACTACGTCAACAAGCCCTTCGGGGTCGCGGAACTGATGGCGCGGCTGCGCACGGCGCTGCGCCACGCGACCGTGGTGGCGGGCGCCACCGCGGTGTTCGAGGCGGGCGACCTCGTGGTCGACACCCTGGCCCACCGCGTCACGCTGCGGGGCGAGCCGGTCCGGCTGACGCCCAAGGAATACGACCTTCTCCACCTGCTGGCCCGCCACGCGGGGCGGGTGATGACGCACCGCCACATCCTGCAGTCCGTTTGGGGGCCCGCCCACGTCGAGGACGCGCAATACCTCCGCGTCTTCGTGCGCCGGCTCCGCCAGAAGGTCGAGGCCGCGCCCGCCGAGCCGCGCCTCATCCTCACCGAGCCCGGCGTAGGCTACCGGCTCGCGGTGCCGGAGGCGGGCCGGCCGGCCTCGGACTGACGAGGGTGGCCGGGCCGCTCGGGCGTGCTCATATAAGGTGAAGGCAGGAGTCCGGGTGCCCGACGCCCGGCCGAGCAGCGGGAGGCGACCATGAAGGCCCTGGTTCTCGAACGGCAGCACGAACTCGCGTTGCGCGACATCGACCTGCCGCTGGCGGTCGGCCCCACCGACGTGAAGATCAAGATCGACACGGTGGGGGTCTGCGGCAGCGACGTCCACTACTACACCCACGGCCGCATCGGCTCCTTCGCGGTCGAGGCCCCCATGGTGCTGGGCCACGAGGCGGCGGGCGTGGTGGCCGAGGTCGGCTCCGCCGTGAAGGGGCTCAAGCCCGGCGACCGGGTGTGCATGGAACCCGGCATCCCGGACCTCACGTCGCGCGCCTCCAAGCTCGGCCTCTACAACGTCGACCCCAGCGTCGTGTTCTGGGCCACCCCGCCCGTCCACGGCGTGCTGACGCCCTACGTGGTGCATCCGGCGGCCTTCACCTACAAACTGCCCGACAGCGTGTCCTTCGCCGAGGCCGCGATGGTGGAGCCCTTCGCGGTCGGTCTGCAGGCGGCCGTGAAGGCGAAGATCCAGCCCGGCGACACGGCGGTGGTGACCGGCGCGGGCCCCATCGGCATCATGGCGGCGCTGGCCGCGCTAGCGGGTGGCTGCGCGCGCGTCCTCGTGTCCGACCTGGTGGACGAGAAGCTGGAGATCGCGGGCCGCTACCCCGGTGTCACGACCGTCAACGTGCGCCGGGCAAGCCTGGCGGAAGCGGTTTCGGCCGCCACCGACGGCTGGGGCGCCGACGTGGTGTTCGAGGCCTCCGGTTCGCCCAAGGCCTACGAGGGCGTGCAGACCCTGCTGCGGCCGGGTGGCTGCCTGGTGCTGATCGGCATGCCGGTGTCGCCCGTGGCGCTCGACGTGTCGTCGATCGCGTCCAAGGAGATCCGCATCGAGACGGTGTTCCGCTATGCCAACGTGTTCGACCGGGCACTGGGCATGATCGCCTCGGGCAAGGTGGATCTGAAGCCGCTGGTCAGCGAGACGTTCCCCTTCGAGCGCAGCGTCGAGGCCTTCGAGCGCGCGGCCGAGGGCAGGCCGGGCGACGTGAAGCTGCAGATCAAGCTGTAGGAAAGCCGACGAGAGGTCGGGCAGGCGGCCGAGAGATGATGCACGGGGAAACACGATCATGAGCCTCGAATCATCGCGCGAGGTGCGGCTGCGTAGCCGCCCCGCAGGCTTGCCGACGTCCGAAACCTTCGCGATCGAGACCGTGCGGCTCGGTGCGCCGGGACCGGGCGAGGTGCAGGTGCGCAACACCTGGATGTCCGTCGACCCCTACATGCGCGGGCGCATGCGGGCGGGGCCGAGCTATGTGCCGCAGTTCGAGGTGGGCGAGCCCCTGAGCGGCGGCGCGGTCGGCACCGTCGTCGCGTCGAACCACGCGAGCCTCGAGCCGGGCGACACGGTGACCTCGATGCTGGGCTGGCGCGACACCTTCAACGCACCCGCGGCGGCGCTGCAGAAGGTCGACGCGGAGCGCCTGCCAGCCGAGGCCTACCTCGGAATCGCGGGCCTGACCGGGCTCACCGCCCATTTCGGCCTGTTGGAGGTGGCCGGACTCCGGGCGGGCGAGACGGTGTTCGTGTCCGCGGCGGCCGGGGCCGTGGGCTCGGTCGCCTGCCAGATCGCCAAGATCAAGGGAGCCACCGTGATCGGCTCCGCCGGAGGCGCGGAGAAGTGCGCCTGGCTGCGCGAGATCGGGGTCGACCACGTCATCGACTACAAGGCCGCGCCGGACCTGACCCGGGCGGTGGCCGAGGCCGCGCCGGGAGGCCTCGACGTCACGTTCGACAACGTGGGCGGCTCCCACCTGGAAGCCGCGCTGGCCGCCGCCAAGCCGTTCGCGCGCCTCGTCCTGTGCGGGATGATCTCGGGCTACAACGGCGAGGTCCGCACGCCCGGCAACCTGTTCCTGGCCATCCCCAAGCGGCTCAAGCTGCAGGGCTTCATCGTGTCCGACCACTTCGACCGGATGCCGGCTTTCGTGAAGGAGATGACCGGCTGGATCGAGGCGGGCCACGTCACCTCGCGCCAGACGGTGGACCACGGCCTCGAGCAGGCCCCGGCGGCCTTCCTGAAACTGTTCTCCGGCGGGAACGTCGGCAAGATGCTGGTCAAGCTGGACTGACGCCCAGCTCCGCCGCGACCCAGCGCGCGTAGGCGGCGGGGACCGGCAGGCTCGCCATGTGGGGCGTGAGTATCACGCGCCCGTGGGTCCAGACGGGGTCGTGGGCGGGCGGCGGTTCCACGGGAAGCACGTCGAGGGAGGCGAGCGACAGGTGTCCCGCGTCGAGGGAGGCCAGCAGCGCCGGCACATCGACGGCGTCGCCGCGCCCCACGTTGATCAGCCCCGCGCCGCGCGGCAGCAGCGCGAGCCTGCGGGCGTCGATCAGGCCGCGGGTCTCGGGCGTGGAGGGGAGCAGGCTGACCAGGATGTCGGCTCCCGCGAACACGCCGTCGAGGTCGTCCCAGCCCGCGCGGACCTCGACCGTTTCGCTCGTTTTGGCAGAGCGCGACCAGGCCGTGACCGCGCAGCCGAAGGAGGCCAGCATCTCGGCGCTGGCCCGCGCCATGGGGCCGAAGCCGAGCACGGCCACGCGCCGCCCCGCCAGCGGCCCCACGGTCGGAGCGTTCCAGCGCTTCTCCGCCCGGTCGAGCAGGCGCACGCCGACGCCGCGGTGGTGCAGCAGCACCTGGAGGAGCACGAACTCCGCCATCGTACGGTGACCTTCGGGATCGCGTCGCGCCAGCACGGGGATGTCGAGCGGCCGTGTCGGATCGAGCCCGAGGTGGTCGAGCCCGGTGCTGGCCGACACGATGTTGGCGAGGTTGGGGAACCGGCCGAAGAAGCCGGGCGGCGCGCTCCACACCAGGGCCAAGCGCACGTCGTCCTCGGCGCCCGCGGGCACGTCGTCGCCCGCGAAGGCGCGCCAGCCGGGAAAGGACGCCGCGAATCCGTCCACCCAGGGGCCGGACGCTTCTCCTTGCACGTGGACCACGATCGCGGGCGCCCCGCGCCCGGCACGCCCGGCACGCCCGTCCGCCATCAGGCGGCCGCCCGCTTCCGGAGGTCCTTCAGGATCTCCCGGGCCGCGTTGTAGCCCGGGATGCCCGACACGCCGCCGCCGGGGTGCATGGACGCCCCGCACACGTAGAGACCCTTGAGCGGCGTGCGGTAGTCCGCGTAGCCCGACACGGGGCGCTGGAAGAAAAGCTGGTCGGTCGAAAGTTCACCCTGGAAGATGTGGCCCTGCGGCAGGCCGACGATCCGCTCGATGTCGGGCGCGACCAGCATCTGGGCCTCGATGACGTCGTTCGAGAAGCCGGGCGCGTAGTCCTCGATCGTGTCGAACACGACCTTCTTGAACTTGTCCTTCTCGGTCGCCCAGTCGCCGCCCTTCAGCGTGTAGGGCGCGTGGCCGCCGAACAGGTTGACGACGTGCTTGCCGGGGGGCGCCAGCGTGGTGTCGACGATCGTGGGGACGACGGGCGTGATGAAGGGCTTGCCCGAGTACCAGCCGTGCTTGGCGTCGTCGTAGGCGCGTTCCAGGTAGTCGATGTCGGGTGCGATGTGCATGTAGGTGGGGTAGGCGAAGTTGCCGAGCGCGCCCTCCCGCCGGACCCGGTCGAGGATGCGGTACTGCGGCGGCCGCTCGCAGGCGATGTTCATCTTGAAGGCCGTCGAGAAGGTGCGGTAGTTCTTGATCTCGCGCGTGACCTCGGCGGGCAGGTGCTCCGCCCCCACCAGGTCGAGGTAGAGCGTCTTGGCGCTGACGTTGGCCACGACCGTCTTGGCCGCGTAGGTTTCCCCCGACGCGGTGGTGACGGCGGTGGCCCGGCCGTTGCTCACGCGGACCTCGCGGATGTCGGCGCCCGTGACGATGTCAACGCCCTTTTCGCGGGCCGCGGCCGCGAGCGCCTGCGTGATCGCGCCCATGCCGCCCTTGATGAAGCCCCAGCCCCCCGCGCCCGTGTGCTCGCCCATGACGTGGTGCATGATGACGTAGGCCGAGCCCGGCGTCTTCGGCCCCGCGAAGGTGCCGATGGAGGCGTAATAGGCCAGCACCGCCATCACGCGCTCGTCCTCGAACCATTCGCGCAGGAAGTCGTAGGCGCTCATGGTGAGCATGTCGGCCACCCGGTAGAGCTTGCGGCCGATCTTGCGGTGGCGCCACAGCAGCGAGGCGCCGTCCTTGAAGGTGCGCATGTGGCGCTTGGTGGGGTCGACGGGCGGGTCCCACAGCAGCTTGCGCACGACGCCCGCGGCGGCGCTCGGGGAGCGGTCGAACTCCGGGTAGATTGCGGCGTCGGCCCGCGAGAACTTCGCGAAGCTCGCCTGGGTCTTGGCGACGTTGTCCGAGAACAGGATGTAGTCGTCGCCACCCAGCGGCGACACCATGTCGGAGCAGGGCAGCACCTCGAGCCCGTGCCGGTGCAACTCGAACTCCGCGATGATGCGGGGGTGCAGCAGGCTCATCAGGTAGGAGAAGATGGACGCGCGGAAGCCAGGCGCGATCTCCTCCGTGACGGCCGCGCCGCCCACCACGCCGCGCCGTTCGAGCACCAGCACCCTGAGGCCCGCGCGGGCGAGGCGGTTGGCGCACACCAGGCCGTTGTGCCCAGCGCCGATCACGATCGCGTCGTAGGCGCGGCCCACGGTGACGTCGGGGGTGGTGACGCCGGGTGTGGTCTCATCGGGGCCGCGGGCGAGCGCGCTCATCGGGTACCTCCTGGGCCGCGGACGGCAGCCGAGCCCGGAGGTTATCACGCCCGCCCCGCGCCTTGTCACGCCCGGTCTCGCGACCGTCGCGGGACCCCGGCCCGCGCCCCGTCCTTTCGACGGGGCGCGGGCTCAGGCGCGCGCGGCGGACCGCCCCGACCCGTAGCCGTCGGCGCGGGGCGGCTCCGCGTAGCGGTCGGGCTTGTCGCGGCTCTCGATCGATTCGGCCTTCTTCATCTCGTCGAGGGCCGCTTCCAGCAGGCCGCGCGCGTCCTCGGCCTGGTCGTTGAGGTCCGCCACCGAACGGTGGAGGTTGTCGCGCCGGACCAGCGCGGCCCGGGCGTAGGTGGGATAGGCGAAATGCTTCGGGTCGCTGATGCCCGCCTTCTGTTCCTCGTTGGCGATCTCGCGGTCGAGGTCGACCGCCATGCGGTGGAACTCCGCGATCATCGCGTCGATCTGGGCGACGCGCCGCCGCCGCTCTTCGACCTGGAACCGTTTCAAACGAAAAAGGTGATCCCGCGATTTCATGGGACGCGCTACTCCAACCACGCGACAGGGGACCGGACCGCGAGCGGCCCGGCGGGGTCGATCCGCGAGACGGGATCACTCTCGCGCATGTTGGTTGCGCCTTCCTTACCCCTCATTCTACAAAGCGGGGCACGTGTCGCGTTGCGTCGATTCGGGTCGCCGTCGTTTTCCTCGGGGCGCGACCCCCGCGTGGAAGTTGCGTTCAACCAAGTGTGATGCCCGACCCGGTTGCGCCCGGGCCGTCCGCTTTCGTACGCGACCTCCGTCGCGCGGGGTGAGCGGCTCGGCAGTCCGGGGCGAGGACCTTGAAACGAGAGGACCAGAACCGGCGCCATGGAATTAAGCTGTCCCGCGAGCTCCTTACGCCATTCCCTTAACAAGACGGTCGACCGCGGGTTTCGGGGAGGGATCGTTAACCATTCAGGGTTACCGTTCCCTTACTGCCAATTTTTGGCGACGGCTTTTTCGCCCAGCGCCCTTCCCGGACATGACGGCCGGGACGGGTGCCGCAGCCAAGTCAATCGAGGCTAGGGTGGGGACTTCTCATGCGCGTTCTACTGATCGAAGACGACGGCGCCACGGCCCAGAGCATCGAGCTGATGTTGAAGTCCGAGAACTTCAACACCTACACGACAGACCTCGGTGAGGAGGGCATCGACCTCGGCAAGCTGTACGACTACGACATCATCCTGCTCGACCTGAACCTCCCCGACATGTCGGGCTACGAGGTACTTCGCACGCTGCGGGTCGCCAAGGTCAAGACGCCCATCCTCATCCTGTCCGGTCTCGCGGGCATCGAGGACAAGGTGAAGGGCCTCGGCTTCGGCGCCGACGACTACCTCACCAAGCCGTTCCACAAGGACGAGCTGGTGGCGCGCATCCACGCCATCGTGCGCCGCTCCAAGGGTCACGCGCAGTCGGTCATCGCCACCGGCGACCTGATCGTCAACCTGGACCAGAAGACCGTCGAGGTGGCGGGCTCCCGCGTGCACCTCACGGGCAAGGAATACCAGATGCTGGAGCTGCTCTCGCTCCGCAAGGGCACCACGCTCACCAAGGAGATGTTCCTCAACCATCTCTACGGCGGCATGGACGAGCCCGAGCTGAAGATCATCGACGTGTTCATCTGCAAGCTGCGCAAGAAGCTCGCCAACGCGAGCCACGGCCGCAACTTCATCGAGACGGTCTGGGGCCGCGGCTACGTGCTGCGCGAGCCGACCGAGGCCGAGGACCGCATCACGGCTTGATGGGGTTCTGCCCTTCTCCCGCGCTGCTGGAGAAGGGGAACGTCACACCAGCGGGAAATGGCAGGCCGCGTCGCGCCCGTCCCCCATCGGCCGCAGGGCCGGGGGCTCGGTGCGGCAGCGGTCCTGCACCTTCGGGCAGCGGGTGTGGAAGCGGCACCCGGACGGCGGGTCGAGCGGGCTCGGGACGTCGCCCTTGAGGATGATGCGGTCGCGCCGTGGGGCGCGGACGTCGGCCTGCGGCACGGCCGCCATCAGCGCGCCCGTGTAGGGGTGGGCGGGGCGGGCGAACACGGTTTCGGTCGGGCCGGTCTCGACCAGCGACCCCAAATACATCACGGCGGTGCGCTGCGACACCTGCCGGATCACGCTGAGGTCGTGGGCGATGAACAGGTAGGTGACGCCCAGCCGGTCCTGCAGGTCCATGAACAGGTTGACGACCTGCGCCTGCACCGACACGTCGAGCGCCGACACCGACTCGTCCGCCACCACCAGGCTCGGCTCCAGCGCCAGCGCGCGCGCGATGCCGATCCGCTGGCGCTGGCCACCCGAGAACTCGTGCGGGAAACGGTCCAGGTGCTCGGGCGACAGGCCCACCAGCCGCATCAGCTCGACCAGCCGCTCGCGGATCTCGCGCGCCGAGCGGGCGCGCCCGTCGGGTCGCTTGTGCACTTTCAGGGGTTCCGCCACGAGCTCGCCCACCCGGCGGCGCGGGTTGAGGGATGCGTACGGGTCCTGGAACACCATCTGCATGCGCGGCCGCACGCGCCGGAGCTCGCTCACCCCCGCCCCCGTGATGTCGCGGCCCTCGAACAGCACCTCGCCGCCCGTGGGCTCGTAAAGGCGCAGCAGGCAGCGGCCGAGCGTGGATTTGCCGCAGCCGGACTCGCCCACGAGCCCCAGCGTCTCGCCGCGACGCACGGTGAGCGACACGTCGTCCACGGCCTTGAGCGTCCGTACGCCGCCCGGGCTGAAGCGTCCCCCCAGGCGGAACTGCATCGACAGGTGGCGCGCTTCCAGCAGCGGCTCGCTCACGGGGCGGCTCCCGCGGGCACGGGTTCGGCCAGGTAGCAGGCCGCGGCACCCCCGGGTCGCGCGAACAGCGGCGGGTCGACGTCGCAGGGCTCGTAGCGATGGGCGCAGCGCGGCGCGAAACGGCAGCCCGCGGGCCGGTCGGCGAGGCCGGGCGGCGCGCCGGGGATGGCCGTCAGCCGGTGCGGCTTGACGCCCGTCATCGGCGGGATCGAGTGCAGCAGCCCCACCGTGTAGGGGTGGCCCGGATCGGTGAACAGCGGCAGCTTGCGGCCCTGTTCGACGATGCGGCCCGCGTACATCACCATCACGCGGTCGGCTACCTCGGCCACGACGCCCATGTCGTGGGTGATCAGCACCACGGCCGAGCCGTGGTCGCGCCGGAGCTGGTCGATGAGGCGCAGGATCTGCGCCTGCACCGTGACGTCGAGCGCGGTGGTGGGTTCGTCGGCGATCAGCAGCGAGGGGTTGCACGACAGCGCCATGGCGATCATCGCGCGCTGCCGCATGCCGCCCGACAGCTGGTGGGGGTAGCGGTCGACGGCCAGGTCGGGGTTGGGGATGCCCATCTCGCCCAGCAGCTCCACGGCCCGCGCGCGGGCCTGGCGCGCCGAAAGCTTCTGGTGGGCGCGGACCTGTTCGGCGATCTGCCAGCCCACCGTGTAGACGGGCGTCATGGCCGTCATCGGGTCCTGGAAGATCATGGCGATCTCGTCGCCCCGCACCGCCTGCAGCGCGCGGCGCCCGAGGCCGACGAGCTCGCGGCCCTTGTAGCGGATGGAGCCCGCGACGCTCGCGTTGGGGTCGTTGATGAGCCCCATCACGGCGAGCGAGGTGAGCGACTTGCCCGAACCGGATTCGCCCACGATGGAAACGAGTTCGCCGGGCTGCACCGTGAAGGACACGCCGTCGACGCCCCGCAGCACGCCCCGCTCCGTGCGGAACGACACCCGCAGGTCGTCGACCCGCAGGACGGGCTCGGTCGTGGCGTCAGGCACGCCCGACCCTCACGCGCGGGTCGAGGGTGGCGTAGAGCAGGTCCACGACCGCGTTGGCGGCGACCACGAAGAAGGAGGCGTACATCACGGTCGCCATGATCATGGGCAGGTCCAGGTTGCCGAGCGCGTTGAAGGTGAGGAAGCCCACGCCCTGCAGGCCGAACACGATCTCGGTCAGCAACGTGCCGCCGCCCACCAGCGCGCCGAAGTCGAGCCCGAACAGCGACACGAAGGTGACGAGCGAGGTCCGGAGCGCGTGGCGCACCAGGACGCGGGTCTCCGTCAGCCCCTTGGCGCGGGCGGTGCGGATGAAGTCCTCCTGATAGGCCTCGATCAGGTTGGCGCGCAGCACCCGGCCGTAGAGCCCGATGTAGAGGATCGCCAGCGTGATCCAGGGGATCACCAGCGCCTTGAACCAGCCCACCGGGTCCTCGGTCAGCGGCACGTAGCCCAGGCCCGGGACCCAGGAGAACAGCCAGGTGTCGTGGTAGCGGCTCTGGGTGACGAGGTTGGCGACCTCGCCCACCCAGAACACCGGGGCCGACACGCCGATCAGCCCGAGGATCATCAGGCCCTTGTCGAGCAGGCTGCCGCGTGTCAGCGCGGCCGCGACGCCGATCAGTATCGACAGCACCACCCACAGGACCGCGGCGCCCAGCAGCAGCGACATCGTGACGGGCACGGCCTCGATGATGGCGGGGATCACCTTCTGGCCGCGGTTGACGAAGGAGGTGAGGTCGCCCGTGACGAACAGGCGCTTCATCAGCAGCAGGTATTGCACCCACAGCGGCTGGTCGAAGCCGAAGTCGTGGCGGACCGCGGCCAGCACCTCGGGGGAAGCGTTGCGGCCCGCGATGCGGGCGGCCGGATCGGCGCCGGGCGTGGCGAAGAAGATCAGGAACACCAGGATCGAGATGCCCGCCATGACGAACAGCATCTCGCCCAGGCGGCGTAGCAGGACGAGGGTCATGGTGTCATCGCGGTCGGTTTGGACCTCGCGGATCCCCAAAGGGCGCATGATCCCGTCCGTCGCAGCCCCGTTGCCCCGGGCGGAGCAAAAGCGGCTAGCGGACCGACAGACCTGCGCGGCGGGGTTGTTGCGCCCTTCGCCCCGCTCGCGGGGAGAAGGTGCCCGACAGGGCGGATGAGGGGTGAACAGCCCGGCCCGCGCGGAGCATCCCCCCTCATCCGGCGCTTCGCGCCACCTTCTCCCCTCGAGGGGCGAAGGGCGAAACCGGCAGGCCGTCGAGATGCATGAAGGGAAAAGGCGAAAGCTGAGACCAGGGACACGCGGTGCCGCGTGCGGGCGGGTCTCAACTCAAGGGCCGGAAGGACAGTCCTGTCGCCTACATACCCTTGCCGACGTCGGCCAACCCGCAACGGCGCCACGGCTTCACTTCGCCCGGAGCTTGGCGCGCGGGTCGAGCGCGTCGCGCACGCCGTCGCCGAACACATTGAGGGCCAGCACCGTCAGCACGATCGCGACGCCGGGCGCCACCGCCACCAGCGGCCGCGTGTAGAGCAGCGCCTGCCCATCCTCGATGATGGTGCCCCAGGAAGCCTGCGGCGACTGCACGCCGATCGACAGGAACGACAGCGCGCTCTCGATGATCATGGTGAGCGCCATGGTGAGCGGCGCGAAGACGATGAGGGTGGACATCACGTTGGGCAGGATGTCGACGCGCAGGATGCGGGCGCGCGGCACGCCCAGGCTGATCGCGGCCAGCACGAACTCGCTGCGCTTGAGCTGCAGCACCTGACCGCGGATCGGGCGGGCCACGTAGGGCACGTAGACGATCGCGATGATGAGGATCGGCAGGAGCAGGCTGTTGGAATCGATGGTCACGAAACCGAGGTCGAGACCGTGCCCGATGGTGACGACCGACAGCGAGATCGCCAGCAGGAAGACCGGGAAGGCCCACAGGATGTCGAGCAGCCGCGACAGCACGATGTCGACCCAGCCGCCGAAGAAGCCCGCCACGATGCCCACCACCCCGGCGAGCACCAGGGTTATCAGCGTGGCGCTGCCCGCGATGATCAGCGAGTTTTGCCCGCCGTAGAGCAGCCGGGCCATCACGTCGCGCCCCTGCGTATCGGCGCCCAGGAAGTAGGGGCCCCGCCAGGTCGGGCCGATGGGCGTCGTGCCCAAGCCCAGCCCCTCGGTCTCGGCCTGCATGATGGGCACGTCCTGCCCGTCGAGCGTGATGGAGCCGCTCAGGTTGGAGCTGAACGGGTCGGTATGTGCGATCAGCGCGGCGTAGAGCGGGGCCGCGAGGGTCGCGAGCACGATCAGCACCAGCGCGGCCAGCGCCACCATGGCGGCGCGGTCGCGCCCGAGCTTGACGAGCGCCGTGGCCCACGGGCCGCGGCTCGTCGATCGCGCAAAGGGCACCCCGGCCGTGGCCGGGGTGCGGTTTGTCAGGACGGTCAAAGCCTGAGACTTCCTACTGCACCCAGACCTGCGAGAGCAGCATGTGGATCGTGTCGGTGAACATGAAGTTCCCGACCCGCTTGGACACGAGGTCGACCCGCTTGGGCTGGAACAGCGGCGCGACGGGAGCCGCGTCCGTGATCTCCTTATCGATCTTGGACCACATCGTGTCGGCCGCGGCCGGATCGGTCACGGCGGTGGCCAGCGCCTGTTGCATGTCGGCGTCGACCTTCTTGTCGCACCAGCCCGCGATGTTGATCGAGGAATCGGAGCCGGGGTGGAACGAGCCGCATCCGAACAGGACGTTGAGGAAGTCCGACGGCGCCGGATAGTCCGCATACCAGTCGCTCACGCTGATCTGCACGTTGTTGTTGGTATTCTGGATGTAGGTGAACTGGATGTTGTGCGACACGGTCTTCAGGCTCGCGTCGTAGCCGAGGTCGTGCAGAACACCCTGCATATAGGTGGCGATGGCCTTGGGGACGGCCTTGTCGTCGCCGATCAGCGTCACTTTCTGCCCCTTGGTGCCCGACTCTTCGATCAACTGCTTGGCCTTGGCCATGTCGGGCGCGGACCACTTCGTGCCGGGGTCCTTGCTGAACGAGCAGTAAGCGTCGTAGCCCGCCATCCCGACGGGCAGGTTCTGGCAGAGCGGGGCTGCGAGGTTGGGGCCGCCGAACAGCCCGACCAGGGCTTTCCGATCGACCGCGTAGGCCACGGCCTGGCGCGCCTTCTCGTTGTTGAAGGGAGCCAGGTTCACGTTCATCGGGACGTAGTAGTAGGCCGACAGCGTGTGGACGTGGACCTGCTTGGCGAACTTGGTGCCGAGCTCGTTCAGCCGGTCGCTCGGCGGGTCGTCGAAGGTCCAGTCGGCTTGCCCGTTCTCCACCGCGGTCAAGCCCGCCTGATCGTCGAGGCCGAAGTTGTAGTCGATCTCGTCCGCGTAGCCGTCCGGCTGGGCGTCGACGCTGAACTCCTTGAAGTAGGGGTTGCGGACCATTTTCATGCCGTGGTCCGGGTCGTAGCTCTGGATCACGTAGGGGCCCGTCGAGGCGGGCGGCGTGGTGCCGAGGTCCTTGGGCTGCGTGTCGGCCGGCAGGATCACGGCGTGCGGCACGGCGAGCTTGTCGAAGAATTCCGCGTCCGGCGTCGTGAGGTGGAAGGTGATCGTGCGGGCCTTGTCGTCGGCCACCACGCCATCCTTCAACGTGCAGGTGGCACCGTCCTTGAGGCAGGCGTCGGCGCCCACGATGCCGTTGTAGAAGGAGCCCGCGGTCGGGCTCGACACCTTGAAGATGCGCTGGAACGAAGCCACCACGTCGGCGGGGGTGATGTCCTTGCCGGTCGAGAATTTCAGCCCGTCACGCAGCTTGAACACGTAGGTCTTGCCGCCGTCCTCAGGCTTCGGCAGCGCTTCGGCGAGGTCGGGCACGATCGTGTTGCCGTCCGCGCCGTCGACCTTCTTGAAGGTGAGCAATCCGTCGTTGGTGCTGTAGTAAAGCTGCCAGAATTCCAGCTCGTAGTTGATCTGCGGATCGATCGTGCCGGCCGAGCCGTGCGCGTTGAGCTTGAGCACGCCGCCGCGGTGCGCCTTCATCAGGTCGGCGCGGCTGTCGGCCGCGAAGGCGCCGCTCGCGGCGAAGGCCGTCAGAGCGGTGGCGGCCAGCAGTGTTTTCAGCGTCATGATCGATCCTTGTCGCGTGTGGAGCAGAAACCGGAGCGGCTTGTAGCCTGTTCGGCGCGCCGCGGAAGCGGGTGCGGCGGCACGTCGCCCCGCCCCGCCCCGTTCGCGTGAGTTTTCAACCGGATCCGCACGGCACCCCGTCAGCAAGCGGCATGCCACGGGTCAGGCGAGGCGGGCCACCATGTAGCGGGCGGTGTCGCCGTAGGCTCCGAGCTTGGCCGCGAGGCCGGGAGGGTCGTGGGGCACGAAACCGTGGCGGCTCCACAGCGGCACCGTGCCGTAGACCGATACCAGGGCGAGCGTCGGCAAGCCGCGGAGCCGCGCGACCCGCGCCATGTGCTCCATGCAGGCTCCCGCCGCACCCTTGCCCCGTGCCTCGGGAAACAGGGCCACGTCGTGGATGAACAGGCAGTCCGCGTCCGCGGGCAGGGCGCCGAGCAGCGCGTCGAGCGGCGGGGCGTCACCCAGGCGCCAGGGATGGGCGAGGGCGTAGCCGAGGCATCCGTCCTCCGCCCCGGCCAGCACGAGACAGCCCTCGGGAAACAGCGCGAGCTTGTCGGCCAACACGTCCCGCCGCTCCTGCAGCAGGGTGTGAATGCGCGCCTGGGCGGCCATCATGCCGTCCAGGTCAACGAGCCGGGCGGGGCGCCAACCGGCCCCGCCCGGCTCGGCCGTCACTTCTTGAGCTTGGTCCAGACGCGGTCCATGAGCTTGGTGGCTTCCTCCGGGCAGGCGGGCGTGAAGGCGATCTTCTCGGTGGGCGGGACCTTCAGTTCGGGCGCGTCCTTCATGGAGGGGTCGTAGTCCGCCTCCGCGCCCTGGATCGCGCTGGCGTAGTGCGTGAAGTTCGAGGACATCGCGCTGTTCTCGGGCTTGAGCAGGAATTCGACGAACATCCGGGCGTTCTCCGGGTCCTTGGCACCGGTCGGGATCGCGACGTTGTCCATCCAGCCCACGACGCCCTCCTTGGGGAAGACGAACTTCACGTCCGGGTTGTTGGCGCGGGTGCGGGCCGCGTCGCCGTTCCAGGCCTGGTGGATCCACGTCTCGCCCGACCCTTCCCGGTCGATGATGCCGTCGGAATTGTAGACCTTGACGGCGGGGGCCTGCTTCTCGAGCAGGTCCGACACCTTCTTCATGTTGCCGGTGTCGGTCTGGCAGGGGGGCAGGCCGAGGTAGACTTCGGCGAGCGACATCACCTCGCTCGGCGAGCCCATCATGCCCACCTTGCCCTTGGCCTCCTCGGGCGGGTCGAACAGCATCTGGAGCGAGTCCGCGGGCTCCTTCACGAACTTGGTGTTGACCGTGAAGCCGGTGACGCCCCAGTCGTAGGGGATGGAATAGGCTCGCTCCGGGTCCCAGGTGGGGTCCTTCCAGCGTGCCTCGATGTTGCCGTACTCGGGAAGCTTGGCGGCATCGATCTTCTGGATCAGACCCTCCTTGGCGAAGATCGGCACGAAGTCGGAGGACACCACGACGATGTCGTAGCCCGTCGAGCCGGACTTCAGCTTGGCGAGCAGGGTCTCGTTGGAATCGTAGGTGTCGAGCGTGACCTTGATGCCGGTCTCGGCCTCGAACTTCTTGATGAGGTCGGGCGAGGTATAGTCCGTCCAGTTGTAGATCAGCAGGTCGCCCGCGGCGCGCGCGGCCCCGGCGCTGAGCAGGCAGGTCAAGGCCGTGGCTGCGACCAGCCCGGCGGGAAATGCACGTGTCATGGCGTTACGGTCCTCCGTTGAACATCAGGTCGCCGCCCGGCGTCTGACAAGGGCGGTCGACAGCACGACGGCCGCCACCGAGACGGCGAGCAGGATGGTGGCGGCGGCGTTGGCCTCGGGCGTCACCCCCACGCGCAGCATGCCGTAAAGGTAGACGGGCAGCGTGGTGGCCCCCGCGGGCGCCACCATGAAGGTGATGAGGAAGTCGTCGAGCGACACCACGAAGGCCAGCGTGGCGCCCGCCGCGATCGCCGGCGCGAGCAGGGGCAGCGTCACGCGGCGGAAAACGGCGGACGCGTCGGCATAGAGGTCGCGCGCGGCGTCCTCGATATCGCGCGGCATGTCGCGCAACCGGGCGCGGATGGGCAGCAGCGCGAAAGGGATGCAGAACACCACGTGGGCCAGCGCCACGTTGCCGAGCCCCGCCCTGAGCCCGATCGCCTCGAAGAAGATCAGCGTCGCGATGGCGGTGACGATCTCGGGCGCCAGCAGCGGCAGGGCGACCAGCGCTTCCCCGGCCGCGCGGCCGGGAAAGAAGCGGCCGCGCTCGAAGGCCAGCGCCGCGGGGATGGCGAGCAGGGTGGCGACGGGCGTCGCGACCGCGGCCACGATCAAACTGTTGATCGCGGAGCGCCGAAGGTCCTCGTTGGTGGCGGCCGTCACGAACCAGCGCGTGCTGAAGCCGCCCCAGATCAGCGCCACCCGGTTGGCGTTGAAGGCGTAGACGACCAGCACCGCGAGCGGCGCGTAGAGGAACAGCATGGCGAGCGCGTTGACGGCCCCGAACTCGGGCATGCGGCGCCAGTCGAAGCCCGCGGCCCTCACGCCACGCCCTCCAGGCCGGCGCGCCGCCACGACCCCCACATCAGCGCGCCCAGCACGAACACCATGAGGATCATCGACAGCGCCGCCCCGAAGGACCAGTCGCGCCCGGTGGTGAACTGCTGCTGGATCAGGCTGCCGATCATCAGCTTCTTGCCGCCGCCCAGGATGTCGGGCTGCAGGAAGGCGCCGAGCGCGGGCACGAAGACGAGCAGCGTCCCCGCCGCCACGCCCGGCTTGGCGAGCGGCCAGACGAGGTGGCGCGCCACCGCCCAGCGGCCGGCGTAAAGGTCGTAGGCGGCCTCCACCAGCCGGGGGTCCACCTTCTCCAGCGCGCCGTAGATCGGCAGCACCATGAAGGGCAGGCTCGAATACACCAGCCCGAGCAGGATCGCGCCGTCCGAGTAGAGGAAGGTGATGGGCGCCCGCGTGAGCCCCAGGCCTTGCAGCGCCTCGTTGACCAGCCCCTGGTCGCGCAGCAGCAGCACCCAGCAGTAGGTGCGGATCAGCAGGTTGGTCCAGAACGGGATGGTGACGAGCAGCGCCAGCACCTTGCGGGCGCGGGGCGGCCGGGTCGCGATGTACCAGCCCATCGGCAGGCCGAGGACGACGCAGATCAGCGTGGTCAGCGCCGACTGCACGAGCGAGCGGGTGAAGATCTGCAGGTAGGTGGTGTCGAACACCAGGCTATCGTCGAGGTCGCGGTCGTAAACGAAACGGACGTAGGAGCCGGCCGAATAGGGTGCCTGCACGCCGCCGTAGGGGCTGGGGGTGAGCACCGAATAGACGAGCGCGATCCCCATCGGCAGGAGCATGAAGACCACGATGGTCAGCAGCGCCGGGCTCGCGAGCCACAGGGCCCGGTCGCGTCGCGCGCGGGCCGGGGCAACGGCGGAACGCGACGCCAGGGCGGGGAGCGCGGTCAGGGCCGTCAGCTTTCGAGCGGCAGGAGGGCGTCGGGTGGGAACCGGCAGGTCACCACGTCCCCCGGCGCGAGCCCCGCGGGCACGTCGCCGCGCTCCACCTTCACGGTCGTGCCGTCGTCCAGCAGCACCGTGCAGGACGTGGTCGCGCCCAGATAGGTAACCTCGCCGACCCGGCCCATCGGCCCACCCTGGCCGGGGCCGCGCGACAGCACCAAGCGTTCCGGCCGGATGGCCGCGAACGGAGTGGGCAGGCCCAGCATGCCGCCCGGCAGCACGTTGGCCTCGCCGATGAAGTCCGCCACGAAGCGGCAGTTCGGCCGCTCGTAGACGTCGGCCGGGCGGCCCAGCTGCAGGACGCGCCCGCCCTCCATGACGGCGATGCGGTCCGACATGGACAGCGCCTCCTCCTGGTCGTGGGTGACGAGCACGAAGGTGATGCCGGTTTCGCGCTGGATGCGCTTGAGCTCGACCTGCATGCCGCGCCTGAGCTTCAGGTCGAGCGCCGAGAGGGGCTCGTCGAGCAGCAGCAGCCGGGGCTGGGGCGCCAGGGCGCGCGCCAGCGCCACCCGCTGCTGCTGGCCGCCTGAGAGCTGCGCGGGCCGCCGCTTGGCGAGAGCCTCGAGCCGCACGAGCCGCAGCATGGCGCCGACCCGCTCGGCCACGGCCGCGCCGCGCAGGCCCTGCCGCTCCAGCCCGAAAGCCACGTTGCCCTCCACGCTGAGATGCGGGAACAGCGCGTAGGACTGGAACACCGTGTTGACGGGGCGCTTGTGGGGCGGGTCGTCGACCACGTGACGGTCGTCGAGGAGGATGACGCCCGCGCTCGGATGCTCGAATCCCGCGATGAGGCGCAGCAGCGTGGTCTTGCCGCAGCCCGAGGGGCCGAGCAGGGTGAAGAACTCGTTGGTGCGGATGGTGAGCGACACGTCGTCGAGGGCGGTGACGCGCGACGCGCCCGCGCCGAACACCTTCGAAACGTTCTGGATCTGAACGAGCTTGGCTCGGGCCTCGTCCGGGTCCGCCACGACGATCGGGAAGGCCGCCTCGGCCACCGGCGGCGAGGCGGTCCCGTGGTCGACGCGGGGCGGCGCGGGCCGCCGGACCGAGATCGAGGACTGCATGCGCGACGGCGGCCTCCGTTCGACCGACAAGGTCAAGCACGGATCATGCCGATTGCGTCGCGGGCGGCAAGGGAGCGGTAGGAGGCCCGTCGCGGTGGGGAGGGGCCCGTTCTTCGCGAAGAACCGTGCCGCGGGCCTGGATCCTGTTGCCGTCGAGCGTCCGCGGTGCTCATCTCCGGATGAGCAGAGATGAGCGGCGCTGAAGATCCCTTCGGTGGGGGAAACGCGTTCTGTTCAATGGCTGTAGTGGCGCAGCCCGTCCGCCCTGAGCACGGGAGCCACGGGAATGGCCGCGACCCTCTCCTCGACGATCCCATGCTTGCGGGCTTCGTTCTGCCACTTCAGCCGCTCGGTATTGGCGGAGGCCGGACTGATAACAGCCGCGACACTGGCGATCCCCAGAGAAACAGCGAAGATCTTTTGAAGATTTTTCATGACACGAATCCTTTGTTTAAGACATCTTGGATGTGTACTTGTAAAAATCCAAAACAAGAGATTTTCTAAAAACATATTTTTTGCTTCGCTTGTAACTTCAAGAATTGCAGTCCTGCCGATGTCGCCTCCCGTCTTTGACCGCGTGCGGCAGCCTGCCCTACCGTACTGCGCCGAGGCTTCCAGTCTCGAAAGGGGCGCCCCGTGTCCGACCATCCAATCCGCCTCGTCGTCTCCGAAGACGAGAGCAAGGCCGACCGCGCGGTCGTGCTCGCCAGGCTGGCGGCCTTCGAAGAGGCCGCCGCGGGTCCGCTCGACATCAAGCCGCTCGCCATCCTGATCAAGGACGAGGCGGGCGCCACGGTGGGCGGGCTGATCGGCCGCTCGCTGTTCCGCTGGCTGATCGTCGAGCTGCTGTTCGTGCCGGAGGAGCAGCGGGGGCGGGGGCTCGGCGGCGCTATCATGGCCCGCGCCGAGGCGGTCGCGCGGGAGCGCGGCTGCGTCGGCCTCTGGCTCGACACCTATAGTTTTCAGGCACCGGGCTTCTACGAGAAGCTCGGCTTCGAGCGGTTCGGGCAGGTCGACGGCCACCCGCCCGGCGCGACCCGGTTCTTCTTCCAGAAGCGGCTCGACGGCTGAGCGCCGGGCGGCTCGACGGCCGCCTCAGGCCGCCGGCACGCGCGGCTGCTGCTGGGTGATGCAGTGGACGTTGCCGCCGCCGTCCGCGATGGCGTGCCCGTCCACGACCGCGACCGCGCGGTCCGGAAACGCCGCGCGGAGCACGCGCGCGGCCTCGCGGTCGGTAACGGCATCGAAGCCGGGCATCACCAGCCCGCCGTTGGCGAGGTAGAAGTTGACGTAGGACAGCGCCATGACGCCGCCCCGCGGGTCGCGGCGCCGGGGCGGGACGGGTAGGTCGAGGATCGCGAGCCTCCGGCCTCGCGCGTCGGTCGCGCGCTCCAGCACGGCCCGCGCGTCCGCCAAGACGGCGGCGTCGGGATCGTCCGGGTCGTCGGTCGCGGGCAGCAGCACGCGTCCGGCGCCCGCGAAGCAGCACAGGTTGTCGACGTGCCCGCGCGTCTCGTCGCCGGTCAGTCCGCGCGGCAGCCAGATCACCCGCTCGATCCCGAGGGTGGCGCGGAGGTTCGCCTCGATGTCGGCGCGGTCGAGGTGCGGGTTGCGCTCCGGGTCGAGCAGGCATTCGGCGGTGGTGAGCAGCGTGCCTTCGCCGTCGACGTGGATCGAGCCGCCTTCCAGGATCTGCGGCCCGACGATCCGCCGCGCGCCCGCGTGCTCCAGGATGCGGCGGGCGAGCCGGGCGTCGCGCGCGAAACCGGGGTAGGCGAGGCCCCAGCCGTTGAAACCCCAGTCGACGCCCGCGAGGCCTTCCGGCCCGACCACGAAGGTGGGGCCGGTGTCGCGCGTCCAGCCGTCGTCCAGCTCGGCGACCAGCACGTCGGCGGCGCCGGCCGTGAGCCTGCGCGCCTCGTCCGCGTCCTCCGGGCGGGCCACCAGGGCCACGGGCTCGAACCGCGCCACCGCGCGGACCACGCCCGCGAAGGCGTCCCGCGCGACGCCCAGGCCGTTGCGCCAGCTTTCGGGCCGGCAGGGCCAGGCCATCCAGCAGCGCTCGTGCGGCTCCCATTCGGCGGGCATCCGGACCCCGGCCATGCTCGATCTCCTCAATCCGTCTCGATCCGTGCGCGAGGGCCGCGATGCCCAGGAATCACGCATCGCTGCCTATCATGCGGGCGTCGGCCCGAGCCCGCGTGGCAGGCGGGTTCTGCCGCACCCCGCCGCGCCTGGTCCGGGGAACGGACGCCCGACACAGGACCTTGGCCGCGCGAGGACGGAAAGGCACGGGTCTCCGGAGCCACGGGCTCGCCATGGTGCTACCCGGAATTCCATTCTAGGGAGAGCCCATGCCGCCCGTTCCACCGCAAGACCACGCCCACGCCGGACAGGCGATCTACACCCGCACGACCCTCGCGCTCTACGACCTCGTGGTGCTGGGCCTGTCCAACCCGCTTGTCTGGCGCTGCCCGACGCGCCGGATCCTGGCGCTCTACGATCGCCACGTCACGGACGCGCACCTCGACGTCGGCGTGGGGACGGGATGGTACCTCGACCGGTGCCGCTTTCCCGGTGCCGGGCCGCGGGTCGGCCTGATGGACCTCAATCCGCATTCCCTGGCGGCGGCGTCGCGGCGCATCGCGCGCTATCGGCCGGAGCAGTACCGGGTCGACGTCCTGCGGCCGCTCGGCCCTCCGCCGCAGCCGTTCCGCTCGATCGCGACGACCTACCTGTTCCACTGCCTGCCGGGTTCGATCATCGAAAAGGCGGTCGTGCTGGACCACCTCAAGCCCTGGCTCGCGCCCGGAGGCGTCGTGTTCGGCGCGACGCTCCTGTCTCTGGGCGTGACCAGGTCGGCCACGGCCCGACGCCTGATGCGGGTCTACAACGGCAAAGGTGTGTTCTCGAACGCGGCCGACGGTGCGGCCGACCTCCGGGTCGCGCTGGAGCAGCGGTTCGACAGTGTGGAAATCGAAACTGTCGGCTGCGCGGCCCTGTTCGCGGCGCGCGGCCCAAAAGGGCTCTCCGATGGAAACGGGGTCTAAGTCACCCCTCACGTCCGCTCGCCTTCCACCCGGTCCGCCGCGCCGGTATGGTGCTTGCCACGCGACACCGGCACCCCGCCTTCCCGCCGCACCCCGGACGAGCCATGACCGTTCTGCCCAATTCCGTCCACGCGCGCGACGTGGCCTACCTGCTCCATCCCGCCACCAACGCGCGGCGCCACGAGAAGACGGGCCCCATCGTCATCGACCGCGGGGAGGGCATCCACGTCTACGACGACGCGGGACGCGAGTACATCGAGGCGATGGCGGGGCTGTGGAGCGTGGCGGTGGGCTTCGGCGAGCCCCGCCTGGTGGAGGCCGCCACCCGGCAGATGAGCCGGCTGCCCTACTACCATTCCTTCTCGGGCAAGTCGTCCAACCCGGCCATCGACCTGGCCGAGAAGCTGGTGAAAATCTCGCCCGAGGGGCTCGACCGGGTCTTCTTCACCAATTCCGGGTCGGAGGCCAACGACAGCGTCATCAAGCTCGTGTGGTTCTACAACAACGCGATCGGCCGGCCGCAGAAGAAGAAGTTCATCGCCCGCTCGGGCGGCTACCACGGCATCACGGTGGCGTCGGGCAGCCTCACGGGCCTGCCGTCCAACCACCGCGGCTTCGACCTGCCGCTGCCGATGATGAAGCACGTCGGCTGCCCGCACCACTACCGTCACGCGCTGGACGGCGAAAGCGAGGAGGCCTTCGCGGACCGCCTCGCGGCCGAACTGGAGGCCACCATCCTGGCCGAGGGGCCCGACACGGTCGCGGCCTTCATCGGCGAGCCGCTGATCGGCGCCGGCGGCGTGCTGCCGCCGCCCGCCACCTACTGGGAGAAGATCCAGGCCGTGTGCCGCCGCCACGACGTCCTGGTGGTGGCCGACGAGGTCATCAACGGCTTCGGGCGGCTCGGCACCATGTTCGCCTGCGA
>CAXTFJ010000033.1:36002-36276 GCA_964243405.1 uncultured Lichenihabitans sp. | reverse complement strand
GCTCCAAGCTGAAGATCAAGCGCGGCCTCAAAGCTCTGTGGAACAAGGGCGGCCTGCAATATTCACCTCCGGCCCGCTGAGCGGTCGGATCGGACGCAACCCGCCCCGCGACGCCGCGGGGCGGCCTTCACGCAGGATGCGGGAGACGGCATGGCGCATGTGACGGGTGAGTTGGATCGACCGCGCGAACCGATTTTGCAGAACCCGGCTCTTCGGGGCGCCACCTACCAGATCGTTCTCGTCGCCGTCGTCGCCCTGCTCGTCTGGGGGGCGG